>NZ_JBEOPM010000008.1:0-170527 GCF_040310165.1 Shewanella sp. AC91-MNA-CIBAN-0169
CATTAACAATGCCACCCATTTTTATATGTATTAGTTCAATATATATATCAACATTAACAATGCCAACATTAACAATGCCAACATTAACAATGAACATTAACAACATTAACAATGCCACCCATTTTTATATGTATTAGTTCAATATATATATCAACATTAACAATGCCAACATTAACAATGAACATTAACAATGCCATATATGGACGCTCCCGGTGAGTCAAGATAATACTCTGCTCACCGAAGGCTTTTTGGCCTTAGTTTTCTATACAACATTCTCACTCTTATCGTTGCTTTTGATGTGCTCATTTACCGCTAGAAGCTGTTGTACTGCCATATATACGGGCTTAACAGCCAAGCTGCGCCCCTAATGAAATCCGTACCACTGCGCCTGTCAATTGAAACACCCATGCGGATTAGGCTTTCCTATCCTTGGCCTATTCGGGCTAGCACTGGTTGGACTGAGCCATTTCTTCATCGTTCACAACAACCCTGGTGAGTATTTAATGTGCTATCTTGCGGCTCTTATCACCCAGTCGGACTCGGAGTCCTTGGCCAGACCGAGCTCTGCAAGATAGCGACAACAGTGTTAACAAGTAACATGGTTTACACCTTGATTTGCTGCATATTGCGGAGCATAAGGCACTTGTTTTTGTAATAAAATCCATATCAGTCTGGCGAGTCTATGAGCCGTGGCAACCACCGTACTGCAGATGCTTTTTCGGCTTCTTAACTGTGTTATCCAACGGTTTAAATCATCTTGTTTTTTACTCGCATGGCTGACGACGGTTCTGGCGCCATGAATAAGCTGTTTTCGTAAATATCCGTTGCCACGTTTTGTAATACTGCCATTAACACTTCGATGGCCAGAGGCAAATTGCTTAGGGGTTAACCCCAGCCACACCCCCAGTTCTTTAGCAGTATTAAACGCCTGGCCTTTGCCAATTGATGCAACAAACGCTGATGCGATAATGGGGCCGATACCAGGAATACTTAATAAGATTTTGCCATTAGGGTCACGCTCGACAAGCTTTTTTATCAAGGTATTAATTCTGTCTAAACGTTTATTAACACTTTGATATTCATCCCAGAAGTCATTAGCCATCAGTTTAATAATAGGGCGTTGTGACGCATCGTTAATGATGTCCCACATAGCCACTTCAAATGCTTTATAGCCCTGGGCAAAGTAAATCCCAAAATCAACTAATACACCCCTAATTTGATTAGTACAGGCGGTTTTCTCCTTTACTAAACGTTCTCTGACTCAGTGTAACATCAATATTTCTTGCTGCTCTTCGGTTTTCACTGGCACGAAACGAATGTTTGGCCTAAAGCTGGCTTCAAAAATCGCCATTGTGTCATTGTTGTCATTTTTACTGCCTCGCACGAACGGGGTGACATGTTGGGCAGGAATGAGTTTAACGTTATGCCCCATAGCGAGAAACTTACGCCCCCAGTAATGGGATGAATAACAAGCCTCAAAGACCACATCGCAATGGGGTTGTTGCAACATAAACTCAATCAGTTGAGTGCGATTTAAACGTTTATTGAAGACTTGCTTTGCATGGCTATCCATTCCTAAAACTTGGAAAACATTTTTTGCCAAATCAATCGCAATAGTGGTAACTTTCATGGTGGACGCTCCTTAAGTAACTGTATGGTTCAACATCAGTTTGGCGCATTGACGCCGTATTAGGGAGCGTCCATCTCATCACCCATTTTTATAATGAAATAACTTACTGCCTTTTCACTTGAATTACGATAGCCTTTTATGACTATACAAAAACCAAAATATATCCTTTTAAACAGTAAATAAGTTTTTAAACTTGATAATCAGCTTATAGGCCAAAATGAAGGCAACACTAGCAGATTGATACCAACCAAAGTGTAAAATACATTATAGTTTTCTCGATATTAAGCCTTAAGCACACAGCCAGCGCTGGCAATTTGAAGCGCCTTGTCGTCGCTTTCGGTCTAAATGTTCACAATAGTCAGTTAATGCAGGTAAAGCCCCTACTGCGCCTTTGAATAACGCGCCAAACTCGGTAGTAATTTTTAGCCAGTTCTCAGCAGGGATGTTGAGTCTATTAAGAATATCTTGGCTGCTTGAACTAATGGCACCGCGCTTATCTTGTCGAATAATCCTACCAGTATCTTCAACCAGTACGATGTAGTCTTTTACACTGAACATTAACCCATTAGGTATGTTTAAGCGCTCATTACCCACAAAAGGCAATAACGCTGTTGGTTGCTCACCTTTTATCGCTGAATTTATTCGACGCTGAATACTGGTATAGTCTGAGCTTTCGGGTGTGGTGGCCATTTGAGCGCGAATAGGATTCAAATCGACATAGGCCATACAAGCTAACACTGCGGCTTCATCAAGCAACGCTTGAGATTTAAACCTGCCTTCCCAGAATCTTCCGGTGCATTTATCTTCTTTATTGGCCTGTCTGGCTATTGGCTCACTAAGCGAGCGCATAAACCAGCTGATATCAATCAAACGTTTGCGATATTGGATGATACTGTCATTTACCGTCTTTAATTCAAATTCATTCAGGTCTTCACCTTTTACGAACTTATGTGTCAGTAAGGTACCTTTAAAGCCTTTGTGCCACTGAATCAGTACGTCTTTATCTGACCAGTTTTTTGCTTTATCTGCGTCCACTTTAATCACTACATGCAAGTGATTGCTCATGACAACATACGCACAAATATCAATGGCGAAAATTGTCGCTAATTCAATAATACGGGCATCAACCCATTCTCGTCGATGCTCAAAGTTTTCACCTGTTGAGCTATCAAAACCGCACAAAAAAGCCTTACGTACCACACGTGAACAACAGTGATAGTAAGGTGTATCTTCTAAGCTAACGATAGTTTGTCTTGGTCTGGCCATCTTCAAATACCATTTAGGAAGGGTAAATAAAGCGTAGTTGAGTGTTTAATATTTAGCCAACAATTTTGGGTGGCCATGTTATTCACACTCTTGGAATAACAAGTGAATTCTCGCTGATAACAATCTCATTAGGATTCGATATCCCCTGTGTATAATGCTTATCGCAAATGAGCTTTCGCCTTACAGCAGACACAGCTACCCCAAATAATGCAACCACTATGCCCGCTACGATATTATGGCTGGAATAAAGGATAAACAGGGCGGCCATAAAACTAATATAACTTGAAGCCCAGACTTGATGAAAGTATTGCCGAGGTAAAGGCAGCATAAACAGTGTGACGGGGTATTGTAATTTTATCGGGTCGTTAAATAGCTTAATCCCAATAAAGGCTTTTACGGTATCTTGGTCGAGCGGAACTGAACTAAAGGTTGGCCAATCTTTACGGCTAACGCTATCAAATTGACCGACAACATTAATCCCCTGCGACATTAACTCTTTTCGACATTGTTGCACCAATGTGGGCAACTTATGTTGCTTCACTTTTAACAATATCGATATCGGTTCAGGAAATGGAGCTTGTTGACTCTCTTTAACATGCAAAATCACTTTATAAGTATTATGCACTTCTTTTAACTCAATATTTTTTATTATTGAGTAATCAACATCTTGTTGTTGAAGGGAATAAATGGATTTCCTCCCTAACTTGAAACCATGGAACTGTATTAACACATTGCGTGAGGCATCAAAACACCATCGACATTGATAACTAAACGCTACCAACATCGACAATATACTGAGCATTAAACGCCCGACAGTTTCAGCCGAAAAAGAAAAAACACTTACCGCCAACACCACATAAATCAGATTAAAGCATATAAAAATCCACTTTATTTTTTCAACAGCTGACACAATTGAAAATGATGACGCGGTAATCAATAACGTCCCTGTTAACTTGTTAAACATCCTATTCCTTAATCGACTTACACTTTTTCATTTTGCTGTAGATCTTATTAATATACTTAATATTAACGAGGTCGTAGTTTCCAATGATTACCTTCTAAACGGGTAAATGTACAACCTGAGTTACCATGGCCTTTGCCATTATTAAATGAATATATGTAATCGACACCAGCAAAGTTTTGGTCTTCTAAGTTCACTATGACAATGCTTTCCAATGTATAAGCCTCTTCACCGACTTCTCGCTCATAGTTCTTTACGTAAGTAGAGAAACCTTTAGCTAAACGAGGATGCTCATGCAATGACGGATCGATAAAAGTTTTGAATAACTCAATATCGTTGGTTTTTAGTATTTCCCTATAAATCTTACATTTATCAAGAAAAATATTATCGGTATTACTGTTCGCAACAAAATTATAATTATTATCATCTGCATACGATTCATATGACAAGCTAACGAGCAAAGCCAATATTAGCGACTTAACTACAATATTCATGATTATTCTTCCCACATTACAATTGTTTGGCTGGTTGTTGGATCGAAGTACCTACAATTCACCGGATTAGAAGCTGACTCTGACTTAACATTTAATCTAAGTTTAGTAGAAAACTGGCTTCCAGGTTCGAAATCTACTTTAGCAGATGTAATACCACTAACCACATCTACATTATTTGAAAAACAAACATAATATGTCGCCCGAGAGTCGGGAACTGTAATACCTACAAGCTCGAAGTCTACCTCTCCTGGTGGTAAAGTTAATTTCTTTGTACGTTTAGTTTGACCTGCTGTTGATTCATCAACCGCAACGTTATTTACCAGAACTTGAAAGCTATCGTCTGTTTCGTTACCATTATCACCAAAAGTAAATATCATCTCAGTAGAGCTTATGACAATATTACTAACTACCTCTTTATTATCAACCAAAACATAGACATTACCAGAAACAGCGCTAGAAGGTACCAATACAGTAAGCTTATTCGCTGTTGATTTTACTATCCTAGCAGATATCTTATTATTCAATTTATCAACAAAATAAACCTCATTGTTACTAGGTGTATCTGAAAAACCTAAGCCTGTAATAATCACTTCACTATTAATAAATGCTGGTTGCGGTGTTATCTTATCGATTTTTAAACCATCACCAAAAGTAAGAAATTGTGGTTTCGACTGTTGAACTTCACTATTCGCGATATCCCCTGAAAATTCAAGTTCTACTGTCACTTTGGAATCAATTGTCATTTTAGATAAATATGTTGGTGGCATATATATTTTCGCTTCAGTACATAGGTTATTCACTCGATAAGAATTATATAGTTCCCCTCGATTCTCAATAACTAATGTTGTCATTTCACCTGTCGTTTTATCATGAAACTTTATCACCGGATAAGTAGGATCTCCAGCCCAATCCGTAACAGGACAAATACCAATACCTATTATCTTTAACTCAACCAAATCATTTTCTTTTATTTGAATCACTCCTGGATCCATGGCTACAATACGTAATCCCCAAGTAACTCTATATTCATACTTTTGATTTAATGTAAATAAATGATACCAAGCCTCTGCAGCATCAGCCCCATTATTAATTAATTCTAAAACCTCAATAACTCTAATGGCTTGACCATAATATGGAATAAAACTTTCAAGAATCTTATCCCTTATGGCTGTTGAAATATCTTTAAGTAAATCGGCTAAATCAAAACCTGCTGCTGAATAAATTGCAGTAAAAACAGGTCCTAACTTTAGTGATTTTAAAGCATTAGTTTCTGCATCCATAACCTTAGTTAGTTCATTAATAATATCTTTTTCTTCTGCAGGAGTAACTTTTCCATCTTTAAATGCATCATGTATAGAGTCCATTACATTAGGAAGTACAGATATAAATATTTCGGTTATATGTTTAGCCATTTCAGGCTTGGATGGATCTCGAACGTATCCATCCGAGCCAATTCCTTGCTTATTACTATCTTTAGATGTTGCTTTAGTAATAATCTCTGAAATTGACTTAAAAGTAGGCCAAATTGCTCTATCGATTAAATTTCTAATAAATAAATTCTTTGCAACATTTTTTTTTGTTGCATCAGTTAATTCTTCACCATTAGGTCCTGGAGTAATTACTTCAATTAAACAGTCTTGGTATTTACACACATCTAAGTCAGTATCTTTCGACCAATAAGCAATTGAAAATGCAGTATAGTTGACAGGAGCAATCATATCGCGGTCAAGAAAAGAATCAATATGACTATAAGTCTTACTTGTTTTGTTATTTGACGGATCTATACCAACTGCTGGCGAGGTTTGAACGTCTAAATTACTATTAATTTTATATACAGCTGCACTCAAATACATCTGAGTGCTATTTTGCAATTCTGTATAGCCATCATAATCGAAAAAATCTGTAATACCCTTTCTTGTGGGTTCAACTTTGATACCGTCTTGTGACTCTGCGGGTGTGATTACAGGTCTTTGAGGATCAGAAGCTGAAGACTTACCAACTATCGCGCTTTCTATATAATTCTTAAAACTGCTTTTGTGTTCTGGTGAATTGGATGTCTGTGTTAATAATTGTTTTAATTCTTCATTTACATCATAAATTTTAGCCGCTATAGCCATATTACCTAAATCTAATGTAGCATCTATATCTGTACTTATACCAGCCAACACATACTCTTCAAGAGAATGATAACTTGACAACTGTGGAAGTAACTCTAACGCTTCAATGACTTGTGCTTCTGTTTTATCCTGAATAAAGCTAGTCAAAGCCATAGCCTTAATAGTTGAATCTAAACTAACATTAATTTGCGATTCAGAAGGTAACATTATAGTACGCAATATACTGATGCCATTAGAATTTGTTATCAGCAAAGTATCGGGTTGCGCACTATTAAATGGATATGCATAACCTTGAATATTACTTAGTTCAACAAATGATTTATCAACCATTGATAAGCGAAACGGTCCAACTACATTTTGATATTGTGCCGGTATATCAATTACAACATTTTGATTTTTAGTTATAATCAATAAGCTCGGTTCACTTGTACCATATTGATTCTTTAGATAAATATTAGACGTTAAAGCTAACTCAGGTATTATAAACTGTGCAGAGTTTGAGCTAAGTATACTCAGTTGGATTTCTTGATCATTAATAACTACATTTGTGCCTGCCGATAAATTCTCACCAACGATACTAATAACTTGCCCTGATTCTGTAGAAGTTGGGGTAAACGTATACAACTGTGGGTTTAGTGGATCCAGCAATCTAACACGTATTTTTTCTGTTCTCTTACCATCAATAACAAGAAATAATTCTACATATTCCCCGCCAAACGCAATATCACCATAATCAGGTACAACAAATTCAATTTTATTTTCTGAAGCAACGTTAACCTTTATATTTGACATTTTCCCATTTGCATCATCCTTACTTAAAACAACAAAAGCTTCACTTGATAAATTTAAGTTTTCGCCATTAATAACTACAGGGTTAAATGCAGAGATTTTGTTTATTGCATAGCTACCATTAATATTTAATTGGACATTTAGTATTTTTGGTGAAGTAGCACTTTCTCTATCAAATGTTAACAAAGCGATTTTACTTTCTATATCATTTATATCTAAAAGCAGATCACCATCATCATCGATATCAGCATAGTCGGGTATATTATCTCCATCGGTATCTTGCAGGTACCCTATAGAATCATCAAAATCATCTTTATCATAAACATTATTATTATCACTATCTAAATCTACAAAATTTGGATAATTATCTCCATCAAAATTCGTTGTAGATTCTAATAAATCCAAAATACCATCATCATCAGAATCACTATCTAACCAGTTAGGAATATTATCCGAGTCGACATCGATATCACGTAAATATTGATTTTTAAAGACATGATATTCATTACCATCAAGAATATTATCTTTATCTGTATCTTGTATATTAGGATTCATAGCTAAGGCAACTTCTAATTCATCAGCAACGCCATCACTATCTTGATCAACGAATGACTCTAATAAATATGTAAAACCTACATCACTATTCCCATTATAGTCAGTCACACTTATATTATAATTCCCAGCACCTTCAGGTTTAAAAGATATTGCGTAACCTATTCGGCCAACCACATCAATAGCTAAACTTGGCGCTTGAAGAACAATACCATCATCATTTATGATAACTATTCTTGGTTTGAATTTAGGCTCATCTTTATAAAGCATAAAACTAAAAATATTTTCTGCGACAATATCCTCACTTGATACGGTGAACTTAAAATCATCGATATCACGTGAATCACTTATGGATCCTTGAATCCGAAATGGAATACGACCTGCTAGATTTGCTTGAGCAACATTATTATTAAACTCTTCCTCATAAACCAATTCGTATTCAGATCGACTCGCATCAAACGGATAATCATCTTGCTCATCTGGCACGCCATCACCATCTTCATCCTTGTTTTCCCAGGTACCGACAAACTCGACAGGATCAGTAGGATCAACCGGATCCGTTGGGTCGATAGGATCTGTTGGATCAACCGGATCTACCGGAGTGGGCACCACAACGCCAACGCCTTCCCCTTCCTCTAGCTCACTATTACAACCACTCATTCCTACGCTGGCAGCTAATAAAATAGCTAACCAAAGTGCATTATGTTTCATTGAATATATCCCTATATAAATCCATTTTTTCAATTTTTATTGACTGTTATGTCAAGTTCATCTTTATTTCAATTACAATCTAAAAGGTGTTTGCATTCGCATTAACCCTTGCGAAACCATTGCTAAATAACTATCACCTGTTGCTTGCCCAAGCGCGTTGCAAACAAGTTGTTCTGGACCGGGTAAGTACAGTGCCGACGTTATAATTTCTTCAATAACATAATTAGCAAATGGGACTATCAATTTTTGACACCATCTGACTTCTATCTGTAATAAATTGGCATCTTGTACATTTAACTTTCTACCTTGCCCTAAATCTTTTAATGCCGGATTTCGGTACATTAAATTATTATTAGGTATTTCATAAAGATTGCCTTGGGGATATCTCACCCTCACTTTAAACTCATCAAAAGCGGTTCTATCTGGGCTTAAAATAGTAATATCGCTTTGTAATGCTACTGCCACTTTTGATTTTGCAACAGCCTCTAGAGTGTCAGAAATATCAGTCCCATGGGCAAATAAAGGCATCATCCCCTGAGCAAGCCCATTACGAATTTCATTGATATTACCGTTGTGCAGCGTGCCTGCCCTAACAGCATTAATTGTGGCCGCATTTAGGGTACTTTTGGCTGAATATATAAAGGCCCATTGTACAATTAGCATCATGGTGACTAAAACGATTGGCATTAAAAAAGGCACAGCAAGGCTAAACTCAACCATACTTTGACCTTTCTGATTTTGAAAAATTATGCGTTTCATTATAACGACGCTTCGATTTGCTGATCGGGTTTGCGAGGCTCTCTCTGTAATTGATTAAGCGCATTTAATAATGCTTGTATTTGTTTGCCAATCGGCGAGTTAATATCACCATGTTTGGTTGCTGCCGATAACGCTTCGGTTGACTGCTTAATTCTAACCAGACTTATATTATAAAATGCTTTTTGATTATCAGGTTCAAACTCTAAACTTTTTGAATAAGCTGCTATTGCTGCGTCATGACGACCAGTTCGAGTATAAATATTACCTAAACGGAACCATGCTGGAGCATAGTTAGGCACACTAGCTAATACTTCAAAGTACAGACTTTCTGCTTTGTCTAACATCGCCATTTTATAAGCACGTTCCGCATTCGCTTGAATTTGCATTATTTGCTGATTACCTTCTGGTACATCTGTTTTTGTAGTTGTACAACCACTTAAACCCAAAAATAATAAAGCTACAATGAATGATAGTTGTCTTACCATGACAATGAATCTCCTATTGAAATATTGTTGTATTGAGCACTTCCCGACGCCAGTTCTAGTACTTTTTTTGACCGAAAACAGCTGACCATTCTAGTTGGCTTTACTGATGGTTTAATTTTGATAACTTGATTTTGTTTGTTTAAAAAAATGACATCAATATCAAACTTCATCCCTACGGTATGTACTGAGTTACAAGGGCTAATCAGTAAACCTTGTTGCATCGTTAGCCCTTTTTTACCTAAAAGGCCTTTTAATCTGTTAAGGGTTTTATCTGCCAAAGCAACACTATCAATAATGCTGCCTTTGTCGCTTTTAATACTAATAAAATCCATTTTATAGCTCATACATAAATTTCATGGCGATTGGAAAAGCTAGTATCATGAAAGTGACGGGGAAAATAAATATGACTAGAGGAAACACTAACTTAACCGGCGCTTCAAGAGCCTTCTTCTCGGCACGCTGAAAACGCTCAACACGTCGTTGATCTGATTGAATGCGTAATGTGTGACCTAAACTTGCACCGGTTCTTTCTGCTTGAGCAAGTGCGCTCACAAGGCTATTTACTTCGGTAATTTGTACACGCTCGGCCATGTTTCTAAAAGATTGCGCTCTTGACATACCTGCACGCATATCGCGGATCACTTTCTCTAATTCTATACGTAACGGTCCGGCTGGACCACGGTCTACGGCTTGTGACAACGCCCCAGTCATATTTAACCCTGCCTCAATAGCCATGGTCAAATAATCTAAATAAACAGGCAGCGATTTGACGATCAGGCCTTGACGCTTTTTCCGTAAATCATTTAAGGTTAATACAGGTAAAAAGTAACCAAAAACAACAGAAAAAATTAAGTAATTAGTTTCCAAACTCTCCAATAATATACCGCAAAATATTGTTAACCCGAGAGAAAAAAGTGTACTTAATACCCTTATGGCAAAATATTGTTCAGCGGTCATTATGTATGACAGCCCAGAGATTTGCAGTTTTTTTGAAACACGCTCTAGATAATCAACACTTAAATTTTCACTTATATAAAAAGCGAAAATTTTCACCAAAGGCCAAATCAATTTTAGCCCTGGTGATAGTGGATCCATAAATTCACGATTATCGTTGGGCACTTTTCGATAAATTCGAATACAACTAACGACCAAAAAAATAATGGCTATTGTGTAACACGCTACAATAATATTAACCATAATATTCCCTATACATCTATTGTAACAATCTTTCGGATTGACATATAACCAGCAAATAACATGATGGTGATAAGCGCAATTAACGCCCACCCCATTGGCTCTGTTAATATACGCCCCATTGATGATGGTTCCATTTGATATAGCACTAAGCCAATAAAGACAGGTAATAACGTCATTACCACACCTTGCATTTTACCTTGTGAGGTTAATGCATCAATTTTACCTTCCATCTCAATTTTTCTTCGCAGGGTATCTGAAAGTCTGAGTAAAACTTCAGCTAAGTTGCCACCAATCTCTCTTGATATTTGCATACCTGCTGTAACAAGTTGAAATTCATCTTCAGGAATTCTCACCAGCATATTGTCTAACGCTTTATTAAACTCAACACCAAGCCTTTGCTCACGAAGAAACAACTGAAACTCTTGCTTTGATGGTGACTCCATTTCTTCAGCCATAAATTCAATTGCGCTAGTAACGTTAGCCCCAGATTGCATGGAGGTAGCAACCATATTGAGCGAGTCAGGTAGTTGGTGTACAAACTTTCTACGACGTCTTTTATGTAGATACTTATAAGCAAACCGGGGTAACAGAGCCAGAGATATACTTAATAAAAGGCCTAAAACCCATGTACCCAGAAAAAGCCTAAACAGAATAGGCAGCGATAAAAGGGTTATCATATTCACGATAAACAGCTGTTTAGGTTCAATGAATAAAAACATTTCTGTCAGATTCGTTTTTGCAGACGAGGTAAATGTCTGGTGATAGTTCAATGCAAATCTTTCGGATAAATGCTTTAAAGACCAAACCAATAAGGCGATTGAAATAAATGCTAAAGAAGCTGCAAGTATAATTATTGTCATTTACGGCCTCCGGTATCAAAAATATCCAATTTAATCTTTACACCTCGTTTTTGTAGCTGCTCATAAAACTCTGGCACTGTGCCTGTTGCAGTATAAAAACCTTCAATTTTACCTTCAGTATTAAAACCTGTTTGCTGAAATTTAAAAATTTCAGATAACTGAACAACACTTCCTTCTAGTCCTGTTAATTCGCATATGCTTGTCACTCTTCTTGAGCCATCAGAAAAACGAGATTGCTGTACAATAATATTAACAGCTGAGGTAATTTGCTCACGAATCGCTAATATAGGTAAATCCATACCGGCCATCATCACCATAACCTCTAATCGTGAAACACAGTCACGAGGAGAGTTAGAGTGTGCTGTGGTCAATGAACCATCATGGCCAGTGTTCATTGCCTGAAGCATATCGAGAGCTTCACCACCTCGACATTCCCCAATAACCACTCTGTCTGGACGCATACGTAAGCAGTTTTTAACTAAATCCCTAATTTCTACCGCTCCTTTCCCTTCTTGGTTGGGTGGACGGGCTTCTAATGAAACAAGGTTTGGCTGATATAGTTGCAGTTCAGCGGCATCTTCTACCGTTACAATCCGCTCATTATCGGGGATAAAGTTAGATAAAACGTTCAACAACGTTGTTTTACCTGAACCAGTACCACCAGAAATAACAATATTTCTTTTTTGCTTAACGGCCATTTCTAAAAATGCAGCCATCGGCTGGTTCATTGAACCAAAGTTAACTAAATCATTGCAGCTAAGTCTTTTCTGCATAAATTTACGAATGGTAATACATGGACCTTTTAGGGCTAATGGAGGTATTACCGCATTAACACGAGAGCCATCCTTTAACCTTGCATCAACCATTGGTGAACTTTCATCAATTCGACGCCCAATAGGTGTTACGATTCTTTCTATTGCTCCTAAAACCGCCTGATCATCTGAAAAAGAAATATCAGATAAAAATAAATTACCTGCTTTTTCATAAAAAATTTGATCATGGCTGTTAACCATAATCTCGGTAACATCGGGATCGGCAATTAAACTCTCTAATGGCCCTAAACCGATGGTCTCGTCTAAGACTTCCTTAATCAGCGAGTCGACTTCTATTTCGTCAGGAAGAGTCATAGATGCAATAATCTGCTCTATCAATTTGGAACTTTGGATTCTTAATTCATCGTCACTCATTTCGTTGACATTCACGCGCCTTAAATCCATCAATTTTAGTAGTTCTCGATGAACTTTACGTCTGCATTCATTTCTAACTTTAATTCTTTGAATTAATTCATCTGACGCAATAGCCTCACGATTAAGTGTAGTTTGTTTATCTAACTCGTTAACTTGAGCTATTTCGGAATCTATAATACTGCTATCCGTTAGGCTTAGGTCTTCATTATGATAAGTTTCAGATGTAATTGTTTTAGGATCAGATGATTGCACTCTAATGATATAATCACCAATTTGTACTTTGTCGATTAGAGATAAAGGGCCAAATTCTTTTTGCTTTTCATCATTTACTTTTAAGCCTGTGCGGCTTTGATTATCAGAGACAAATATACCAATCTCATTCTGCGATAGCGTGGCATGATGCTTTGATACTTTAAACCCACGGAGTTGTATCAGTTGTCCATTATCTTTGCCCACATGACATTCTGAATGTATGCATTGAAACTCACCAACTTTAGTACCTTTAGTTGTACTCACTATTACGTTAAACATCTGTAAATCCTTTTAATCTAAGATATAAAACGCTTCAAGTTTGGACGCTTCATCAGTTAACTCCACACCTCTGGCTAACTGTGCGTCATGACTTTCTTCACCTGGATACACTATCGTGGGTGTAACAAAAATAACTAGTTCACTTTTCTTTTCTCTAAAATCTCTCGATTTAAATAATTCACCGAGGATAGGGATTTCACCCAGAAAAGGAAATTTACTGACTGATTTTGACATTTCACTACTCACTAAACCAGAGATCACAATCGTTTCATTATTTTTGACATTAATGACCGATTCAGTCTTACGGGTGAGTAAGCCAGGGATGCTCCCAATTGATACAGAAGGATCAATTGAGCTGACCTCGGCCATTACTCTACTCACAATATTTTGGTTCTCGTCTACCACGGGTTCGATATCTAACTTGATACCATACTCTTTAAACTCAACATCTACGGCACCAAGTCCACTCACACTTTGAATAGGAAACTCCCCCCCGGCTAAAAATGATGCAGTTTCACCGCTGCGAGTAGTGAGATTAGGTTCAGCAAGCATTCTTGCATCACCTTTTTGTGCTAATAATTGAATTTGCGAGCTTATACCTGTCACTACCCCAAAATAACTCCAACTACGATTATCTAGTACTCCAATACTTTCTGTGACAGCACTTGAGATTTGATCAACGAACTGACCAGAAGAGGCAACACTAAAAATTGGATTCGCTGTAAAAGCTTTTGCGGCACCATATGCAGGACCAGCCATAACTGAATCCCATTTTATGCCGATATTATTCAAGGTCGATTTGTTAAATTCAACAATTTTGACTTGCATTCTCACCATAGGAGCAATTGCAGTGGCATATTTTGCATACTTGACTAGTGAGACTATATTCGGGCTTGCCTCAAATATTTTCTCTAACTGTTCCTTTTGATTAAGATCGGCTTCACCTTGAACAATAATCAAGCCATCATTTTCACTAACTTGCAAAGCAGGAAAAGCCGCTAACATTTTCTTGATAGTCGCTGACGTTTTTAATGAGTTGTCAGGCGTTACCGTGACACTTAATTTAATAACATTACCGGACTTTTGCCATATTTGTAAATCAGTGTCTCCAGCTGACTCACCAATAATAATAAGACCGTTATTATCGACAACTTTAGTGCTAATCACGCTACCATTACCGACCACTATCCTTTCAATATTTTTGGCTTTATATAATTCTACGGCACCTACATATAACTTAAATGGGGTATTGTTATGCGCAGACGCTAACGGTGATGTAAAAATACAAATAAAAAAAACAAAAATTAAATTTAATGATTTCATAGTGATAAATTATTCTTATATTGATTTAATTGCTCAAGCATTTCTTTAGGAAGAGGATAGCTTTGAGTCGTTGTTTTAATTCCGCTACCGCCAATAATCATTTCAACATTATTTTCAGCAGTATCATTATTAACAACATTAAATATTTGACTTTCCTTTAATGAAACAAACTCTAAAGGCTTATCTTCTACTTGATTACGCAGCAAAGTCACAAACTTGCCTTTATTTCTCGCTAAAGAAACTCTCGCAGCATCTTCTACCGATAATGCCAGTGTTACAGTATTGTAAGCATTCGGGTTATCATAAAACGTATCGACTAATTCAGGGTTGATGTCTAAGCTTCTACGACCAGCTGCTAGCACAACCACATTTTCAATAAGCAATTGCAGTTTTTCTGTTTCTTGCTCATCTTTATCGTCTTTAAAGGCTAATAATAAATCGATGTGGTCAGCCGGTACTAACATTCCTGCTGTTGAGTTAATTTCATCTATATTAATTGTAACCGCACGCTCACCTTCTTTAAGTAAATCCGAAAATTGTTTTGCGTGCATACCTGGCAAATATGTCGATATTAGAGGCCTTCCCTCACTCATAGGTGCCAATAACATTTGTCCTACCACTAAATCAAACTGTGAAGGATGCACGGCGTCTAAAGGTAAAATATCTGCCCGAACTCTTCTTACTGACATATTGTCTTGCGATACAACATCACCTTTTCGTAATTCTTGCGTTGCGACAACTACGTCAGCCATTACGATATTATCATTCGAAAGCTCATCTCTAAGCTGCTGTTCTTTAGTAATAAAGTAATTTTTTGTTGCCCAAGCTGAAACACCACCTAGCACAATAGCTATAATCAGTAAAATCCAGTTGAAATCTATAGATTTAAATCGCATTTCCTATCCCTAGTTATAATCTGGTAATGTTGACATTGATTTATTGTATGCAAATGCGCTATACCACTCTTTTAATGATTCAGCACAATTATCGATTACACTTTTATCATTTTCTAATGGAGTAAATAATGCAGCGACTAATGCTGCACATACAATTAAATATTCAACACTCGATTGTCCTTTATTATATGTATATCTTGTCATTTCATAGTCCATCCATGACTTGGTTGAACACTACATTTACATTTTCACTTTTTTTGTTAAAACTGATATCAACCGTATTAGCTCCATTACTCATCATTAAAACCGCTTTTCCTGAATTAACATCTAGAATGCCAGTATTTTCGCTCCAACCAAGTCGTTGAAAATATCTTCGATAGTAATGGTAATTTTCTGAAATGCTCCTTTTGTTTTGTAAAATTACTGTTCTACCGTTTTTAAATAAATCTTTCGACTTAATATCAGAAATTATATTCGAGTTAAGTGGTGATGGAAATTGATCAGCGCTAATATTATTGGAACTTGCTTCAATATTTTGTGTTATGCCAACTAAAACAGTCACACCATCATATTCCTTCTTAATTCGAGCTGTCAGTAAAAAAGGATCTTGCAGACTATTAATGACATAATCACTGCCTAGTTTTTGCTCGTCAAACTTATCGCTTTTACTCTTCCATTGCTTTTTAAAAAATGCTGCGGTTAACATTTGACTCGCATTATCTTTAACAATCCAAGTTTTAGTTGGATACCCATACATTTTAATGTCTTCTGCAACAATTTCTACAACCGCGCCTTCCGGAAACTCGATATCAGGCCATTCAACACTGATGCATATAGAAGGTATGCATAATAGAAGGAGAGTGAATAACTTATTCATAATTTAACCACCACAATTTTCAGTACCATAACGACATAACCTATTTTCCGGTAAGACATCAGAATCTACATGACCAAATTTTAAAGAGTTAGTTTTAAGTTCTTTGCCAAACGGAATAAAACCACCAATTGTTTGAACAAGGCCTACAAGACTGTTATCTAAAACTGAGGTTAACACTAGTTTATTCACTCTCTTATCTGCATGAACAGCACCTCCAGCATTCCACCCTGAAGCCATTAATGCACTATTCCCTTTAAAACTTAAATTTAATTGATCAAAGGGTTCTAAATAGTGATTTTGTAATTTAATGCTAACTTCTGTTTCGTAATATGGCGATCTTTCTAAATTTAATCCTGTAAAAGATAATAATCCAACCGCATTATCTATCGTACTCCCTATACTTCCAGGTGTTTTACCACTTCGCTCTGTTCGTTCAAATCGAGAAAACTCACCGTCAGCAATATTCTCATCCGTTAAGGATAATAAATTGTCATTTGATGAGTTCTGTGTAGTTTGAGATTTTAGTAATGGATGAACGTTCTCGTCCCAATCCCATTCATTTCGATTTTCACTACTAATTAACAGCCCATTTTTCTGATAAAATCGCCAAGGAATACGCATTGCAATATCATTTTCTGGCATAATTGCCGAATGATGAGAGCTATTATTTGGCAACAAACTGGGACGACTATTCTTCCACACTGTTCGTTCCCAAGAAGTATACTGTGCAGCCTCTGATACTCGATGCTGTACCTCTGTCATTTTAGACATGTAAGGCAGTAGAATTAATAAAGGAATAATGACAAAGGTAAGTGCAATTGCGCCTTCAACCAATGCTTGTCCTTTCTGTTCCACAGCAACCATTAAAGCAACCTCGTTAATGCTAAGGACATAGTTCGTTCTAAATTCGTGGTGTCTGTTAATCGAGCTTGCCAAAATGGATTATATAAATTTCCATATTCATGCTTACCATCTGCTCGAGTCCATAAATCAGTTGGTCTAGAGTAATAGGCCTGTGATGCTGATATAGAATTTAATCTATCACCTAACATTTTTTCTGCTGTTGCTGGGTCTATATTGTTTCCGGCTAAATCAACAGAGCTTGTTGTCCTTGCATCGTTCTGTTCTTTTGAAACAACAACGACAATATTATCTGTATGATTCTTTTTAACTGCGGAATTTGATAAGCCATAAAAAGGTTGGACACCACTATAACTTCCTGATGTCTGCTGATTATTCGCTGCATATTTAGAAGATGTTTTGTTAACATCCCTGCTACGTCCCCAAAGTGATGAGCTACCTAAGCGGGTAATATTGGCTCTGTCATCAGAACGAGTTGCCCCCCAACCAATTGGAGTTTCACTGAAGCCACGCCAACGACACCCTGACCAGCTACATCGATATTTAGATAAATGAAATCCAATTGTATCCATTGAAGTCCAAGTTTCAGCATCATTCCTGTTTGAGATAAGTTCGCTTCCACCAGCTTTTTGCGTTTTCCAGCGTAACGGCCAAATTGTTTGGCTCCAAATAGAACTTAACTTATAAGATCTATTTTCACTAAAGGGGTCTCTTGAATCCATAATAACGGCTTTAAAATCAGTAAACTGTGTATTATTTCTGTTTTGAAGATCACGATTGTGTTCCTTTTGAAAGGTAAACCAAACATTGTGTATATTTTCGATAAGCTGAGGGTTTTGCGCAAAACTTAATTCAGCTTTGTCATCGTTTGCATTCACGATTTTTCTTGCTGTAGTAAATGAAGCGCCTGCACTTGCATAATGAATTGCATTTTGAGAAAAACGAAGAATACCCAATATTACATTTTCAGCAGTAATCATTATTTCTGTAAATGGTTGTACTACTTGATTTGCATAACCGACGCCACTTCGTATTGCACTAATGACCTGCCCTAAATAAGGAACCCAACAAAGAGCAGTACATGCATTTTCAGTAAAACGCTCGGTCATATTAAACCATGAAGATAAACCAACCATTTGGGCTACCGCAACTTGATTGGCAACAGAAGCTCTATTTGTGTACGCTTTAAAATTAAAATCTCTCACTGCGATGGTTGCGATACTATAAGCTGCGTTATCAGCTGTATGCTGTAGTTTTGTTGACTTTATATTTAATTGAGCCGTGTTGTAGCTGTATAAAACTGTCATCGCAGCAAAAGACATTAATATTAAAGACAGGACTAAAGACTGACCTTTTTGCTTTAAAAATTTGGTTTTAGGTTGCATTAGTAAATTCATCCATGAGTTATTTTAAGGTATTAATCTACTACAGTACCCCCGCCAGTACTTCCACCACCTGAACTGCTTCCTCCTGCAGCCGAATTTGCTCCTTCATTATAATTGCCCAAGTTATAATCTTTATTAGCTGTTGTATTCGCAGCAGCGGCAGAAGTTTGCGCAGCTGTAATCTGTGTGCTTGAATCTTGTCCTGACATTTCGGCGGAAAGACCAGCAACTTGATTACGGATAGTTTGTCCAAAAAAGCTATATACACCAATTGCCGAAACAGCGATTAATGCCACAATGATGATGTATTCGGTCATACCTTGACCTAATTGACTTTTTTTCATATCAGAATCCCTTTGATAAAAAAGCCGACATAGCCCAATATCTGGCTACATCGGCTAAGCATTAATTACCTTTAGCACTCGAGTTTGCTGCTTTATCGTAATTACCTAAGTTATATTCTTTATCTGCCACAGTATCTGCTTTCCCTGCAGATGCAACAGCTTTACCTATTTGACCACTTGAATCTTGACCCGACATTTCAGCTGATAACCCAGCAACTTGGTTACGGATAGTTTGACCAAAAAAGCTATAAACACCAATTGCAGAAACGGCAATTAACGCTACAATAATAATATATTCGGTCATACCTTGACCTTTTTGTTTCAATTTGTTCACCTTCGAACCTCCAATGTTAAAGTTAATTGTTTATCTAAAAATCAATATTTACAACCTGCAAATTATTTCACAAAAATAAAACAAATCAATTATCACTTGGCACTATAAAAATACAAAAACCTATACCATGTAATGTAGCAATGCTAATTAACTTAATAATAAGGAACAAAAATGTTGGAATTAATATCACTTAAATTTACGCTATAGATTCAAATTTATTCATAAAAAATCATTATCTGGTAATATTATGCATAAATTGAAATATTACGTCTTGCTGTTTGATTTAATTTCATATTACCACCATCAACATACACAACAGGGAGTTGATATGTTAAAATCCGCGCTAATGTCATTGGCAATCATCATTTCGGCGATGCCAGCGATGAATGCCTATTCGGCAACATCACAAGAATTATTTTCTGAGCCTAAAGAGGTAAAAGAAACAAAAAATGAATTAAGGCACTTCACGCCTGTGCAATTGATCACGGCAATTGACGATAAAAATATTCAATCAAAAGAAGTGAAAGGAAAACTAACTAGAACCAACTATGAGCTACCGCCGTCTTATACACCTGCTCATTTAATCAATAACTATAAAAATCAGCTAAAAGCGCTAAATGCCGAGATCATTTTTGAATGCGAGCAAGCAAGTTGTGGTAGTGAGGAGAAATTAGGCAAATTTATAAAACCGCTATATACAATTTCAAAAAGTTCACCCTCGTTAATTACTGCTTATATCACCCTTCCTAAAAAACAAGTACATGTGTCCATATATGCGGCTGGCTGGCAGCGCGCCACCAACGTAGAGATCGATATTATAGAAGTAATCGATGAACCATTAGATTTGGTGACCACTAACCAGAGCTATTTATCACAAGAGGTGAGTGAAATAGCAGTAACAGACAATAGCAAAAAAGATGAAAAAAACTCTGCCGATCATCCAATGTTAACTCGTATACCTGGTGCTTATATTGATGAATATACCACCCATAGTTTTGGACAAATCGCCGTATTAATAGGTAAAAACGGCAAGAAATTTGAGACTAAGATGTTAGACGGAAAAATAACCGATATTGGCTATAACTTACCTCGAACTTATTCTGAATACGAGATTAATGCTAATTACCAAAACGCGTTAACTAGGCTTGGCTTTAAGGAAGTTTATGCTTGTACAGGTGAGCTATGTGGTCGAAAAACAGAAATGTATAACGCTTTAAAATTACTCATGTCCAATGGTCGTGATGACAGTCAATTTTATCGATTGTATAAGTTAGATCGGCCCGAGGGAAATGTTTACGTTATGGTGTATGTGATTGGCTTTGTTGGCAATCTCGCTGCTGAAATCAGAATCATTGAAGAAACCACGTTAAACAATAATCGTGTGGGAATTGATTTGCAGGGCTTAACCGACGAGATAGCCAAAACGGGCCATGTGGCACTAGACGGTTTGTTGTTTAAATATGATAGCGATGAATTACTGCCAGAAGCTTATGCGATTGTTGAAGTTGTCGCTCAATACCTACAAACACACCCTAAACAGCTGTTTTATGTTGTAGGACACTCAGACGACCAGGGCTCGCAAGCTTATAACCAAACCTTGTCAGAAAAACGCGCGACTGCAATTAAAACCCGTTTGATCAAACAGTTCTCTATTTCTGCACAACAAGTTGAAGCCAAAGGGGTTGGTGAGTACTCGCCTATTGCCAATAATCTTGATGAAGCGGGCCAGAAACAAAACCGCCGCGTTGAGTTAGTGATACGTTCAGATAATAAATAACCTCTGCTACGGATAATAGATAATTATCTCTGTAGTGGAGAAGTAATAATAGAAAGGTAGCCTAGGCTACCTTTCTATTAACTAAGAACATTTTACTTACCAGACACAAGGTTAATACGTAGTCTGTATTTAGTCCTGAATTTAGTTCTTAACTCAGGCCTTAACTCTTAACTCAATCCTTAACTCTTAACTCATTATTGTGATTAACGCTGAAGCGTTAAATAACCACAATAATATCCATCAGATTGACAATAAAACTCCGGTAATAAACCAGCAATATCCCAGTAGTACCAATGACAATATTTCGTCATTGGTACGACTGAGTCCAAGCCTGAATTAACAGGTAACTACGCCATAAGTTAGCCAGTGTTACTCGGCTCGGCAGGTGGTTATTTGCAATATTTTACGTTGGCCGCTTTTGGCGTGCTCAAGCAAGCATGTATCGCCATGAATAAGCAGCTGCACACTCTCTGGCATCACGATTGAGCGCCCCATTAATAAACGACCATTAGTGTCTTTGTGCATTGCAGGTTCAATAGACAAGACACTGGTGTCTGTAAACGCGCTTTGAGCAATCATCACATGGTCTGTATTCAACAAACTGGCAATAGCCGCTTGTAGTTCATCCACACTGGCACTATTTGGGGACGCGATTAGCGCAGGAACCGCACTATCGTTTCCGGCAGTTGAAGTACCACATCCCATAAAAGCCGTGGAAAACATCACTACAGCGATAAGTAAACCAGAAGATAAACGGGACATTACATGGCTCCTGTCGACATTATCCGATTATTTTTAAGCAATGTTGAGTGACGGTCATCTTTCAACATAAAGCCTTTATCCATCATTGTTGGGGCCGCTGACACTTTAGCCGCTGATGACGTCAGCGCTGGACACTGGTTATTATCACGGTAATACAATGCGGCGCTTAAGAGTCGCTCATTGGTATCACCAAGCGCATGGTTTAAATCATCGCTTAGCGCACAACCTTCAATTTCACTGTCGAGTGTTGGACTTGAAGTGGGTACAAAACCATCTGAATAATCACCAAAACCTTTATCGTTCACGCCTTTAAATTGAATGCTAAAGTAAGTGGTGCCGCAGTTTGGTGTTGGGTAAAATCCATAAGGCTTTCCGCACGTTGTACCACCAATTTGAATCACTTCAATATCAATACCACGCAGACTATTCATCAATGCTTCACTGGCCGAGCAAGTATCTGCTGTTGTTAATACATAAAGCCGCTTGAGGTTTAGTGAAGGCAGTGTAATCCCTGCACGCAGCAACCCAGTATTAAAGCCTATTGTTTCCGGAATAAACGGCGTTGGCTCGAGTATTGCTCTAGTTACGGGATCAATAGTTCGATATTTATCATTAAAACTGGTGCGTTCAAAAATGCGATTATTGGTCGCGGTATCACCTGCTATCATGTAACCCAACTGACTCGCTAAGGCGAGTAAACCACCACCGTTGTAGCGTAAATCTAGGACTAAATCTTCTACATCCGCTTCGCTTAACGTGGTGATAGCATCAAACAACCCTCGCTCAGCAGTCGCTATATGAGAGTTAAATTGTAAGTATCCAATCTTGCCGCTTGCGGTTTGGATTACTTGGGTATTTTGTACCGGGGTAGAGATAACTGTGGTGGCCGACAATATGACATTGCGATCGACACTGGCATTGAGATCTCGCACGGTAAATGTCGTTTGTTTGCCACTTTGAGTTGGGAACAACCCTGCATTTAATGTATCTATGCTTGCACTATCGTTAGCATTCGCCACATTGACGCCATCTACAGCAACAATAATAGCGCCGCGATTTATTTCCGCGGCCACTGCCGGTGAATTAGGTTCGCTATAAGTAATGGTGACCTGACGAGTTACCCCCGCAGATGCATTGCGAAGTGACAGGTTAAATCCGTAACCGAATGATGCGCCAGATTGATTTAATTGCTCCCATTCATCAGTCGGCATTGAGAAATGAAACTTATCTTTTACATTACCGGTTTCAGACAGTTCATCTGTGATTAATAAATCAAAGTATTGCGCTACGGTATAAGGAGCTGGATCGCGATCGAAAATTTCATCATACCAAAGGTAAGTGTCGTTACTCCATGAGCGAAGCCAAAGCTTTTCGGTGAGTTCAGATCCAGTTTGATCGGCCTTGCACTGTAATGCGACATCCGCGTATGGAGTAAACTGGCCTTTGGTCCAAGTGATGCTACTGCTGTCTGTCACCGGAGGTGTGACATTATTACTGGCTGACTCGCTTCCCCCACCACTGCAACCTGCAACGGTTAAACTGGCGGTAACCAATAACGGAGTGATAGCTTTCCTAAAAAGTAACTGCATTAATATTCCTTTATTTTACTTTATGTTAGCCATTTGTATTACAAATAACTGCTCTAGAATGCAACAGTATATTAACGCAAATGATTTACTAAAATACAGAGAATGATCAATAAATGAATTGATTATCGCGCCGCGAGTTCATCTTACAAGAACCAATGCTTTGCTTACCAACGATATTGTTTAAGGACTGCTTTGGTAAGTTGTGTTCATCGTAGGATGAACACAACAAAATCAACTCCATTTTTATATGCCATAATAGCCCATATTTATCAATAATTTACGATATAATCCATTGATAAAAGTCATTGACTCGGTATCTATTATTTAAAGCAAACACTCATGAGCAATAAGCGTTGGGCAGCTGTATTCTACAACTCAATACCCCAGAAAAATGGCAAATATGTTCGACAACATAGTATAAAAGCTAGTTGGCGTGTTGAAAATTTGAATGGAGGAAACTAAATACACATTAATGATGAAACTGAATCTACTATTTTCAATAAATATCTAAAAACACGACAAAAACTATAAATCAACCTATAGATATCATTAACAAAATAATCCAAACAACATTAATCGACAATACCAACGCAATAATATCAACTCAATAATATCAACTCAATAAAATTACTGAGCTGAAGTTATCAAAAAAACAAATAAATTAACAAATAAACTAACAACTAGAAATATTATTACTTAAATTAATATTTACACAATAACAAGTTATAGAATCGGCGATATAGAATCCGTATTACGAAAGTAGCAGTGTCTTAAAATAATTTTTAGCAAGCCGCTTCTGATGATAAGACTTGCTAACCACTTTTAAACTTACCTCAACACTAATTGAGTTAATAACTGCGACTGAGTCAATAATGCGACACTTTTGTGTTGTTGACCATTAATACTCAGCGTGACTTGTGGGTTATCTAAAAAATCACGAGCAGCTTCTGCACTATAAATATCAGGTGTAGCAAGCTCATAACGTTGATTTTCAGCAACTTCTAATGTGAGGTACAAGGATTCAGAACGTACCCAATGGCCTGAATCATCAGCATTATCTTGAAATAAGTCGCGATAGTTAATTTCAACCAATTGTTGCCCACGGCTAAGTCCAATCGTATTTTTTATACTGACGTTCTGACCATTCACGGTTTCAACTATCATTGAGTCCGGTACTGTAATACTCGATGCTTGAGCTGGCATGCCAAATAATAGCGTTAAGCCTACGGTGGTTGAGGTGAGTAACATTTTTACAGAAAATGAAGTCGTCATAATAATATTCATCCATATTTCATACTTAACGATTAAGTATGTTGGTATTAATGTAAAAGACCTCGATATATACAAATAAATTTCAACTTTTTATATTAAAGATGACTTAATACAAATTAGTGTCACTCGTTAAGCTTTATCTTATTGTATTATTGATAGTTAGCATTTTATAAATGTAATCGGCTTTATAATGCATAGCCCCGAAATGAATTAACACACGCCAATGACAGATCATTAAACACCCTGTCATTCGACAGAAACTCAAGCTATTGAATAGCTGAATAATCGTTCAATATTCAGCCATTCATCCTTAGATAAGTCATCATTCTATCGTTTTAGCTAGATTGCGTTTTCCCCCTACATTTACAGCCGATAAAAATGAAGCGCGGTGTTTCACAGAACTCGTCAACGGATGAAGATTTAGTACACAAAAATACCGTTTAACGACTAAACTTGATCATGCCATTTATTTGAACCTTTGCTCAGATTTCAATGGTCACAGGCGTTAGATAATAATGGTAAAAATCTTATTAACGTAATGATAAAAATAGTTTATTTTTTTATTATTATCAGATTTGAACTACAGTAAAAGAAGGCAATGCTCTTTTTATGCGGGGAAAGAATGGATAGTTTTTTCAGTTTGATGAGTAACACCGTATTGTTACTGGCACTTGTCGTTATTTATGATGCCATAAAATTACAAAAGATAGCCTCCAAGAAATATGGAAATGTCTTGAGTGGGGTTTTTATCGGAATGATTGCAATTTGTGTCATGAATAATCCTTGGGAGTTAAGGCCGGGGATATTTTTTGATACTCGTTGGGTACTGTTAAGTTTAAGTGGGCTATTTTTTGGTTTTATCCCGACATTGATTGCCGCGTTACTCGCTGCTTGTTTCCGTATTTATCAAGGCGGCGCCGGTTTATACGTTGGAACCTTAATTATTATTATCAGCTCTGCCATTGGGTTAGGCTGGCGATACTGGATGAAGTCTGCAAACAAACAACCCAATTGGCAAAACTTACTGGCCATGGGGTTTGTGGTGGAGATTGGCATTTTGCTGTGTTTATTACTCATGCCGGTGGTAGATAAATACGACATTATTCTTACAATTGGTCCGACATTATTAACGGTATATACATGTGGCACCATGCTAGTGGGGTTATTGCTAAAACAGCATCAACAAAGGCAACAAATATATCAAGAGTTACATCATCACAAAAGCCTCCTCGAAACCGAGAAAAACCTGTTACAAAGCATTATTGATGGCATTCCCGATATCATTTTTTACAAATCGGTCGACGGGATTTATTTAGGTTGTAACAAGGCATTCTCTGAAGCGTTACACCTTAAACCCGAGGATATTAAGCATCAGACAGACTATGACTTATTTGATCGTCAGCAGGCAGACAGCTTTATCAAAGCCGATCGCTTTGTATTACGAGAAAACAAGCCATGGATGAATGAAGAATGGGTCACAACCCCCGATGGAATCGCCCATATTTTTAAAACCCATAAAACGCCTTTTACTAATTCGTCTGGGGAAATTGAGGGGATTGTGGGCGTAAGTCGAGATATGGCCGACCGAAAACTCATTGAAGAACAGTTACGCCGCAGTGAAAGTACTTATCGTAATATTATCAGTACCGCGCAAGATGGTTTTGTTATTGTGTCGGTGGACGGCAAAATAATTGAGTCGAATCAGAGTTTCGCTAATATGACCGGTTATACTCTCGACGAGCTTAGCAATAAACCGATTGGAGAGATCGAAACCAGTGAAAAACACCAGTATTCTACTCAAAATGTCATTAAAGTTAAGCAAACAAAGTCTATTAATTACACCTCTCAACACCGACATAAGTTAGGTCATTTGTTTCATGTTGAGGTGAGCATCAGCTTTTGGGATGGTGATGATGGGATGTTATTCTGCTTTGTTAAAGATATTTCACAGCGCATTAATGCCGAACAAAAACTGCTTCTGAGTGAATCTAAGTTTAGACATATTTTCGAACAAATACCCTCAATTTCGGTCCAAGGTTATGATAAAAACCGTTCGGTCATTTTTTGGAACCAAGCCAGTGAAAAGCTTTATGGATATACCAAAGAGCAAGCATTAGGGAAGCAATTAGAAGACCTCATTATTCCCCCTCCTTACCGAGAACATGTGATCAATAACGTCAATGCATGGATTAATGAAGGGGTTCCTATTCTCGCTGAAGAATTACTCCTGCAACGTGCAGATGGTAGTAATGTAGCGGTTTATTCATCCCATACGTTAATCAACAATACCGATAATGAAGCAGAAATGTACTGCATCGATATCGATTTAAGCGCCCAAAAAAAGGCTGAAGAACAAGCTCTTACATTGTCACAAGCAATAGAACAAAGCCCAATATCAATGATATTAACTAATATCGACAGCAAAATTGAATATGTGAATAGTGCCTTTGAAAAAATTTCTGGCTACGCCGCGAGTGAAGTCATTGGCCAATCGGCCAGCATGCTAAAGTCGGGATTAACCCCAAAATCACTTTATAAAGAATTATGGAATGCTATTTCTACCGGACATGCATGGCAAGGCGAGCTGCAAAACAAAAAGAAAAACGGCGATATTTTTTGGGAACATGCTCATATTGCACCTATTTTTGATAACGTTGGCGTCACTAAACACTATCTAGCCCTAAAACAAGATGTCACTCAATACAAACAACAAGAAGAAAAAATTCTTCATCAAGCCCATTACGATAGCTTAACAGGCCTGCCTAATAGACTACTGTCACTTGATAGATTGTCGCAAATGCTTAAAGACGCCCATCGAGCCAAAAATAATGTGGCAGTATTGTTTATTGATTTAGACGATTTTAAAAAGGTTAATGACACCATGGGTCACTCTGTTGGTGATGAACTGTTGATCCAAGCGGCGGTTCGGTTAAAAAATACCATTAGAGAAAGTGATGTTGTGGGTAGGTTGGGAGGTGATGAATTTATCATTATATTGAGCAATATTAATGAACCCACTGAAGTTGAAATTATTGCCCGTAAGCTACTCGAGCAATTTTACCAGCCTTTTAGGCTCGAAAATCGTGAGCTAGTGTCAACCATCAGTATTGGTATTGCCCTTTACCCGCTAGATAGTGAAGACCCCAAAGAATTGCTAAGACAAGCAGATTCAGCCATGTACCATTCAAAGGATCGCGGCAGAAATACCTATAATTTCTATACACATCAAATGAACCACGATATGAATCGGCGCTTGAAAGTTGAAGAGCAATTACGCAGTGCATTGAAGCAAAAAGAGCTCGAGGTTTACTTTCAACCTTTTGTAGATATCAAGAACCGCAAAATTATCGGCGCGGAAGCCCTTTTACGCTGGAATAATGCTTTGCTCGGTCAAGTCACTCCTGATGAGTTTATCCCTATTGCTGAACAAACGGGACTCATTGTCACAATCGGTCAATATGTTATCGAGGTTGCATTTGCTACAGCCAAAAAATGGCAACAAACCTATAATCCTCATTTTAAAATTGCCATTAACGTGTCCCCAAAACAATTCAGGGAAAATACCTTTGTTGATATGCTTAATATCCAGCTAGATAAACATCAGATTAATCCTAGCACTATTGAACTGGAAATCACCGAAGGAGTCTTACTCAGTGGCGACGCCGTCATCGACAGTAACTTGATATCCATTAACGACATTGGTGTCAGTATCTCAATGGACGATTTTGGTACCGGATATTCGTCGCTCAGTTACCTGCGCAGTTACCCATTCAATACCTTAAAAGTAGATAAAAGCTTTATTAACGATATAACCGTCGATCCGGGCGATCTAGAACTTGTTGGTGCGGCAATCGCTATGGGGCACGGTCTCAATTTAACGGTCGTGGCAGAAGGCGTTGAAACAGAAGAGCAGTATCATCTGCTTAATGCATTGAAATGTGATTACGGCCAAGGTTACTTATTTAGTAAACCATTACCCCAAGCAGCATTTGAAGCACTTTTACAGGCGCAGGCAACAAATGAAAAAGCCAATAAGAGATCTTTAATAAGACGCTGATCAAAAATGCCTGTCAGCAAACTGACAGGCATTAATAAATCTATTTGGTTATTAAGCTATTTCCACTTAGCTACCCGTGATAAAAACAGCATGCTGCGTTAATTACCTAGATAACTTAGTGATTAACTTAAGCCGTTTTCACTTTCCAATTCACTTTTTGTCCTGCAAAAAATGGCACGATAGGATTACCGTTTGGCAGAATAATCTCTTCTGGTACCGTCCATTCTTGTTTCACTAGCGTCACAGTGCCGCTGTTGCGTGGTAAGCCATAAAAGTCTGCGCCATGTAAGCTGGCAAAACCTTCTAACTTATCTAATGCCCCTAAGTTATCAAATACTTGTGCATAGAGTTCTAATGCACTCCAGGCACTGTAACAACCTGCGCAGCCACAGGCTGACTCTTTGCGGTGTTTTTCATGCGGGGCAGAATCAGTACCTAAAAAGAATTTACTTGAGCCTGTCGCCACAGCAGCTTGCAATGCATGCTGGTGAATGTTGCGTTTTAATACGGGTAAGCAAAAGTTATGCGGACGAACACCACCGACGAGTAAATCATTACGATTTAACAATAAATGCTGTGGGGTAATGGTTGCTGCAACATTAGCTGAAGCCTCTGCGACAAACTCAGCCGCTTCTTTAGTGGTGATATGTTCAAACACCACTTTAAGGCTAGGAATGGCTTCGACAATGCGCGATAAATAGCGATCGATAAACATCTTTTCGCGATCAAAAATATCAATATGCGATTCTGTTACTTCACCATGTACTAATAACAACATGCCTTGTTGCGCCATAACCTCAAATATCGGAAACAACTCATCCAAGGCTTTAACTGCTGCATCTGAATTTGTGGTCGCACCTGCTGGGTATAACTTTCCAGCCACTACCCCTGCCGCTTTGGCATCGATAATATCTTGAGCGCTGGTATTATTAGTTAAAAATAGCGTCATTAACGGCTGAAAACTACTTCCGGCTGGGCGCGCCGCCAAGATACGATCTCGATAAGCTAAAGCCATTGTAGCGGTCGTTACTGGTGGGACTAAATTAGGCATCACAATCGCGCGTTGAAACAATCGAGCCGTTGCAGGAACCGTTTCACCTAGCATATCCCCATCTCGAAAATGAAGATGCCAATCATCGGGAGTGGTTAAGGTAATTTGCGTCATGTGGGTTCCTTGGCTTAAATAACAGATTGTTAGCCGTTATTGTGCCTGAATTCACTTTTTCTTAATAGATGCATAATTTGAACGCTGACTTTGCTATAGCAAAAAGTCATGCCATTTATAGTAAATATTTCACGATTCATGCAGTTGCAAGCCCATAAAACCGGCGGTAACGCTCTATGCTATTATGTTGAAAGCATCTTTTTATAGGGGAATTAAATTGTTAGCTAATGCCGGATTTAGATTACAGATAAGTGTGCACCTTATTAGCGTCATCACGATAATGATAGCTGTCTCTGGCTGCAATCAAGCTGAGGTGATGAAAACCCCCGATAATATTCAACCACTCGTACAAGAAACGCTAATTGATGGCGTACTGTCTAACGATGCCAGTATGGCTGTCACATTAGGCAGAAGCCGTACATTATCAATTTGGGATGTGGCAACAAGCCAACTATTACGCCAATGGTCTGACGATGACTTTGATGAAACCAATTATCTGCTGGCGTTGTCTGGTAACAAACAATTCCTTGCGACGGCTGGCAAACAAAAAATATCCGTTTTTAACCTTGAGACAGGCAAATTAGATATACGTTGGCCCGCCCACGGATTTAATCCCGATGCCAGCATTTCGAGCCTTTTTCTGAGCCAAACAGGCAGCACTATTTTGGTGGGGATGAATGATGGTTCAATCACAGTGATACAACGAAGTAGCATGACAATGTCATTGTTTAAACAACACAGCGCCGCCGTTAATCATGTTGAGCTATCAGGCTTTGAACAACAGGTTTTATCGACAGGACTTGATGGTGATGTCCATATTTGGGCTGCTTATAGCGGTGAGTTGATCAGCAGTTTCTCACGTCCTCAACAAATCACCAGCGTGAGTTTTGATGACGCTAATCGGCGCTTATTTATTGCCGATGCACTCGATAACAATGTCATTATCGATACCCAAACAACGCGGCCAGTAAGTCATCTGGATTACCTTGAGCGCTATCGCTATTTTCGGCAGGCGTTATTCGTCAATCACGGCAAAAACTTAATTACCGCAACGTCAAAACAAAGTGTTATCTATTGGGATGCCTCATCTGGAAAAGAGCTTTCTCATTGGGATATCACCGCCTATAACGCTGGCACCACGGTATTTTCAATGGTAATGAAACCTAATGGTAAGCTATTGACCTTAAGCTCAGATGGCGCACTTGAGACCTGGAGCTTATAAGTTTATCTCCACCAGAGATAATAAAAAATCATAACAGCGTTATTTGATTTGCATTGTTCGTGTGATTGACTGGCAATTGGCACCTCATAGATACTGGCACTGTTGGGCGTATCACTGGTAATCAATAATCTCTCGGATAGTAACCGTATGAATCAATAGCATCACTAAACAGTCACTAACAATTCCAAAGCCGGCTGGATTTAGCACGGTGATAAAATCAGTATCGTTGAATAGTCAGTTTTATGGGCTAGATCAAAGATCTGTTTGTATCTCATACTCAATAAAGAATAGAGCTTGCATGTGTGAACTACATTCAGTATATATGGCATATGCTACAAACGAGGTGTTACATGGCAAGACCTAAAATCCCCCGAACTATATGCGGCCAAGCTGCCAACATCTGTTTTAAGCCCAATGGTATTCCGATGACGCAGTTAGAACAGGTACCACTTGCAGAGGATGAAATGGAGGCTTTACGCTTAGTTGATTTACTGGGGATGCAACAACAAGAAGCAGCTAAATCAATGAATATTTCTCGTCAAACGTTGGCGAACTTGGTTAAAGGAGCTAGGCATAAGGTGGTTGATAGTCTTATTAATGGCAAAGCGTTGATGACAAATAATATCAGCTGAAGATTAAACACAGTTAACACGTATCGACGTGTTTAGGTCAATCTAATGCAAGCAGTATTGAAAGAATCTGGTCTCAAAATAACCACTCAAAAGTGTAAGTTACTTGAGTTTCTTACTCAAACCGATGAACAGCATTTAACGGTAGAAAATATCTATCAAGGGTTAAATGCACAGGGAGAGACCATTAGCCTTCATACTGTATACCAAATTATGGCGCATTTTGAACAAGCAGGCCTCGTTGTAGGTCGATTATTTGAATCTAAAAATACTGTTTATGAGCTCAGTAATAAACCACGGCATGATCATCTAATTTGTTTAATCTGTGGCAAGTTAATCGATTTTATCGACCCCTTGATTGAGCTACGCTTAGGATTAGCGGCAGAACATCACGGCATGAGTATTCACCACCACAGCCTCAATATGTACGGTCACTGCTTTGCTTGCCAAAAAGCACTTAATAGCAAATCAGAAAACAAAAAGTCTGATTGATAGTCGCTAGGTTAATCGTTAATTTTATTGGAGAATAGCATGACCAAAATAGTCATTATTGGTGGTGTTGCTGGTGGTGCATCGGCAGCAGCAAGAGCAAGACGCGTATCTGAAACCGCTGAAATAATCATCCTTGAAAGGGGCGAATTTGTTTCATTTGCCAACTGTGGTTTGCCTTACCATATTAGTGGTGAAATTGAATCCCGAGACGCACTATTACTGCAAACACCCGAAAGCTTTAAGTCGCGTTTTAATGTCGATGTAAGGGTACATAATGAAGTCGTGGCGATTGATAGACAAGCCAAGCAATTAACCGTACGTAACCTTATGACCAATGAAATGTATCAAGAGTCATATGAAAAGCTATTACTCAGCCCCGGTGCATCACCAATCAAACCACCCATTAGCGGCATCAATAACCATTTCGTCCATAGCCTGCGTAATATTCCTGATATGGATAAAATCCTGTCGAATCTTCTACTGCATAAACCTAAACATGCCACGGTAGTAGGCGGTGGGTTTATTGGCTTAGAAATGGTAGAAGCGCTGCGCCACCTTGGGTTAGACGTCACCTTACTCGAACTAGCAGACCAAGTGATGGGGCCTGTTGATCTTGAAATGGCCAATATGCTGCATCAAAAGCTCGTCGATAATGGGGTTGATTTACGCTTAAAAACCGGCTTAACCGCTGTTGATGAATACCCGATACAACTGGCTGAAGCCGATAATACCGGTGATTATGATAAGCCAATATTACCTCACTACCATCTGCAACTAGCATTGAGTGATAACAACACCTTAGCAACCGATTTAGTCATCCTCGCCATTGGTGTTAAACCTGAGACCAGCTTGGCGTCTGAGTGCGGTTTAGTATTAGGCCCACTCGGTGGTATTCGGGTTGACGAAGGCATGCGAACCTCCGATGCAGATATTTATGCTGTGGGCGATGCCATCGAAACTGCAGATTTTGTTACTGGTAATCCGACACTCATCCCCCTTGCGGGCCCTGCCAACCGCCAAGGACGATTAGCTGCCGATAACATGCTTGGTGGTGATAAAAAATATCGTGCCACTCAAGGCACAGCTATTTGTAAGTTGTTTGATATGGCCATTGCTTCAACAGGATTAAATGAGAAAAGTTTACTCAAGCAAAATATCCCATTTGAAAAAATCTATGTCCACACAGCAAGCCACGCCAGCTATTATCCTGGGGCTCACCCTATTAGCTTAAAGCTATTGTTCTGCCCTAGTTCTGGCCGTATTTTAGGCGCGCAGGCAGCAGGGATTGACGGCGTTGATAAACGTATGGACGTATTAGCCGTGGCGCAACGCGCTGGTATGACGGTGCATGACTTAGCCGATCTTGAACTCACATACGCGCCTCCATTTGGTTCTGCAAGAGATGTGGTCAATCAAGCAGGTATGGTCGCAGCCAATGTATTATTAGGTGATGAAGCCATATGTCACAGTCAAGATTTACACGCTTTGACCGCAGAACAAATCATTGTCGATGTTCGAAACCCTGGAGAACTCACGGCCGTGGGATCAATTGCAGGCGCAATGAATATTCCACTGCCAGAGCTTCGAGACCGACTAAACGAACTCCCTAAAGACAAAGAGTTACTGGTATTTTGCCAGGTGGGTTTACGAGGTCATGTCGCTTATCGCATGTTAATACAGCATGGTTTTAAAGTGCGTAACCTCACTGGTGGTTATAAAACCTACCAAATGGTTAATGCGCGCTTTTAGTCTATAACAGGCTTTAGGGGAACCTTAAAGCCATCTATAACAATGAACAAACAAGGTCTTGTGTGAACCATTATCAAGATTGTAAACAAAGCCACAGTCAATGTGTTGTCTGTGGCGACGCTAAACAAAATCCATTGTCGTTACAGTGTAAATTTTTTGCTGACGGTGACAATCAAGTGGTTGGTTATCATAAAGTGAGTCCGCAGCTTCAAGGCTACAACAGCTTCTTGCATGGCGGCGTTGCTAGTGCCTTAGTCGATGCGGCGATGACTCATTGTTTGCTGATGCAAGGTATTAAGGCCTTAACCGCCGAAATGACCATCCGCTTTATTGCCCCCATAAAGGTTGGTGATGCCATCAAAATTGTCGGTCGATTGGTGAGCCAACGTTTAGGGATGTACCAATTAGAAGCTGCGCTCTTTGTTAACAATAAAGCTTTCGTGACAGCATCGGCAAAGTTTATCCAACCTAAAAGTGGCGTCATCGGCTAGCGTTTTTTGCAAGCAGCAAATTAACCAGTACGAGACAAATTTCCAGTTAATTTTAGTCAAAAAAAACCAGCCCGAAAGCTGGTTTTGATTATTCCTCAGTGTCAGCTACTGCCAACCTATGCCATTACGCTTGTGGGCGCATCGCTGGGAATAAAATCACGTCGCGAATAGTATGCGTGTTAGTGAATAGCATCACTAAACGGTCGATACCAATACCTTGACCTGCTGTTGGTGGTAAACCGTGCTCTAGTGCTGTGATGTAGTCAGCGTCATAGAACATTGCTTCGTCATCGCCTGCATCTTTAGCATCAACTTGCGCTTTAAAGCGGTTGTCTTGATCTTCAGCATCGTTGAGCTCACTAAAGCCGTTAGCCACTTCGCGGCCACCGATAAAGAACTCAAAACGATCGGTAATGAAGTCATTGTTATCATTGCGACGCGCCAAAGGTGAAATATCCGCTGGGTAACCAGTAATGAACGTAGGTTGCATTAACTTAGTTTCAGCCGTTTCACCGAATATTTCTTCAAGTAACTGACCACACGTCCAGAATTTTTCTAGCTTGATGCCTAGGCTCGATGCTAAATCGCGCATAAACTCTACGTCTTTAACTTGCTCGTAGGTCATAGCTTGAATAGTCGCATTGTCAGGATTATATTTCTGAATCGCTTCTAACATGCTTAAACGTGCATAAGCGCCACCAAACTCAACAGTTTCTTCACCATAAGGCATGCTAGTACTGCCTAATAATTCTTGAGCAATTGACCCCAGCATTTCTTCGGTTAAGTCCATTAGGTCTTTGTAATCAGCATATGCCATATAGAATTCCATCATGGTGAATTCTGGGTTATGACGTGGTGACAAACCTTCGTTACGGAAGTTACGGTTAATTTCGAACACACGCTCAAAACCACCAACCACTAAACGCTTAAGGTATAGCTCAGGCGCGATACGTAAGTACATCGCCATGTCTAATGCATTATGATGAGTCACAAATGGACGTGCTGAAGCGCCACCAGGAATAACGTGCATCATTGGGGTTTCAACTTCCATGAACTCTTTTTTGATCATGAAGTTACGAATAGCAGAAACCACTTTAGAACGCATAATAAAGGCATTACGTGAGTCTTCGTTAACAATCAAGTCAACATAGCGCTGGCGGTAGCGAGTTTCTTGGTCGGTTAAACCATGGAATTTTTCAGGTAATGGACGCAATGCTTTGGTCAGTAACTGGTATTCTTCCATATTAACGTACAAGTCGCCTTTGCCAGATAAATGCAGCTGACCTTTAACACCGATAATGTCACCGATGTCTAAACCTTGATAACGCTCTTTCAAGTCGCCTTGTACTGGCTTACCAGCATAAGCTTGAATACGGCCAGACACGTCTTGAATTACTAAAAACGGACCACGCTTGGCCATAACACGGCCAGCAATACTGGTTTGAAAAGCTAACTCTTCTAGCACTTCTTTGGTTTGCTCGCCATATTGAGCCTGTAACTCAGCCGCTTTATGACTACGCTGCCATGTATTTGGATGAGCATTCGCAGGACAGTTGGTGCGGATGTGGTCTAATTTAGCGCGACGTTCAGCAATCAGTTTGTTTTCATCTTGTACGTGTTCAGTCATATTATATTCTCGCGTTTACTCGCCACACTTACATGGCGGAAAAAGTTAATTTAATTAAAGTCCTGATTTTAGGCTGGCTTCAATAAACTTATCTAAATCACCATCCAGCACAGTTTGAGTGTTGCGGTTCTCAACCCCTGTACGTAAATCTTTGATACGGGCGTCATCTAATACGTATGAACGAATTTGGCTGCCCCAGCCGATATCTGATTTTGCATCTTCAGCAGCTTGTTTATCGGCATTTTGTTTATGCATTTCTAACTCGTACAACTTCGCCTTTAATTGCTTAAAAGCAGAGTCACGGTTTTTATGTTGCGAGCGATCGTTTTGACATTGCACCACAGTGTTTGTTGGTAAATGTGTAATACGTATCGCAGAATCGGTTTTGTTGACGTGTTGACCACCCGCGCCAGAAGCACGGTAAGTGTCGATACGTAAATCTGACGGATTGATATCGATTTCAATATCATCATCAATTTCAGGGTAAACGAAAACAGAACAGAAAGAAGTATGACGTTTACCTGATGAATCAAATGGCGATTTACGTACTAAACGGTGCACACCCGTCTCTGTTCGCATCCAACCAAAAGCGTACTCACCAGTGAACTTAATCGTAGCACCTTTAATACCTGCCACATCGCCGTCGGTCACTTCCATTAACTCTGGGCTATAACCATGCGCGTCACCCCAGCGTAAATACATGCGCAGAACCATGTTGGCCCAGTCTTGTGCTTCGGTACCGCCTGAACCAGATTGAATATCAAGATAACAGTTTGAAGCATCACTCTTACCAGAAAACATACGGCGGAATTCGAGATCAGCCAGACGAGTGTCTAACTCCTCAAGTTCTGCGGCAGCATCATTAAAGGTTTCTTCGTCATCTTCTTCAATGGCAAGCTCAAGTAACCCTTGGATGTCTTCTAGACCCGTGTCCATATCATCAATGGTTTTGACCACAACCACTAACGCAGCACGCTCTTTACCTAATGCTTGAGCACGTTCAGGCTCATTCCACACTTCAGGGCTTTCAAGCTCGCGACTGACTTCTTCTAAACGCTCACTTTTGGCAGCGTAGTCAAAGATACCCCCGAAGTAACTCAGTACGTTCGGCTAGCTCTTTAATTTTGAATTTTACCGGATTAACTTCAAACATGAATATTCAACTTAAATTTGGCGGTTAACAAAAGGTGCAACGGCGCATTTTACCCCATGATAGGCACTAAACCTAGACCGGAAGGCCGATTATTAATAAACAAATGACGAATATATTTCATCAAATCAACATCTGGAAAAACACTTACCCACGAATGAATAGAATAAATGGACCGCTTATAATGTTAAAGTTTGCTTCAACAAATATAGGTTCAAATTTAGGCTCTGGTGTAGATTAAAAATTGGACTAAAAAAAATGAACCGCTTCGGGTTCATTTTTAATTACCTACCAAGTAAACATTATATTTTAAATTGACCCACTAATTCCGCTAACGTCTGACCATCATCAGCAACGGTTTTACTCATACCGGACGCATCTTGACTGGCCACCAATAACGTATTAACAATCTCTTGCACTGAATTGATATTGCGATTGATTTCTTCGGTCACTGAGCTTTGTTCAGTAGCCGCTGTGGCAATTTGAGTACTCATGTCATTAATGCTGGTTACTGATGATGTCACGGCACCTAAACTTTCAGAAATCGCTCTAGAAGACTCCACAGAACTCAAACAACTCACCTGACTTTCTTCCATAGTTTGTACCGTTTGAGTCACTAGCTTATTCAGTTCTGCCAGCATTTCATTAATTTCAACCGTACTGGCTTGGGTTCGACTAGCCAAGTTTCTCACTTCATCAGCAACAACCGCAAAACCCCGACCTTGCTCGCCCGCTCGGGCTGCTTCGATTGCCGCATTGAGTGCCAGTAAATTAGTTTGGTCAGCAATCCCACCTATCACACTCAGCACTGAATTAATTTTCTTAGATTGTTCACTTAATGATTTGACGTTGGCCGCAGCGTTGTCAATTTGGTTCATTAAATTAGACACTTCCGTTAATGAGGTATCGACACAATCTTGCGCTTTCGTGACGTTATCAGAGGCAGCATGCGTGGCTTCAGCTACCATATTAGTATTGTGGGCCACGTCATGCGCCGTCGCCGACATTTCGGTGATTGCGGTGACAATTTGGTCAATTTCATTATTGTGATTGTAGAGTTGCTCTGTCATTGACACTGTTTGGCCACTGATACTCTGAGCCGCATGCTTAACCCTGTCGGTCGCACCAGCCACATCACCCATAATATGTTGTAATTTGTCGATGAACAGATTGAATGCGCTGCCTAATTGGCCAATCTCATCCTCACTGGTGATATCTAAACGTTTGGTTAAATCACCTTCACCTTTAGCGATATCATTAAGCGATGACGCCATATTTTGAATTGGCACCACCATTTTATGGGCCATCAGCACCACGCCAAAAGCAGTCATCCCCGTAAGACCTAAAGCAATTAATAGAAACATTAATGCTTTTTGATTCATCTCTTCAGTTTTATAAGTTTCATAACCGCCAATAGACTCTTCAATATCATCAATATAAGCGCCCGAGCCTAACATCCAATTGGTATTAGGGATCATTACCGCGAAACCGAGCTTTTCTACAAGCTGTTCGCTACCGGGCTTTTTATAATAATAAGAAAAATTACCAGTACCCGATTTAGCCGCATCTAATAACCCAACAATAATCTTGGTACCATTAGGATCGGCCATGTCAATTTTGTTTTGACCTTCAAGTTCAGGCATAGTCGGGTGAAAAATATTGACGCCAGCATCATCATATATAAAAAAGTACCCTGCAGTTCCAAAACGTAGATCTCGTAATGCTCCATTGACATTACCACTGCTACCCAAAGCAAGCTCATACTCCACAACACCTTGGGCAATTTGAACCGATTCTTTTAGTTGATTTTTACGTTCTGAAATTAACTCACTGCGAAAATTATCAATATCCTTGGTTAGAGACGATTCTTCATTCACATAAAAAATACTCAGTAGTACGATGAGGATCAACGAAAGCGGAATTAGCGATAACCCCAGTAGTTTATTGCGTAGGGAAGATCTCAGCATAGTGGCCAGCCTTTTGAAGGTCTTTTAAGGTAATAGTCTATCAATATAATAGTCTATTTATTATAGATGGTTAAGCTAACAAACTATTGCAACTCAATAAAGTGAGACCTATCGCAAAATCATCCAATATAATAACCGTTTTACAACATTGTCAATCCACTGCCCATTGCTGCAAATCCTATTACCAACCATACAAGACCGGGCTTAAAGACTTTTAATACACTAAAACCAATGATCACTAATGCCATGTCTAGCGGCATGATCACCGCACTAGTAAACACAGGTTGATATAGCGCCGAAAGCAATAAACCAACAACGGCTGCATTTACCCCCGCTAACGCACCGGCTATGGCAGGATGCTGGCTAATAGAATACCAACTTTTTAAGCCCACCAGCATCAATAAAAAACCTGGAAGGAAAATAGCTAACGTCGCCACTAACGCGCCCAAAATAGGAGATTCTAACCATAAATCTGCCCCTAAAAAGGTTGCTAAGGTAAACATAGGGCCAGGAATGGCTTGCGCAAGTGCATAGCCAGTTAAAAATCGATCAGGGGTAATGTATTCACCGACACTGGTTTCAAGCAAGGGTAATACCACATGCCCACCGCCAAATACTAAACTGCCCACTTGGAAGAATTGCGCAAAAATCTGTCCAAGACTGTCAGGTTGATTGATCAAATATAAAGATGCTGCGATGCCTATAATAAATAACGCTAACCAAGCATAATTAAGCTCGATAGCAGGTGTGTCTGGCGTAATACGCTCACCCCGAGTCATCAACATGACTCCAACAATAGCGGCCACAACTAGTACGCCAATTTGCATTAATAATGAAGGCATTAATATGATAGCAACGGCGGTGGCAGCCATGAGTATTTTAGCGGTTTTTCGTTGACAGAATTGATTGAACATTGACAAAGTCGCATCCGCTACGACCACTACTGCCAGTAGCTTTAAGCCATGAATAGCCCCCTCTACGGCCGTTATCTCCAACCATTGAGCACTGGTCACAGCAAATAAAAACATCAGTAAAAAAGACGGCAAGGTAAAACCTAAAAAGGCGGCTAATCCGCCCAATAAACCACCTCGGTGATACCCAATTGCAAACCCTATCTGGCTTGAGCCTGGCCCAGGCATAAACTGACTCAGGGCGATAAAACTTGAATATTGTTTACCGTCTAGCCATTGTAAGTCGTCAACAAATGCTTTTCTAAAATAGCCTATGTGAGCCGCAGGGCCACCGAAACTGATTAACCCTAACGCTAAAAAGCGACTGAAAATTTGCCACATCGTCCTAGTACCTTTTTTATGTTAATAAACAATGTTATGACATTGAGATGACATTTTTATGATGATATTTTTATGATGACAACATATACCACAACCTAACAGCTACCTTTGTTCGATATAACCTATAATTTAGCGACACCAAACGAGTACTTAATTTCGATTATAAAACACCTTAATTGATAGCAAAGACTATTACAGCTGTTCTAGCATAACCAGTACTTCAAAATGATCGGTATGAGGAAACATATCAAACATTTGAACTTTGGTGATTTGATAACCCGTAATGCACTCTAAATCGCTCATTAAGGTGTGTGGATTACAACTAGAGTACACGATTGCTTTAGGCGCAAACTCACTCAATAAATCGCATAATGATTTACCTAATCCACGCCGAGGTGGATTGACAATAATAAGATCCGGTTTATCTTGAGCAGATTGTCCTTTAGCAAAATGAGTTGAATCGAGTGCACTAAAATCCACTTGTGTAAGCCCTAGTTTGGTTGCTGACAAGATGGCACATTCTATTGCTTCAGATTCGATCTCAATTCCAGTTAAACGGGTATTGCTGTTAGCGCAATGCAGTCCAAATCCACCGACACCACAAAATAAGTCCCAAATATAGTTCGGTTTGAATTCAGTAACCCACTCCCTCGCTATTTGATACAACTGGGCGGCAACCTCCGGATTAGTTTGAAAAAAGCTTTTTGGCCGTATGAACAACGGTACATTATTAAGTTGTTCTTCTAATCGTGTTGTTTCCGTTAAAAATATTTCCCTTTCGCCTTCTAGAATAGCCATGTGGATTGGCTGAATATTGGCCGATACTAAGGTGATTTCGGGAAACTCTTGTAATAATTGGGGTAATTCTCGTTCAATTCTCACGATGGCTTGGTCACTACGTAATACAAAACGCAGCATAAACTGGCCACTACTTTGGCTGCGAGTCAGTAAAATAAATTTTAGCTCGCCTTTGCTCTTATCGACCCGATAAGGTGGTATGCCTGCTTGCTGCACAAATCGCTCTAAACGGTGTAGCAATAATTGCATATCTTTAGGGTATAACGAGCAGTCACATAAACTGACCGGCTCCCCTTTAGGATTAACCAAACCTAAAATAGGTTTGTGAGCTGCACCTAAAACGACCATTTTGGCTTTATTACGAAAACCTGATTCTGCGCTTAATATTGGCGCTAACCATTGTTTAACTGAGATGCCGCGAAACAAATCGGTTAATTGTTGTTGCTTTACACTCACTTGCTCAACCATAGATAGTTGAATATTGCGGCATGACAGACAATCGCCACGCTCAAAATAATCACATTTCACAGCTGCTCGCCTCTCCGGAATTTAACATGGTAAATGCTTGATCACACAGTTGCTTTAATTGTTGTAAGTCTTCAATAGTGCCACCCACTTTACAACGCATCTGTTCAGGAATACTCAACGCTTGCTGATGTAATTGCTGGCCTTGCTCAGTAACATGTAACACTCGCACGCGTTCATCTAACTCACTGCGACCACGGCTCACTAAGCCCTTGCCTTCTAAACGCTTTAGCAAGGGCGTTAACGTTCCAGAATCTAGATGTAATTTTTCACCTAAGGTTTTAACACTAATCCCCGGCTCTTTCCAAAGTACCATCATCACTAAATACTGAGGATAAGTCAGCGATAACTCATCTAATAATGGTCGATATGCGCGGATCATCGCATTAGTCGCACTATACAATGAAAAACACACTTGATTTTCAAGTGCTAGCGGGTTTTGCGCTGAAGGTAATTGAGACTCAGTAAGCGCTTTATTAGACATAGGCTTCACTCCACTAACCAATAATATGAGTTAATTATAACATTGGTTGTGCGCAACCTATAATCAAAAAAAGCTCAACGAATGCTTTTTAGCAAAAATGTGTCAAGCACTTCGATTTTCAGCCGATATACTATTACCATCCGACTTTATATTAAGGTTAACCATGTCAATTAGTGTTAATTCACCGTCTTCAATGCCAACAACGATTGATTCTGGCAGCAGCTTAAAAGTGGCCGTAATGGCTAAAGAACAGCAAAAGATTGAAGGTCAAATGGCATTGCAGCTCATTGAAGCAGCGCAACCACCTGCGCCGCAGCCCGTTGGCAACAGTGGTCACAATGTTAATACCACGGCGTAAATGCTTATAGCCCTAGAGAATCTGTTCCTAGGGTTAATCATGCCATCACAACGGTAAAGATCTAGGCATCATTCGAGATAAACATACCTTGAACATCGTATTAGTATCGAAGCCATTTCAACGCATCATCTTCATCGTCGAAATATTTTATCTCGCCCGCAATAAACCAACTACCGACTTTGGCCGCCCATTCTTGCCAATCTCGATTGCCCCAAATGGCCACTCTTTCAAACTCAGATTTGTGCTTTAACCCCAGCTTTAAATCATCCCACGCGGCGCGCAAATCCCAGCCGTCGAGCTCGGTAGCATCGAGAAACAAACTCACTTTAGGTTGATCAACTTGGCTTAATGCCCCCTCTAGCATAGGGGTAATGACGAGATAGTCTTCGTGGGTTAATGTGCCAATGGCTTTTAATGTCACAAAAAACACATTTTCAATTCGGTTTATGCCTATCGATAAACCATGTTTCTTCATATCCATATCGTGACTCCTTTAACTATCAGCTTACTATCCGTTTACCATCCGCTTACACATTTACATGCACACGACTATCCATAAAGCTTATGCATGCTTATATTTTAACCAATCATACAATGAAGTGTGTGCAGGACTGCACAAAAAACTAATGGGAAATTAAAATTGAGGTTTATCTGTGTCATATTCAGAGCATCATTTTGATAAAAAATATCGCGTTATAAATAATCGCAAAATACCTTTTTTTATCCGAAATCGGCGAAATGATGCACTGTTATGAATGGGTTATCCGACGGCCATCGTCTTTAGATAATTGCGAAAATATCACTGCGGCTAACATTGTCATAAGACCAACGGTAACGAACGTCAGTTGGAAAGCGCCAAGTACCGTTCCCGCTGTACCGCTGCCGACATCGGTACTGAAGCCACCGAGCAAAGCACCTGCACACGCAACCCCTAAACTTAATGATAATTGACCTACTACCGACAATAGACTGTTACCGCTACTGGCATTAACATCATCAAGATCTATTAAGGTCACGGCATTCATGGCCGTAAATTGTAATGAGTTAATCGCGCCAAGAATCGCCAACAGAGCTAATAGCAACCAGTAAGGAGTTTGTTCGCTAACCAAGCCCATGGTCGCCAGCATAACGCCAAGCGCCAAAGTATTCGCGGTAAGCACTACTCGATAACCTAAGCGTTCGATAATCGGTCGAGCCACTGATTTGGCCATTATTGCTGCAGCGGCCAGCGGCAGCATACTCATTCCAGCCTGAGATGGTGAATAACCCAGTGCAACTTGCAGCAACAACGGCACCAAGAATGGCAATGCACCACTGCCCAAACGAGCAAACAGATTACCAAAAAGACCAATAGCAAATGTTTTGGTGTTGAATAGCGATGGCGAAAACAGTGGATTACTAATACGACCAGCCCGCAGCCAATATGCTATCAAACACGCCATACCACCAAATAACAGCAACATCACCCGTAAGTGTGGCAAGTGCAGTTCGCCGAGTCCTTCCATAGCGATGGTGATCAATAACATCGCAGCCCCAAACAACAAAAATCCGAAGCTATCGAAACGTGATTTTTCCTTACCACGCAGATCTGGAATGAACTTCCACACCGCATAACAACCGACTACACCGACAGGCAGATTGATCAAAAAGATCCAATGCCATGTCAAGTATTGCACCATCCAACCGCCCATCGTTGGACCAAGCAGTGGCCCCAGTAAACCGGGGATGGTGATAAAGCCCATAATCCGTACCAATTCCGAACGTGGATATGCACGCAGCACTACAAGTCGGCCGACTGGCAACATTAAAGCACCACCTAACCCTTGTACCACCCGAGCACCAATCAGCATGTCTAATGAATTGGACAATGCACAAAGCAATGATCCAAAGCTGAACAATAAGATCGCACCAAAGAAGATTTTTTTGGTGCCAAAGCGATCAGCGATCCAGCCAGAAGCAGGGATCAGCAATGCCACGGTGAGCATGTAAGCGATAATCACGCCTTGCATACGCAGCGGGTCTTCATTTAAATCACTGGCCATAGCGGGTAATGCAGTATTCAGGATCGTTCCATCGAGTGACTGCATGAAAAAAGCAATGGCAACAACCCAGGGCAACCCGCGGGCAGTATCTGCATCAAGAACTTGGTTATCGGACATGGAACCTCCTTTTACCACAGCAGTGTAGCGACCCCAAGTAGTGCAAACAACACAGCACAACCGCGATGAATCAGTTTCATGGGCAATTTGTTAGCACTAAAATGCCCAGCCAGCACAACGGGGACATTAGCAATTAACATTCCCAATGTCGTGCCGATGACAACCCATGTCAGTGCTTGGTATTTTGCCGCTAAGACTACTGTCACAATTTGAGTTTTATCCCCTATTTCAGCAATAAAAAACAAAATAAACGTCGCAGTAAAAGCACCGAGTTTATAGAAGCGATTATCATCATCATCCATTTTATCGGGTATCAGCACCCATAGTGCAATAGCAAAAAATGACCCGGCCACCAAATAGGTCGCCCATTGTGGATCAATCCACGCTATGGCCCATTGACCTAACCATGCAGCAAGAAAATGATTTAATAATGTGGCGAACAAAATGCCTGAGATTATAGCGGTTTTATTGCTAAATCTCACCGCGAGCAGTAAGGCTAATAATTGAGTTTTGTCGCCTATTTCAGCGATGGCAACAGTAAGCGTTGAGGCGAATAAAGCTTCCAATGTGATATTCCTAGGGGTAAATGACAACTAAGCACGAGCCACCGCATACCCCTTGATGCAGTTACTGTGCTTAGGTCTCGCTTGGTAAAATCACTGATTAACAGTGTGTTACTGTCTGCACCATGGCGTGAGGCCAATTATGTTGATACAGACATCTTGTGTGCCATAACAGCAAGACAAGATTAGCTACTCCCCTAAAACAAGTCGCATTATAACGATTAAATAATTTTATTCAACGCACTCATTTTACATTGTAAATTCGACATATAAATAACCCTACCCTACTCGTAACGCCGTAATGCTACGCTATTGCAATAATCACGTGTAAAAAAGTTTGGTCTATTGTTGTGTAATTGTTTATAAACATAGCTGTTAGCCTTTAACAGTCAAAGATCCTTGCCTGCTCTGTCACCCTTCTGCTAATGTCCGACACAAATAAAATAATAATTAAACAGGACGTTTTCTGTGAATTTTAAAACTTTAGGTTCTATTTCGATTGTCGCGGGAACGGCAATTGGCGGAGGCATGCTAGCGCTACCATTAGCAACAGCAGCTTTGGGGATGATCCCCGCATTAATCTTATTAGTGGTTATTTGGGGTTTATCGGCTTACACCTCGTTACTGATGTTAGAAATTAATCTTCATAGTGGTGTCGGCGATAACGTCCATGCCATTACCGGTAAAACACTGGGCAAAGTCGGCCAGCTCATTCAAGGTGGCTCATTCCTTAGCTTATTATTCGCATTAACCATGGTGTATCTAATGGGAGGGTCATCGCTATTAGAAACCCGTTTACAACCCATCGGCATTAACATGAGCAACCAAGTCGCCGTCATACTGTTCACGGTTATTTTTGGTGGCTTGATTGCTATTGGTGTTAAATGGATTGATAAAGTATCACGCATATTATTTACATCGATGGTGGTGCTGCTTGTCATTGTGGTGGCATTTCTATTACCAGACGTTAATTTAATCAGTGCACTAAACAATTACTCAACCGATGTAGCGTCGGGCACCGCCCTGCAACAATTATGGTTAGCAGCCATCCCAGTGGTATTCACTTCATTTGGTTTCCATGTGTGTATTGCCACCATTGTGCGCTACTTAGAAGGTGATGCTGCATCACTTAGAAAAGTGTTATTAATAGGATCGACCATTCCACTGGTTTGTTACATCCTGTGGTTGCTCGTAACACTAGGTTCTTTAGGCGGCGAAACAGTTCATAGCTTTGGTGGTTCACTGCCGAAACTGGTTGCTGCTTTGCAAGGCTTAGCCCAGTCACACATTATCAGCCAAGCAATTGATCTGTTTGCCAACCTTGCATTGGTGACCTCATTTTTAGGTGTCACCATGAGCCTATTTGATTATGTCGCCGAACTGACCCGAGCTAAAGATGACGCTGTTGGTCGTGCTAAAACATGGTTGATAACCTTTATACCGCCGCTGTTATGTGCGCTTTACTACCCAGACGGGTTTTTCAAAGTGCTTGGTTTTGCAGCCATTCCATTAGTGGTGATGATTATCTATTTACCCATTGCGATGGCATTAAAGCAACGCGCGCAGAAAATGGGCGGTTATCAAGTGTCTGGTGGCACATTGGGGCTTATCGCCGCAGGATTGCTCGGCACATTAATTGTTGTGGCGCAGTTGATGGTGGCATTAGCCTAAATCCGATGACTGATAAAGTGGATTTGTAAGCGAGTTTTTCAAACGCTGTTAAGATAGTAAAACATTTGTTAAAGTCAGGCTTAGCCTGACTTTTTTGTTTTTATGGTCCGACGTTTTTATAGTCCGCCAACATTGACCTAGATGATTAAACAAGAAATCGACACGACTTACGGCAATATTGATTACCCGTGAACACCCCAAATGGAATTATTATAATGAAAAAATGGTTATTAACTGTCGCTATGGCAGCCAGCTTTGGCGCTGCGGCAGATGAAGGTATGTGGCAACCACATCAACTTCCCGCTATGGCTGATGAACTTAAAGCAAAAGGCTTAGAAATAAGCGCTGATTCAATTTCAAAATTAACCGAATTCCCAATGAATGCCGTTATCAGCCTGGGTGGTTGTACCGCATCATTTGTGTCGCCAAAAGGCTTAGTGGTTACCAACCATCACTGTGCCTATGGCTCAATTCAGTACAACTCAACCCCAGAAAAAAACCTCCTTAAAGACGGATTTTTAGCCAAAACTTACGCAGAAGAATTACCGGCGACACCTGGTTCACGTATTTTTGTAACTGAAGCGGTAACCAATGTTACTGATAAAGTTAAAGCAAACCAGATGGATAAAGTGGGTAATGAGTTTTATAAAGGTATAGAACTACAAGAAAAAACCTTAGTTGCTGAATGTGAAAAAGAAGATGGTTACCGTTGCCAGGTGTATAGTTTCCATGGTGGCCTAGAATATTATCTTGTTAAGCAGTTAGAAATTCGTGACGTACGTTTAGCCTATAACCCAGCCGCTAGCGTGGGCAAATACGGCGGTGATATCGATAACTGGATGTGGCCTCGTCATACTGGAGACTTCTCATTTTATCGTGCTTACGTATCTAAAGACGGCAAGCCTGCCGATTTTAGCAAAGACAACGTACCGTACGAGCCAAAAAGCTTTTTAAAAGTATCAGCTAAAGGCGTTAGCGATGGCGACTTTGTGATGGTTGCTGGTTATCCTGGCCGTACCAACCGTTATCGCACAGCCGATGAAGTTAACAATCAGTTTAATTGGGCTTATCCAGAAGGCAAAGTCCTACAAGAGCGCATGATTAGCATCATCAAAGAAACAGCCTCTGAAGGCAGCGACGAGCGGATTAAATACGAAAGCTTGATTGCTGGTTTAGCTAATTATGCTAAAAACTTTACCTCGATGATTGAGTATTATGGAAAATCAACCATGCTCGCTGATCGTGAGAAAATAGAAAGCGATTTAGCAAACTGGATTGGTAAAGATAAAAAACGCCAACAGCAATATGGCGAAACACTATCAAGCTTAGAAAAGTTAGTGGCAAAGAGTCAGCAAAATCAGCAACGTGACATTTTATTAGGTTACATCGGTTACACCACTATGGTCACTACCGCACGTGATTTGTATCGCTTAGCTAATGAGAAAACCTTAGCTGATATGGCACGTGAACCAGGCTACCAACAACGTGACATGACCAACTTCACTTCAAGCATGGAACGTATTGATCGCCGTTATGCTGCCAGTGTCGATAAAGCCCTGCTAGCCGATTTACTGACACGTTATGCTGCACTACCTGCAGAGCAGCATTTAGCCGCTTTAGATAAAGCCTTTGGTATTAGCAGCAAGTTCGATGCTAAAGCATTAGCTAAAACACTCGATAAAATGTACGCCAACACCAAGCTAAACAATAAAGAAACTCGCTTAGCATGGATGAACAAATCGGTTGCAGACTTTAAAGCGTCTAACGACCCATTCATTCAATTTGCAGTACAAACTTATGATGCTGACATGGCGCGCGAGAAAGAGAAAAAGCAATTAGAAGGTGACTTAATGAAAGTACGTCCACAATATATGGACGCTATCATTGCCTACAATCGCGAGTTAGGAAAACCTGTTTATGCTGATGCAAACTCAAGCCTGCGTGTAACGGTAGGTAACGTGAAAGGTTATTCTCCACAGGATGGTTTAGTGGCGGTGCCTTTTACCCGCTTAGAAGGCATTTTAGCCAAAGACACTGGTGTTGATCCTTTCGATGCGCCAGCTAAACAACTTGAGCTGATTAAACAAAAGCAATACGGCGATTACTACGTCAAAGCGGTTGACTCTGTACCGGTTAACTTCTTATCTACCCTAGACACAACGGGTGGTAACTCAGGCTCACCAACCTTAAACGGTCGTGCTGAACTAGTGGGTTTACTGTTTGATGGTGTGTACGAAAGTATCATTGGAGACTGGGGATACGACGCACAAAGTAACCGTTCTATCCAAGTAGACAGCCGCTACATGCTATGGGTAATGCAGTATTTAGATAATGCTGACAACTTATTAGCTGAAATGGAAATCGTTAGATAACGTTCAGTTTACTGCACGTTTAAGACTCAATAACTCTGCGGTCGTTAATGGCCGCATTGTTTTTTCTGCAAGCTCATCAATACGTATATCTAATAATTGTGTTCGCATTAAATCAATCACCTTGTAACCTAATGCTTTGCACATACGGCGTATTTGCCGATTTAATCCTTGGGTTAATACAATCTCAAACCTGTCTTCTGCACTCACCAGGCTCAATGACCGAACTTCGCATGGTCGAGTTTGCACATCGCCATAACTGACACCCTTTGTCATCATCGATAGAAAACTAGCACTAATTGGCTTATCAACTTGGACCACGTATGTCTTAGGATGATAATAATCGGGATGCATGAGCGCTTGCGTTAATTGACCATCATTAGTGAGTAGTAGCAAACCACGAGAATCTTTATCCAAACGCCCTGCAGGATACAACCTTGGTAACTCAGGTAATACATGCAGTAAGCTGTGAGGATCATCAACTAATAAACGGCAATCAATTCCAACAGGCTTATGATATAGCCAATACTGTTTATCTTGCACAGCAAGGATCGGTTTATCGTCTACTAGAATTGTCTCGATTTCGCAAAGGTTAATTCGGTCAGTGTGTTTAGCTAATTGATGATTAATACTCACTCGACCACTGTCGATAAGCCGTGCAGCTTGGCGTCTTGAGGCCACACCACACACCGCCAAATAATGACTTAATCGCATTGATGTCATAGACTTAATCGTATTGATATCATAGATAGTACTCAAGCAAGAATAAATAGACGTTAACGGGTTTCGAGAAATTGATACACGCTATGTTGTTGAGTTTTAATGGTTGTCAGTAGGCTTAACCCAAGGCAAATACACCATAGAATATTCGCTTGCGTTAATGTCCACATGGCTGAGGACACCATACAATACTGAGGTAAATCCGTTGAGCATTCGGTAAAATCCAGCTGACTCCAATCGAACAACGTTAATAATAATAACCCACTACACAGTGAAATAATGCTCAAACTAAGCATTCGCTTGGTCATCGTGCTGCCAGGTTTAAAGTAATCAAGTAGGCAAATACAATGCAAAAAAATAGTACTGAATAAATAAAGCGTCGACGCTTTACGGTGTAAGTCTAGAAAGTTAATCGGAAACACACCCATTAGCACAATACTCACACCCACTACGCCACCAATAATGGCGATGTAGCGGCTCAGTAAATCAGGGAAAGTATTAAACACCGCCACCATGGCGAGTAAGAAGCATGAGCCACCTGCTAATAGTGATAAATTGAACACGATTGCAAACGACGAATGCATATAATCTCCAAGCGTATCGGGGCGGATCGTCAACATGTCCAAATTGATGCCGTCGGCTTGCACGATTAACGCACTTCCTACACCAAAAGAGCAGATTACAGCCGCAGCCAATGACATAAATACAATCACTAGGTGTAAATCATAATTACGGACTCTATCTGTCACTGAACGATACTTATGTCAAAAATGGGATGAGAATGTTAACGCGGAAAGCCAAAAAGTAAAAGCCGATAATCACATAACCAAAAAACTAAACCTAAGCCCTAACTTAAACCAAAATTTAAACAAAAACTTAAACCAAAAATAAAAATGCCCAATCGTTACTGACTGGGCATTGGTTGCAATAGTGGCTAAATCGTCACCTTAACCTTAATCTTGTTAACCTTAGCGACAGTGTGATTTACCCTGTAGCCAATTTAATTACGTTGACGCAATATTACAATTATCACCGCTACAACGGCCAAAATCATACAGTACCAAGCATTAGAAACTGCAGTTAATGGGCTGATGGTAAACACCGAAGCAATTAATAATGCTTGGGCACCATGTGGAATTAATCCCTGAATAATACATGCAAAGATATCTAAAATACTCGCAGCTCGTTTTGGCGATACCCCATGTTTTTCAGCAAGCTCTTTAGCAATGTCACCGGTGACCACTATCGATACTGTATTGTTAGCAACACAGGTATTAGTGGCGGCAACAATCGCTGCCATGCCTAACTCTGCCGCACGACTTGATGCTTCGCCATTGGCTTTTGAAAAGCGACTGATTAAACCTTCAATTTGCTTACTGACAAAAGTTAATCCGCCTTGTTGCTGCATTAACGCCGCTAAACCACCGACTAACATCGACAGAATAAAAATTTCCTGCATATTGGTAAAACCAGTATAAATATCATTACCAAATTGAATAACGCTATAACCCGAGCTCAGCACGCCTGTCATGCCAGCAAGTACAATCCCTAACGACAACACTACAAAGACGTTTAAACCGATCACAGCTAACACCAGAATGGTTAAATACGGTAATACTTTTAATATTTCGATGTCCTGAGCTGCTATATCCGCTTGTCCTTGACCGACAATCGAAAAAGCAATCAAGGTGAGGATCGCCGCCGGTATCGAAAATACTAGGTTTTCACGGAACTTGTCTTTCATTTCACAACCTTGAGTACGTGTTGCCGCAATCGTGGTATCAGAAATAATCGATAAGTTGTCTCCAAATAATGCACCAGACATCACCGCACCCGCCATTAAGGCATAATCAATTTGTGCTTGGTCTGCGACACCTAGTGCCACTGGTGCTACCGCCGCGATGGTGCCCATAGATGTACCCATTGAGGTCGCGATAAAAGCGGCAATAACAAAGAAACCTGGCAATAATAAATTTGATGGGATAAACGATAAACCAAGCGCAACGGTGGCATCAACGCCACCAGTGGCTTTAGCCACTGCAGCAAATGCGCCTGCCAATAAATAAATTAAACACATGGCTATAATATTGCTATGGCCAATACCTTCAATAAAGGTTTCTATCGCACTATTTATTTTCTGTTTCGACAACAAAACTGCCAACACGATGGCAGGGAGAATCGCAATCACACTGGGTAATTGATAGAACGCATAATCAACACCTTGGCTTTGAAAATATAAGCCTGCGCCAATAAATAATCCTAAAAACAAAAATAACGGTAATAACGCCACAAACGATGCCGGGCTGTTTCCTGCTGTGGTAACTGATGAAGTAGCTTTGGTCAAAATGATCTCTCTTTATCTTAACGAATAGGGATTGTTGGATGAGAAAAGCGAGTACGACACAATCTCGGTCATCGGTGATTATTTAACAACAGATTTAAAGGTGCTAAATATTGCAGTCACATCATAACAAGTTGTGCCAAGAATAAGAGAACTGTTCGTCGCTGTCAATCTAGACGTCTAGACTTCTTTGCTTCCAAAGCATTTTTTATTCTAAAACCTGAGAACTGCTACAAATATTTTACATAACCATAATCAATTTATCTATTTAGGTCTCTTTATTCACTAAAAAATTGATGTACGTTAATCATAACCTAATGCCGATTTGTTACGCTGACAAGGATTCTCTAACTTATATAGAGGTGAGGCTATGGAACGTAAACCAGACAGAGTGAGTGCAATGAAGCGACTCCTTGAGCAAGTAAAAAATACCTTACCATTTGATCAACCCGGTATATTTAGCTGTGGCCCCAACAACAACTGTGTTGGCTGCCCTAAAAAGTTACTCGATTTGGTTGATGCTGAAGTTAATTACTGGGACGCAGCCATTGCCCAGGGCGTTATACCTTCACTTGGCGATATCAGCCGCTTTGGAAAACTGTGTAAAAATGTCAGTCGTGGCTTACAACGCAATGATATCCAAAGTCATCATTAATTTGCCTCATAATTAAATAGCCTTATACCCATTAGGGTCACATAACCTAAACTCGAGATAACAAAAAGCCCACTAAAAAGTGGGCTTAATGCAACTACTTCAGGTTTATTCTTCAGCATCGCCTAGTGACAATAACGTCGCATTGCCACCAATTGCGGTAATGTTATTGGTACGAGTTTTTTCAGTCACAAAACGAGTTAAGTAGTGTGGGCCACCCGCTTTAGGACCTGTACCCGATAATCCTTGGCCACCAAATGGTTGTACACCTACAACTGCACCAATTTGGTTACGGTTAATGTATACGTTACCCACGTTAACCTTGTCTGCTAAGCTAAGCGCATGGCCTTCATTACGGCTATGAATACCCAATGTTAACCCAAAACCTGTGCTGTTGATTTCATCAACCACTTTTGCCAAATCTGCCGCTTTATAACGGATAACATGCAAAATAGGCCCAAAATGTTCTTTTTCGAGTAGCTTAATTGAACTAATTTCAACGGCTGTAGGTGCTACAAAATGACCATTTTCAGTACCTGCTGGTAATTCAAGTTTATTAATTAACTTGCCGACCTGGCTGATATGATCAATGTGGGCATTCAAGTTAGCTTTGGCAGTGGCATCAATCACGGGGCCGACATCGGTTTTCACTGAACTTGGGTTGCCAATCACTAATTGCTCCATGGCGCCTTTCATGACTTCAATTACGCGATCGGCAATATCTTCTTGTAAAAATAAGACTCGCAATGCCGAACAACGCTGGCCAGCACTGGTGAACGATGAAGACACCACGTCATTAACAACTTGTTCTGGTTGTGATGTTGAGTCAACCAGCATGGCATTTTGACCACCGGTTTCAGCAATTAATGGAATAATTGCACCATCACGGTTTGCCAAGGTGCGGTTAATTAATTTAGCAGTACCAGTCGAGCCGGTAAAACACACACCGCCAATACGTTCATCTGCAGTGATTGCAGAACCAACAACTGCGCCAGTACCTGGTAAAAACTGCAATACGTCGGTAGGAATACCGGCTTCATGCGCAAGTTGCACAGCACGATAACCGATCAAACAGGTTTGCTCTGCAGGCTTGGCAATAACCGTGTTACCCGCAGCAAGTGCAGCAGAAACTTGACCAAGGAAAATCGCCAACGGGAAGTTCCATGGGCTAATACACACAAAAATTCCGCGACCTTGTAGAAACAGCTCGTTTAACTCGCCTGTTGGGCCAGGAAGCAATTCAGGCTGAGCCATCATCTTCTTAGCTTGTACGGCGTAATAACGACAAAAATCTACTGCTTCGCGAACTTCATCAATACCATCTTGAATACTCTTACCCGCTTCACGAGTACATAATACAATCAGCTCTTCACGGTTTTCTTCCAATAAATCAGCTAATTTCTGTAGTGCATTAGCACGAGTTTCAACAGGTGTACGTGCCCAACCACCAAAAGCAGCATCTGCACCAGCAATGGCTTGTTCAATTGCGTTAGCATCAGCAAAAGCCACTTTACCTACCGTTAATGAAGTATCGTATGGGCTAACAACGGTTTGCACTTCACCCGTTAAGGTTTTACCGTTTACCAATGGACCTGCTGTCCATTGAGTATCGCTATATTTGTCCAGTGCAGCAAAAAATGGCTCTGACTCAGAAATAATGTTCATGTTTAATCCTTTAGAGTTCTTACGTTCTGCACCGAAAATATCAGCAGGCTTAACAATTTTTTGATTCGCTAACGACTTGTAACCCAATAGCGTCACCAATGGATGAACCACTAAGCTTTCTATTGGGGTATTAGGGTCAACCAGTTTATGTACAAATGAGGTATTGGCTCCGTTTTCCAGTAAGCGACGAACTAAATACGGCAGTAAGTCTTTATGCGCGCCAATGGGTGCATAGATACGTACCGCTTTAGCACCGCTTTCTGCAAGCATGGTATCGTAAAGCTCTTGGCCCATACCGTGCAAACGTTGGAATTCATATAAACGATCAGCGGCCATCGCATCAATACTGGCAACGGTTTGCGCGTTGTGGGTAGCAAACTGGGGATAAATAGCACCACGGGTGGCATCAGACAATAAATAACGCGCACACGCTAAATAAGACACATCCGTGCCGGCTTTACGGGTATAAAGTGGGTAGCCAGCTTCGCCTGCTTGTTGCGCCCATTTTAGCTCGCTGTCCCAATAAGCACCTTTGACTAAACGCAGCGGAATTTCATCGCCTTGATCTTTAGCAAGACGCGTCAACCAACACAACACCGGTAAACAACGCTTAGAATAAGCTTGCACCACAATGCCTAATAAGCCCCAGCCTTTAGCGGCTTCTGACTGATAAAGCTGCTTAAATAACTTCAATGACAATTCAAGACGGTCAACTTCTTCAGCATCAATAGAAATACCAATGTTAAGTTCACGCGCTTGTACTATCAGCTTAATAACTGTGTCGTATAATTCACTTAATACACGATCCTCGTTAGCGACTTCATAACGAGGGTGCAAAGCAGATAGTTTGATTGATATGGTGGGTCTTGGTGAGTTCGCTTCATCGTATTGCTGTTCGCCTAAATCGCGAATAGCATTGCTGTAATCGTTAAAATACTTTTGCGCATCATTGGCGGTTAATGCTGCTTCACCTAACATGTCATAGCTATGGGTATAACCTAACTTACGTTTAGCTTCGCTATTTTTAAGCGCTTCTTTAACGTCCTGACCTAACACAAATTGCTTACCCATGATCTTCATCGCCGCTAACATAGCTTGACGGATCATCGGCTCACCGACACGATTAACCAGACGTTTAAGTATATTGCTTGGCGAACCGTCAGTATTACGATCTAACTTAACCAGTTTACCGGTTAACATTAACCCCCACGTTGAGGCATTAACCAGCAATGAACCACTCATATTTAGGTGTTCATCCCACTTGGCACCAGACAATTTATCTTTAATTAGCGCATCAGCTGTTTCAGCATCAGGAATACGCAGCAAGGCTTCAGCCAAGCACATTAAAATAATGCCTTCTTTCGTTTCTAAGCTGTATTGTTGCAAAAATGCATCAATACCAACCATCAGACCTTTTTTCTCAAACTGACGAACTTTGCTCACGAGCTCATGGGCACGACGAGTCACTTGCTCAATGTCTTGTTCAGACGAAGGCACAAGCTTAATTAATTCAGACAGGTATTGCTCTTCATCGACAATGTAGTTGTTGGTCACTGCAGTAAACAGTTCCTCAAGAGTGGCATTGTCATAGCGGCCGTCCAGTACTTCACTCGCTTTGAACATAGTATTCGCTTCCATCTAGGTCAGGTTAAGGATGGTTATTATCGTTGTTGAATGGACACTGTATTCACGAATATTTTATTTTGTATACAATGTACGATCTGATTTTCGGCGATTATACATTCAAAATGTGAACTTGGACACTCAAGTTGAAAACTTGCTAATAATTGTTTGATTTTGGTCACTGAAACAGACAGAAACAATGTGCTAGTTAATTAACATCACAACAACAATAAACGTTTAAGTTAATGTTAATTGGTAACTTTTTTAATAATTATACCAACATGGAATATGAATAAATTTCATCAAGAAAAAGATTAAAAAAAAGGCCAACGTTTGAATAGTTGGCCTTTATACAATCAAATGAGAGACATTAGTCGTATCACTTTATCCGCGAAAATCTCATCGTTATTGGAGATGTTACATCCAACGGCTTTTCTTACGACGTTGTGGACGAGGTAAATACACCAATACAATACCAATCAACGCACCAATACCTGCAATTAACCCACCTTGCTGCCACATTTCATAACGTTGGTTATCCGCGGCTTGCTGTACTTTTGACTTAGCATCATCTCGTTCTTTAATCGCTTTGGTAAGAGCGGCTTTTAACTCAGACACCTTTTCGTTAGACAGTGTTAAAGATTCTTCAGTATTGTCAGTATTTTGCGTAATGTTATTTAATTGCTCATTAGCCTGTTTTAATTGTGCTTCCATTTCAGGAAAACGCTCACGAAAACTAGGCTGATCTGAAACTAAACTGGTTAATACCCAGCCTTCACGACCTTTATGATCAATGATTTGAGTAAAATCACCTTCGGTATTATCCAATAAAGTGATCGGCTGACCCGCTTCAACACTACCGATAATACGAAACTCTGTACCCGGTCCACCGTGGATATAGGTGAACACATCATCAGAAATAAATCGCGTTGGTGCTTGGGCTGCAAATACGCCACTTGGCGCAAGTAAAAATATAAGGATTGAAAGTACTCTTAACACGGTATTTATCCAAACTCAGAAAACTTATTGTCATGCTATTTATTAAATGCTCTGAATGCAAGAAGGAAGTCATATGACTTCCTTCTTAAATACATTCAGCGTTCACATTTCTGCTAATACTTCATTGCGTCTTAGTCAAATTAACTAAAGATGTTCTTGATAATGAAGAAGAACAAAATAGACAGTGCAGCACCGGCTGGCAGAGTAATAACCCAAGACACAACAATGTTACGTACTACACCAATATTAATTGCTGCAATACCACGCGCCATGCCCACACCCAACACAGCACCGACTAACGTTTGCGTTGTTGAAATAGGTAAACCAGTACCAGAAGCAATAACCACAGTCGATGCGGCAGCTAATTCAGCAGCAAAACCACGACTTGGGGTTAAATGCGTAATGTTTTTACCAATGGTTTGCATCACACGCTGTCCAAAAATGGCCAAGCCCATAACAATACCAACAGCACCAAGTGGTAAAATCCACCATGCTAGAACCGATTTAGCACCAATAATACCGCCGCTTTCTACGACAGAAACCACAGCAGCTAAAGGACCAATCGCATTAGCAACGTCGTTTGAGCCATGGGCAAATGCCATACAACATGCAGTCACAACCATTAATATGGCAAATACTTTTTCAACATTCCCATACTGGGTTTTTAGATCGGCTTTATCGCTCATTTTTAAACGACTAATAGCAATTTTACCTGCAAGACCGACTACGGCTGCAACCACAGCAGCTAATGCATATGCTTCAAGTGTTGAAAAGTTTATGCCTACATGTGATAAGCCTTTAGTAATGGTCACAAGTGACATCACAAAACCGGCCAATGCCATGTAGAAAGGCACATAACGCTTAGCACTTGCTAATGGATCATCGGTATTAAAAATCAGCTTTTGCACACTTTGGAAAATGATATAAGCAATAAAACCCGAAATAGCAGGTGTCACTACCCAAGAGCCTACAATACCGCCAACCTTACCCCATTCAACTGCATCTGCACTGACACCCACTGCGGCAAAGCCAACAATAGCGCCAATAATTGAATGAGTGGTCGAAACTGGCCAGCCTAACGCTGACGCTACAACTAACCAAATACCCGCAGCAAGTAATGAGGCAATCATGCCGTATACCAACAATTCTGGGACATCAGTAAAGTAACTCGCGTCGATAATACCTTTACGAATTGTACTCGTGACTTCACCACCAGCTAAAAAAGCACCGGCGAATTCAAAGATCATTGCAATAATAATCGCTTGTTTAATGGTAATGGCATTAGAACCTACAGAGGTTCCCATTGCATTGGCTACGTCGTTTGCACCAATGCCCCATGCCATCAAAAATCCAAATGCAGCCGCTATCATAATGAGCATAGGGCCGTTGGTGACTAATACATCAACCATGTTGTTTCCTTGATAACCTTTGTGATTAGTTACGAGCTAGCATTAGCTCTAGGCGGGAACCGACACGCTCAGCAATATCTGCTAAACCTCCAACCCATTCGATAATTTTGTACGTGAACATCACATCAATCGGATTCAATTCAGATTCTAATGCATACAACTGACGACGCACTTGAATTTGTAAATCATCAGAATCTTCTTCGATAAGATCTAATTCATTAATCATTTTGGCAACCAACTCAACTTCACGACCACGGAAACCGGTTTCGAGTAAATCATCGAGTTCGTTAATAGCCCGTTTCGCAAGTGATACGGCATCTAAACAACGTTTTAGATAAGCACCAAAGGCATCTTGCATAGGCTGAGGAAGGACTAACTGACGGCCAATAATACGGCCAGAGATATCTTTTGCTTTGTTAGCGATTTTGTCCTGTTGAGTTAATAACTCAAGCAAGTCAGTTCGCTCAACAGGCATAAATAATCCACCAGGAAGAGTCAGGCGAATTTCACGTTTGAGTGAGTCCGCTTCTTTTTCAAGCAAACTAATTTGTTTGCGGATCTTTATCGCTTCATCCCAGTCGCCTGAGTTGGTTGCGTCAAAGAAAGGAACAAGAAGTGATGCACACTCATGTACTTTGTCGATATGTAGTTCTAAAGGCTTAAGAGGTGATTTTGCAAACACACCTAAAATAGAGTTTACTGGCATTGCCGTTTACCTATTTAATAAATTCCAGTTTGGAAAAAGCGGGCGCATGTTAACCCAAGCGTCCGCATAATGAAACTGTGTTTTTTAATTTCGTACGACAGTTTCTCTGTTATCGTTGCTCAGTATATATGATGCGAGCAATGCTATCCTAAGAGATTTTTATTACAACAATATGACATTATGAAGATAATGTGACGCATTAGTGAATATTTGATGACAAGGCAAACATAAAGTCAATGGACGCAGAAATAGAGTTAAAACTATTCATTCAATCACAACATCATGATTTGTTAAAAAAAATATTGAATGACTACCCTAATTCAAGCCCACAAGGGCAGAAAAAACTCACCAACGGATATTTCGATACCGACGACTTACAACTGCGTCGTTGGGATATGGGCTTACGCGTAAGAGGTTTTGACAATCAACTCGAACAGACCATAAAAACAGCAGGCAGGGTCGTAGGAGGGATCCATTCTCGTCCTGAATATAATGTCAGCATTGATCAAAAAACACCGATCTTGTCACGTTTCCCAAAAGAAATTTGGCCAGAGGGAAATGATCTCGACAAGGTGTCAACATCGCTAAAATGTATTTTTGAAACCAACTTTGAGCGTCAAACTTGGCATATATACCTTAATGATAGCCTTGTTGAGGTTGCACTAGATGTAGGTGAAATAATTGCTGATGATAAAGTTGACCCTATATGCGAACTCGAATTTGAATTACTCGCAGGAGAGACGTCTGCATTATTAATACTCGCAACAGAAGTCGCTAAGTCAGTACCATTTCGCTTAGGTAAAGCCAGTAAAGCTCAACGCGGTTATCAACTTGCAGGCAAATCAAAACCGTTCACCATTGAGCATATTGATTATGTCTCATTACCAAAAAACAATAATATGCAGCAAGCCTTGAGCACATTATTAGAAACAGGTCTTGAGCGCTGGCAATTGATTGAGAATATATTAACGCTGCCAACTGGTGATGTTCATCAACAATCAGCCTTGTGGGGCGAATTACGCCGCTGTGTGCGCTTACTCAGGCTCACCTTAAATCAATTTGGTTTATTAGATCAGCACACCAGCCCATTATTCGATCATCTTGAGCAGGCTCTGGCATTTGTTAGCCCACTGCAAAGTTGTTGTTTATTATTACAAGACGATGCTAAACCACTTGCCAACATCAACAATAAAACCCTTGTTTGCCTACAACTAGAAAACTATATCGACTCAATGTCGATATCAACTCAATTAGGCTCAATATGGCAACATCCTGAGTATGGTCAATTACAATTGGCATTGGTCGATTTGCTATTAACCGCTGAAAGCGGCAAAAATGAAAGCCGTCATTATCCCGAATTAGGTTTATTTGCCAACCAGCTACAGCAAGCCTCATGGAAACGTATTGGAAAATCAATGCCGATAACCGCTGAAATGAACAGTATTGATTACCAACACGTTGCTGATGCTTTGGATGAAAGTATCTTAGTTGGGTTTGCTTATGGAGAAATGTATCCCGCTAAAAAGCGCGAGGCTTTTCGGGCACCATGGCAAGACTTAGCGTTAGGGATTAGTACGTTATCTGCATATAAAATATTAAGGCATTTGAGTGCACAGCATCAGCTTAATATTGAAGCTTGGTTAGACAATAAAGAAACCAGTTTATTGTTTGCCATGGAGCATTCGCGAAAAAGTGCCTTAAAAGTCCCTATTTACTGGTAAGCGTGCATATTCCCCATATAAATGGTTACACGCCCACATGTATTAGTGATGAATAGTAAAACAGGAAGATAATCATTATCTTCCTGTTTTACTAAACAACTATTTTGTTAGCGTTAAGGCCTTAATCGTCGCTTATTCTTTGGCAAAATACAGGTTACTTTGCCAAAGCCTGCTTAACACGTTGACCGTAATCAACATCCGCTTTAGTAAAATGATCGACCATTTTTTGTTGCACATCTAATGTCGTTTGACTGAGTGTGCCCGCAATCGTTTCCACCAACCTATTTTTCTCTGCTTCACTGAAGATACGATATAGATTACCCGCTTGGGTAAAGTCATCTTGGTTATAACGACTAAAACGGGCAACCTCTCCTTCTAAACGTAACGGTGGTTCTTCAAAACTAGCATTCTCAGTGAGTGGTGCAACACTGTTAGGACCATAATTAACACTGGCATCACCACCGGTTTGGCTACCTTGATAAGGACACTGTGTTCCTGCCATAGCACCAGCACGTTGATGATGGTTGGCTTTAGCGGCATGCGGACAGTTAACGGGTAATTGATTATAATTAGTCCCTATACGGTAGCGCTGCGCATCTGCATATGAAAACAAACGGGCTTGCAGCATTTTGTCTGGCGACGCCCCCACTCCAGGCACTAAGTTACTTGGTGCTAATGCCACTTGTTCAACTTCAGCAAAGTAGTTTTGTGGTAAACGGTTTAGCTCAAGTTCACCCACTTCAATCAACGGATAATCACTGTGCGGCCATACTTTAGTCAAATCAAATGGATTAATGGCGTAAGTATTGGCATCAGCTTCTGGCATAATTTGCACATTCACAGTCCAACGCGGGAAGTTAGCATCATTAATTGCTGCCACCATGTCGCGTTGTGATGAATCAGGATCTATCCCTTTTAGTATATCTGCTTGTTCGCCGGTTAAATTTACCACGCCTTGCTGTGATTTAAAGTGGAACTTAACCCAAAAACGTTCACCCTTAGCATTCCAAAACGAGAACGTGTGCGAACCATAACCATGCATTTGTCTGTAGTTAGCCGGAATACCACGGTCTGACATTAATATGGTCACCTGATGCATCGACTCTGGATTGAGCGCCCAAAAGTCCCACATTGCTTGGGGATCTTTTAAATTAGTTTGTGGGTGACGTTTCTGAGTGTGAATAAAGTCAGGGAATTTAATACCGTCACGAATAAAGAATGTCGGGGTATTATTACCGACAATATCGTGGTTACCACGAGCAGTATAAAAACGTAGTCCAAAACCGCGTGGATCACGCTCTGCATCTGCTGACCCCATTTCTCCGCCTACCGTAGAGAAGCGCATAAATGTTTCAGTCTGCTTGCCGACACCATTAAAATGATCCGCTATGGTAAATTCACTTAAATCTTTAGTTAATGTAAACGTCCCATATACACCAGTCCCTTTAGCATGTACCACACGCTCAGGAATACGTTCACGGTTAAAATGAGCCAGCTTCTCTATTAAATGCCAATCTTGTAAAAGCAGTGGACCACGTTCACCAGCCGAGATTGAATTTTGATCATCTGCTACCGGGGCGCCATTTTGGCTGGTTAAATAATTACCTTGATTCATTTTTTTGCTCCTATGTGCGGTCTACTAACCACTGCTCAATTAAGTCATAAACTGTTGCCATGATGATTTTCCTCACTCAACTCATCATTCGATGGACACATAATAGAAGCACTTCATAATTACATAAAACGATTAAAATAGATTATTGCAAACTAAAAAAACGATTATGTAATTTATTAAGGATAGGAAAAACAGATTAAAACTAAAATGCAGGCAATAAAAAAGCCAAACTGATTATTTGGCTTTATCGAGACACAATGTGACTATTCAGTGGGTGGAGTAGGCTCACGGTATAACTTCACTAAATAATAGAGATCAATTAATACAATAAAAAAGTTAACCAGCGCCACAGGGATCGCATCAATCGCGAGGCCATAAGCCACAAACAACCCTGCACCAATTAAGTTCCACCAGCGTAGTTTTTTAATGTCTGACATCATCAGCGAAATAGCCACAACGACAGAGGCTAAATATCCTACCCATTCCCAGATGTTAATACTGTCCATGGATTTTCCTTATATTAATATGCCTACACCAATGCAAGCGAGTAACAACATTAAGCTAACGTGAGTCAGTGAAAAAACGTTATTGCTTAACGCACTTATTGGCACACTTGATAGACTAAATAAGCAAAGCACCTTATAAAAAAATACACTATTAACAAGGTTAAAACCTTGATCTATCGATGATTATAAGGCCTATCGATTTATAGTATCTATAATAGCTTATCGCTCTACAACCGCTGCCGTCATTCGTGAAATACAACAAAGTTCACCCGCACTGTTACGAATAAGGACTTCCCAAACCGAACTGCGTTTACCTAAATGCACAGGTTTAGCTGTTGCCGTTAACTCACCATTACGTGACGCTTTTAAATGATTGGCGTTGATTTCTTGGCCGACACAATAATAACGGGTAAAGTCGACCACAAAGTTGGCGGCATAACTGGCTACTGTTTCTGCTAGTGCGACGTTCGCACCACCATGAACAATCCCTAATGGATTATGTATTGCTGGATTGGCTGGCATAGTGGCAACCATATAATCGTCGCCGATTTCAGTAATTTTAATGCCCAATGTTTGCATTAAGGTGCCCTTTCCCTGCATCCCTGCATCTAAACGAGCACAATCTTCTAAAGTGACAGTGTTAAACCAAATACTCATTCTTAATATCCATCATTATTATTATTAGAAAACTCAGTGTACTGATTAGCTTACCTTTTTGAAAGAAAAACGCGATCAATAACATTAACCCATTAAAAAGGAGCCTAAGCTCCTTTTATAGTTATTCAATAAATCTATATGTACGTTAACTCACTAATTCGCAATGGCTTTGGTAGGTCTGTGCCCAACGCAATAACTCAACTCGGTTACGAGACTCCGTTTTACGGAAAATAGATGAGATATGCGCTTTTACAGTATGTTCACTAATACACAAACGCTGGGCAATTTCTTTATTACGCGCACCGCTAGAAACAAGCTGAATAATGGTTCTTTCTCGACTGGTTAATCTTTGGAGGATGGCCACGGTATCGGCAGGGATTTCAACGTTGGTATCGAGTTGCTGGACTAAACGTCTAAAAATCTTACTGATCAGTGGACGGTCGTACCACAATTCATCAGAAACCATTTTACGCAGACCCGTCAGCATTAAGTCCATGCGTTGATCACTGTATAACAAACCCCTTACGCCTAAGAGTAATGCTGACTCTTGATCAAGTGATCCACGTTCAACTTGGTACAATGCTACAGGGACATGCTCCACTAAACGCGATACCAGTAACGGGATGCCCTTACTGTCTAAGGCCGCACCTTTTTGTGAAACAAGATAAAAGTTGTTGGATTTTTTTTCTAACTCAAGCTCAGCCGCATGTTTTACAATTCGAGTTTTCAACCCGATAGATTCTGCCAAAATAGCTAAATGGCAAGGTGCTGCGATTTGGTGCAAAAACACCAACTCATCAATATTTGAACTCATCACTCTTCTCCCTGAAAAGTACATTATTGCTCAACATACCTTGAGCACATCCTGAGGCTATATACTATACGTAAATGAAATACGTTTACTAGCCTTCAAAACTAGGCTGAGCAGATAGTTTACTTTTTGTCGTTATATTAGAGCATGTTCTTTCTTCATTCGTTAATCGCGTTACGAGATAAATCGACTCACCAAAAAAGTGGCTATTAGGTTAAGTCGGTCATTATCAATCACGATTCTTATAATAAAAAACCTTCCTATACAGCAAGCATAGTAAAAATTTGTTAGTTGATATGACTATTATGTAAGTCTAAAGTATGAATAGTAAATTTGACTGACTTTGCGTAGACTTTATCATTAACCCAAGACTGATAAGCTCATACTTTCAATTCGCTCAACATCATCAATCTCTCATCAATGCTAGCAGCCAAATTTACTCATTTTATGACAAAATAAGCTAACTAAATAAGTTAAGCGAGCCTTATGATAAAGACTGCTGGTTAAGCGCCATTTTGGTCGCTATTTGTTTATTATGAAGAGACGATAACAACAGTAAGCCACATACCCCACCAATTAATGCTAAAAACATGTCAGATTGAGTATCCCAAACATATCCTTGAGTGCCTAAAAATGCCTCGGCATTTTCACCGGTAGCAATGGCAACCCACCATTCAACTAATTCGTAAAAAGCTGAAAACGCCAACACAAAACATACTGCTAAAAACTGACACCAAGCACCTATTTGCATGACATGTTTACGAATAAATATTTCGCGAGCTAATATTACCGGAATAAAACCCTGAGCAAAATGGCCGACTTTATCGTAATTATTGCGCTCGCCGCCCATCACTTGCGCTAGCCAGTCAAATAACGGCACTTCAGCATAGGTATAACGTGCACCGACAAATAACACACAGCAATGTACTAAAATAAGTGCATAAGCTAACGTAGTCAGAGGAAAGCTTTTACGACTAAAAAATAAAATAGGTAATGCGATTAACGCAGGTATAGCTTCTAACCACCAAGTGAACATATCTTTAGGTGCGCTAACTGACCACAACAGTACTAATAGATAAATCCCTATCCATATAACCTTACTCTTCATCTTAATTCTCTCCATGAGATATTGTTCTCAAATTAGAATATAAACTTTAGCCATCTAGCCCTCTACAAGCGCTTAAAAAAGTGCTACTTTGATAATGCGCCGGAAGTCCGCATTTATATCATAACTATTAGTATAAGCATTAGTATAACCATTAGCTTAAGCACCATTTAATGATAAGAGGGTACCCATATCATGGCGAAACACTCGCTTGACAAGGATAAGATCAAAATCCTGCTGTTGGAGGGCGTCCACCAAACTGCGGTCGATGTACTAGAACGTGCAGGTTATACCAACATTGAATACCATAAAGCCTCGTTAGGCGAAGAGGCTTTGATTGCATCAATTAAAGATGCTCACTTTGTTGGATTACGCTCCCGCACCCAGCTTACTGCGGAAGTATTGCACCGTGCAGAAAAGTTGGTTGCGATTGGTTGTTTTTGTATTGGCACCAACCAAGTCGATTTAGCCACGGCCGAGAAACTGGGTATTCCTGTTTTCAACGCCCCTTTCTCCAACACCCGCAGTGTTGCTGAATTGGTGATTGGTGAAATCATCATGCTGATGCGTGGCATTCCACAGCGCAATGCCATGTCACATCGTGGCGGTTGGTTGAAGAGTGCTAATGGCAGTGTTGAAGTCCGTGGTAAAACCTTAGGTGTGATTGGTTATGGCCATATTGGTACTCAACTGGGTATTTTGGCTGAAACCTTGGGCATGAGAGTGATTTTCTTTGATATTGAAGATAAGTTACCGCTAGGCAATGCCTCTCAAGTTCACTCTATGGACAAGTTATTGGCCCAAGCAGACGTTGTTAGCCTGCATGTACCAGAAACACCGCAAACTAAAGACATGTTCGCTAAAGCTGAATTTGCTCAAATGCGTCAAGGCAGTTTCTTTATCAATGCCTCTCGCGGAACTGTTGTTGATATCGAAGACTTAGCCGATGCCCTGAAGTCAGAACATCTTGCGGGTGCTGCGATTGACGTATTCCCGGTAGAACCTAAGTCGAATGATGATGAATTCATCTCTCCACTGCGTGGCTTAGACAATGTATTACTCACACCGCATATTGGTGGTAGTACTGCTGAAGCACAGGAGAATATCGGCGTAGAAGTGGCTGGCAAACTGGTGAAATACTCAGATAACGGTTCTACCCTGTCTGCGGTCAATTTCCCTGAAGTGTCTTTAGCGCAACATAGCGGTACCTCACGCTTATTGCACATTCATCAAAACCGTCCTGGTGTATTGATTAAAATTAACCAAGCGTTTTCTGAAAAAGGCATTAACATTGCTGCTCAGTACTTACAAACCACTGCTGAAATTGGTTACGTGGTAATGGAAGTCGATTCTGATCAAGCTGAAGAAGCATTGGTTGAATTAAAGTCTATTGAAGGCACTATCCGTGCGCGGGTATTGTTTTAAACTGACTTTTATAAGCAATTAACTTGAGTTAATTGTCTTCCTAAAAAGCTACCTTGTGCACAAGGTAGCTTTTTTATTGGCTTTAAAACCATAGCCCCCTGTTGAGCATTCTATTAATCCGTTACACTCCAACCATACCGTCTTATTCACACGTTAGGGATAGTTATGACCATTTCAGTAAACCAACCAGATTGGGATTTTATCGCCACGTCTCCTGAATTAATGTTATCAAGTTTGACGCATATGGGGTTAATCGAAATCACTGGTGAGCAAGGGCGCAGTTTCATTCATGGCCAAGTCACCACAGATATTACCTCCCTTGGCACAAACGAGTGGAAATGGGGTGCTCATTGCGACCCTAAAGGTAAAATGCTCGCCAGTTTCCGTGGGTTTTCAATCGGCGATAGCTTATTCATGTTACTGCCAAAAAGTACTTTAAGCTTGGATTTACCTCAGTTACAAAAATACGCTGTATTCAGTAAAGCCGAACTCGCCGATGTCAGTAATGATTATCAAATAATGGGTATTGCTGGCCCAAAAGCACAAACCTTTGCAACTGAACATTTTGGCGATGTATCGCAACCACTTAACCTTGTTGAGCAAGGTGTGATTATTCGTGATGGTGAACGTTTTATTGCCATTATTAACAATGCAGCAGCACAAACCATTATCAGCCAATCGGGACAAACATTGTTTGCTGCAAGTGCATGGCAAGCATTGGAAATTAAAGCCGGTTATCCAAACATAGATGCCGCTCATTCCGGCCAGTACGTTGCGCAAATGTGCAACCTGCAAGCCATTAATGGCATTAGCTTTACCAAAGGCTGTTACATGGGCCAGGAAACCATTGCCAGGATGAAATATCGCGGTGGCAATAAACGTGCATTGTATATTTTGTCTGGTACTACCAAGCAAACCATCAGCACTGACACTCAATTAGAAATTGCCCTTGAAGGCGGCTTCCGTCGTGGTGGCAATATCATTGAATGCGTCCAATATGGTGACAAGGTACTGCTTACCGCGGTGTTGCCAAATGATACCGAAAACAACGCTCAACTTCGTATTACCGGAGATGAAAGCTCACAGCTAACTATTATCGAGTTGCCATATTCTTTAGCAGATGCTTAATTAATTGATGTTGTATCTTCACTAAGCGAGCCATTGGCTCGCTTTTTTATTTTTTGAACATTAATGATCTATATCACGTATATTATTGATAATATTACTCTGTTTATTCAGAACTTCAATTAAGCTAATTCGTTATGGAGCGACTATGACTACTATCGTCACCTTAGAAAATATTAGTAAAGGGTTCCGCGATGGCGAGTCATTTCATTCGGTGCTTAATCACGTCAACCTGACTTTGCAGCAAGGTCAAACTATCGCATTAACCGGGCCTAGCGGCAGCGGTAAAAGTACCTTACTGAATATCATTGGTGGCTTTGAAACCATAGACAACGGTGACATGTTAATCCGTCAGGCTGATAACATGCGATCGGTGACAAAGTGGCAAGATAAGCAATGGAGCCAATATCGACGTCAGTCGCTCGGGGTTATATTCCAACAATTTAACTTACTCACACCATTAAATGTGCGCGACAACATTCAATTTTCACTGGCGCTAAATCAGTTAGCATGGAGCCCTTGGTGTGATGAACTTTGCCACCAGCTAGGATTAACGCCATTGTTAGACCGCAACGTTGAAAACTTATCCGGAGGGCAACAACAGCGAGTGGCTATCGCGCGGGCATTAGCTCACAAACCACAACTCATATTAGCCGACGAACCGACAGGTAATCTTGATCAACACGCCGGATTACAAGTCATGCAACTACTTACCGAACTCGCTCAACAAGCCAACTGTTGTATTTTAATGGTGACTCACAGCGAACAATGTGCCGCATTTATGCAGCATCGCTGGCACGTCGAAAATCAACAGATTGTGATTAACCCTGCTGACATGACATTGCAAGGTTAAGCCCATGACAACTAACTCTTCATCATACTTATTCTCAATTAAGCGCTTAAGGTTATGCTTGCACCTGTTTGCCAGCCATTATCGTCATGCCCCCCTGCAAGCCAGTGCTATTTTACTGGGCATCATGCTCGCGGTAACGTTACTGATTGGCGTATACGCCACCAACGAAAACGCCAAACAAAGCTATGGCAATGTATCCGAACTAATGAGCCAACAAGCTCGCTTATCGATTAGCCACCGTACAGAAAGCAGTATTGATGAGGCAGTTTATTTTGCATTAGCCAATGCAGGATTCAATACCATTACCAGCATTGAAGGCATCGCAACCGATGAACAAGGCCGATTATGGCGGGTTAATAGTAGTGATGTAGTTGCCGCTATGACCAGCAACATGCAACAGCAAAAATCAGGTGCTAGCTCATCGATAACAGCGACGCATATTCCGCTAGCAGAATTACTGGCAGGCAAACCCAAAGTGCTAATGTCGGCAAGCCAGCGCGAACGTATGAATAAAGTGACCAATAACACTGACCGCATAATACTGAACGACACGGCTGTTGAACTCGTTGCCATTGATGATTCGTGGGGGCTTGGTTCGGCAATTTTGGCCGATATCTCACTCGCTCAACCCTTGCTGAATATGCAGGGTAAGTTAAGTTACGTTGCCGTATTTGATTCACCCTCTTCAAATGCAAATATCTCAGCCGCAAACGAATCAGAAACAGATGAGCAACTGATAGCTCGATTAACGAACACCCTAACCCAAGCAGGTATTGATACCAGTAAGCTAAATTTCACCACCCAAACGAGTGAAGGCGAATCGCTTACCGCCCTCACTGCCAGCTTTCATCTTAATCTTGATGCCATGAGCATGTTGGCCTTTGTTGTCGGCTTATTTATTGCCTACAACGGGGTTCGTTATAGCTTAATGAAGCGTCAAAAATTGCTGGTGCAAATCATGCAGCAAGGGCTCGATAGGCGCACCATCATGCTTGCCCTAAGCATTGAAATAGTCTGTTTAGTGTTTATTGGCTGTGTATTAGGTTTTATTGTCGGACTGCAATTATCGCAATGGCTACAACCTATGGTCGCCATCACTCTTGAACAGCTTTATGGCGCCAAATTATTACCCGGAAACTGGCAATGGCAATGGTTTGCACAAGCACTCATATTAACCTTGTCAGCGGCTTTTGCTGCTTGTATTCCCATGCTGATAAACCTGATTAACACCCCACTTGCGCAAGGGGCTCAAAAACAACCACAAAGCCAACAATTCGGCATTATTCATTGGCGACAATTTATCATCGCAGCATTGCTAATCTTAGTGTGTACTATCGCCTTCGCCTTTACCGAACAGTATCGCCATAGCCTAGTATTACTGGGTATTCTCTCGGTTGCGATTCCGTTATTGTTACCTCAATTTTTACATTGGGGAGTTAACTTACTCAGTCCATTTATGCCTAAAGGACTGTGGCAATACGTGATTGCCGAAACCAAAGAGATTATTGCTCCTCTCGCGCTGGCGATGATGGCAATGCTGCTAGCTTTGTGTGCCAATATTGCCATGAACACCTTAGTGGGCAGTTTTGAAATTACCTTAAAAAAATGGCTCGATGCCCGTTTGCATGCAGATTTATACATTAGACCCAATCCAAACCAAATCGATACATTAACGATATTATTGGAACAAGATCCCAAGGTTGAAGCGATTTATGAGCAATGGACTGTCGACAGCAACCTTAATCGAATTGACACGCCGCAAACACAGGTTGCTATCCACCTTGTCAGTCGTGACCATTTGTCTTTAACCGAAACAACTGTATTTAAAACCACAGCCGATGACTTTTGGACAACATTCACAGCAGGTGAAAGCCTGATGATAAGTGAACCATTATCGATAAAATACCAACTCAATATAGGCGATAAAGTTCAGCTATCGCAACTTGGTCAAGCTAGCTTGAACATTGGCGGAATTTATTACGATTACGGTAATCCCCAAGGCGAAGCGATTATTACTCAGTCCTTATGGCAGCAATCTCAATTACCCGCCAAACCCATTAGCCTAGCCGTGTCTTATCAAGGTGATATTACTCCACTACAAGACAATATTAGCCAGCAAATCAATCTGTCTTCTGCTTACATGTATAGCCAGCAGCGAATTAAAACTGAAGCGATTAACATATTTAATAAAACATTCTCAATCACTGTAGTGCTTAATAGCTTAACCTTACTGGTAGCTGCCATTGGCTTATTCAGTGCCAGTATGATGCTAACGCAAGCGAGGCAAGCACCATTAGCCCGCTTGTATGCTCTAGGTGTTAGTCGTAATCAATTACGGATGATGGTGTTAGTGCAAATGCTATTTATCGTGTTATTAACCTGCTTGGTCGCGTTACCGACAGGCGCGTTACTGGGTTATTTATTAATTCATAAAGTCACGTTACAAGCATTTGGCTGGAGCATCGCCATGGTGTGGGATTGGGCGGCATATGCTCAAGTGGTGATCATTGCTGTGGTCAGTTGTTTACTTGCAGTGTGTTTACCTTTGTATTGGCAAACCAGAAAACCCTTGATATCCAGCTTGCAACAGGAAGCACTATGACCTCTTTCACTTTCAAGAGCGTACTCAACGTCGCGTTCAAAACTGTTAGCTACAGAGTGCAGAAGCAATGGTTGATGGTCATTGTCTTTCCTCTTAGCGCATTGCTAGTGGCTTGCTCTCCTCAGCAAAATGTTGCAGTAAAACAGTCTACCATTAGCAGTATGTCGTCAGCTTCTGCTGAAGGTTATAGCGAAGTAATTCAAGGTAAAACCTTACTCTTTCCGCAAGACCACTTAGCTCACGATGACTTTAAAATTGAGTGGTGGTATTTAACCGCAAACTTGACCACCGCTGCAGGTGAAGATGTAGGCGTGCAATGGACTCAATTTCGTATCGGAATGACACCACCAGTAAGCCCTCAAGAGACAACAACGAATAATTGGGTGACCAATCAGCTTTACATGGCACATGCCGCGGTAACCACAAATACTGAACATTTAATGGCCGAAAAATGGTCACGAGGCCACCCACAACTTGCAAGCGTTAAACCACAACCATTTGAAGTACATTTACAAAACTGGCAATGGTTAAGTCAGTCTGACAGTCTGTTTCCGGCCACATTAAATGTCGCTAGTGATAAGTTTAGTTATCAATTACAGCTAAACAGTCAGCAACCTCTGCAATTACAAGGCGATAAAGGTTATAGCAGCAAAAGTGCAGACCAAAGCGTGGCATCTTATTATTACAGCCAACCCTTTATTGATGTAACGGGTCAAGTTACCCGTCATGGTGTTACTGAAAAAGTCAGCGGTAAAGCTTGGCTTGACCGCGAATGGAGTTCACAATTTTTAACCAAGGCCCAGCAAGGTTGGGATTGGTTTTCACTGCGTTTAGACGACAACTCAACGTTAATGGCATTTAGACTGCGCGGCGAAAATGACCAAGCACATTTTTACAGTGCTAGAAGGATGTTCGCTGATGGTAGTGGTCACAATATTAATAGCCGAGACAACCCTAATGATATCGATATGCAACCCACTCAGTGGCAACAAACGGCATTAGGCAATCATCCTATTGCATGGCGAATTAACATTAACAGTGAAGCCATCGACGTCACAACTCAAGCCGTTAACCCCAACAGCGACATGCCAGTATCAACCTCATATTGGGAAGGCCCCATTACGATTAAAGGCAGCCACCAAGGTCAAGGTTATATGGAGCTTACGGGTTACTAGGCTTGTTTACCATTCGAGTGGAATGCGCTCTCGAAGATAAGCAAGCCTTGGCCTACCTACAAAGATCATACCTCTCAAAATCTCAATTCCCCATTCCTTGGTACCATGTTAGCAACAGAGCACCAATGGGCTTTTAATCCGCAAATAATCTGCATCTCAAGCACAATACGCTTTACAAGCAATCTCTAAAACAGCATTTACCTAATTGTTAAAATGAGATTTACATCACGCTGAAAAATGTGACCTTGCACAACTATTAACCACTATACCCATTCTGAGGTATACCCATGTTATTAGTAAGGTCTAGACTCACTCTATCACGTCACCTCCAATGACTATCACGTACCAAGTACAACATTCTAAGAGTGAGGAACACCATGAGCATCAGTCGTCGCGAGTTTTTAAAAGCCAACGCCGCTGCCGCAGCAGCGTCGGCCGTGGGTATCGCTATTCCAATTAATATCGTTCAAGCTGCAGAAGGTAAAAGTGAAATAAAATGGGATAAAGCCCCATGTCGCTTTTGCGGTGTAGGTTGTAGTGTTTTAGTGGGTACTCGAAATGGTAAAATTGTTGCCACTCAAGGCGACCCTGAAAGCCCTGTTAACAAAGGCTTAAATTGTATTAAAGGTTATTTCTTATCTAAAATCATGTATGGCAAGGACCGATTAACCTCGCCATTACTCAGAATGAAAGATGGAAAATATGATAAAGAAGGTGATTTTACGCCAGTAAGTTGGGACGTTGCCTTTGATACCATGGCCGAAAAATGGAAAGCCAGCATAGCCAAAAAAGGCCCAACCTCTGTAGGGATGTTTGGTTCTGGTCAATGGACCATTTGGGAAGGCTACGCCGCATCTAAGCTTCATAAAGCTGGTTTTCTGACCAACAATATCGATCCTAATGCACGCCATTGTATGGCATCAGCTGTGGGTGGCTTTATGCGTACCTTTGGTATTGATGAACCCATGGGTTGTTATGATGACTTAGAAGCCGCTGACCACTTTGTATTGTGGGGCGCCAACATGGCAGAAATGCATCCCATCTTATGGGCACGTTTAACAGACCGTCGCTTAAGCCATAAAGATGCCCGCGTACACGTACTCTCTACTTACGAAAACCGTAGCTTTGACTTAGCAGATAATGCCATGGTGTTTAAGCCTCAAACAGACTTAGTCATCTTAAATTATATTGCCAATTACATTATTCAAAACAAAGCAGTAAACAAAGACTTTGTTAGCAAGCACACTAAATTTGCCCTAGGTACCACTGACATTGGTTATGGCTTGCGCCCTGAACATCCATTGGAAAAGAAAGCTAAAAACCCAGGTAGCGGTGATGCCAAACCGATTAGCTTTGACGAGTATGCTAAATTCGTTAGCACTTACACTGTAGAATACGCAGCTAAAATGAGCGGCGTACCGGCTGACAAACTTGAGATTATGGCAAAAGCTTACGCCGACCCTAACATCAAAGTGATGAGCTTATGGACCATGGGTATAAACCAGCATACTCGTGGTGTGTGGGCAAATAACATGCTCTATAACATCCACTTACTCACCGGTAAAATAGCCACTCCAGGCAACAGCCCATTCTCGTTGACGGGCCAACCTTCAGCTTGTGGTACTGCTCGTGAAGTAGGCACATTCTCACATCGTTTACCTGCTGACATGGTGGTGAACAATGATAAACATCGTGAAATTACTGAAAAACTTTGGCAAGTCCCTGCCGGCACTATTCCAGCCAAACCTGGATACCATGCCGTACTGCAAAGCCGTATGCTTAAAGATGGTAAATTAAACTGTTATTGGACTATGTGTACTAACAATATGCAGGCTGGTCCTAATATCAATGATGAAGTTTATCCAGGTTTCCGTAATCCAGAAAACTTTATTGTGGTCTCGGATCCTTACCCAACTATTACGGCAATGGCCGCAGACTTAATTCTTCCAACCGCAATGTGGGTTGAAAAAGAAGGCTCTTATGGTAATGCGGAACGCCGTACCCATTTCTGGCATCAGCTTGTTCCAACACCTGAAGGGTCTAAGTCTGATTTATGGCAGTTAGTTGAATTTTCTAAACGTTTTAAAGTGAGTGAAGTCTGGCCTGCTGAATTAATCGCTAAACAACCTGAGCTAGCCGATAAAACGTTATATGAAGTGTTATTTGCTAACGGCGTAATCAATAAGTTCCCTACCAGCGATTGTAAAGGTGCTTATAACGATGAAAACGAACACTTTGGTTTTTACCTGCAGAAAGGTATTTTCGAAGAATATGCTCAATTTGGTCGCGGCCATGCACACGATTTAGCAGACTTTGACACTTACCATCAAACGCGAGGATTACGCTGGCCTGTCGTTAATGGCAAAGAAACTACCCGCCGCTTCGTTGAAGGCAGTGACCCTTATGTCAAAGCAGGTGAAGGCTTCAATTTTTACGGTAAACCAGATGGTAAAGCCGTCATATTTGCACTGCCTTATGAACCCGCTGCAGAAGAGCCTAATGAAGAATTTGATCTGTGGATGTCAACAGGACGAGTACTGGAACATTGGCACACAGGGTCAATGACCGCTCGCGTACCTGAATTGCATAAAGCAATGCCAAGTGCTCAAGTCTTTATGCATCCTGCTGACGCTAAGGCACGTGGGTTAGCCCAAGGGGACGAGGTTACCGTGGCATCACCACGTGGAGAAATCAACACCCGAGTGGAAACCAAAGGTCGCAACAAGCCACCTAGAGGGGTGGTATTTATGCCATTCTTCGACGCTAAACAATTAGTCAACAAGCTGCTTTTGGATGCAACTGACCCATTATCAAAAGAAACTGATTTCAAAAAGTGTCCCGTAAAAATATTTAAAGCCTAATACTGCTTTTATATTAATTGCTGCAGCTGTCACTGGGTTATTACACCATGACAGCTGCGACACTCGATTTCTACATTCATTAGGATGTAACGGAGATGAAAATGAAAAAATTACTTAGCGTCGTGGCCATACTATTAAGCCTTAGCGCATATTCTGGACAACAAGCCGTAGCAGACAATACTCCTGTAAAAGTAGAGTCTCGTGTAGGTAACGTAGCCATAACCGACAACTCACCAGCTGATGCTATCGCCACCTACCCTACAAGAGGAAAAGCTATCGCGCGCAGCTTTGCAGAACAACCGCCGTTGATCCCTCATAAAGATAGCTATAGCATCACTACGGACAAAAATGGCTGTCTAACATGCCATAGCTGGGATAAAGCAAAAAGAATGAAAGCAACGCCAGTGGCGAAGTCACACGTTGTAGATGACAAAGGCACATTAAATGGCATGAACTACTTCTGCGTACAGTGCCATGTTGCACAAGCAGATAATAAACAGGAGTTAGTGGAAAACACATTTACGACAAAGTAATTAGTGAAGATATAAATTCCCCCCATTCCTCAATTTGAGCAATGCCACTTCAATCGAAGTGGCATTTTTTTATCAGTGTCAGTGTTAAAACGGTACAAGTCCGAACAACAAAAGGGCTAAAAACAAAACCCAGCCTAGGCTGGGTTTGTTGGTTTAGATGTCTGCTGTGTAACTGGCGAACTCGGTTCTGCTGATGTTTGTGACGTATTAGGTGATTGTATCTCATGCTTCACAGGCATCGCCGCTTGCCATAATGCACCGACCCATAAACTTGATGTTGACTTCATAACCATTGCTCCGTTTTTGTTAACGAGTTCAAAGTAATCGTTTAGGGTTCATAGGTAAAATGAATAATTACCATAGAGAGGATTCCATTTAAGCATGAACATCCCAATCAAGACCTTACAGACCTTTCTCACCATAGTTGAAACCAAAAACTTTACCCGGGCGGCACAAAAATGTTTTATGACCCAACCGACACTGACAAAAACCATTCAACGTTTAGAAGACAACATTGGTGAGCAATTACTTATCAGGAATAATCAAACAGTAGAATTAACCCAAGCAGGACAATTGTTTGAGCAAAGTGCACGGGAAATTTTAGGCCATTGGCATCGACTACAAGAAGGTATTAACAACCTCAGTGGCTTGAAGTCAGGACGATTACGACTTGGTGTCTGCCCTATGATGAGTAGTTTAATCACTCCTTTGCTGACCGATTATCGACGAAAATATCCCGGAATCGAATTACAGATGTACGAGTATGGCGGATTTGGTTGCGAGCAAGCACTATTGAGCAACAGTCTAGATATAGCCTTTACTGCACTTCCGACAACGCATAAAACAGAGTTAGCAAGTCAACTTCTGACTAAATATCCCTTACTGGCTTGCTTACCAGAAGGCCACCCACTTGCTAACAATGCAGACATACGCTGGCAAGACTTTGAATCTTATCCCTTCATTCTTTACAACGAAGACTTTTCATTAGCAAAGTTAATTAATTATTTAAGCCGTAAAGTTGGTGTACACCTCAATATCGCCTTTCGAACAGGTCAGTGGGACTTTTTAGCCGCAATGGTTGAAGCTAACTTAGGCGTCGCGATTTTACCCGAACCCATTTGCCAACGGTTAACCAATAGCAAACTGGTATTTAAACCTATGCAACCGGCAATGACCTGGGATCTGGCATTAATATGGCGAGAGAACCTACCGTTAACCCCACCAGCCCAAGCGCTATTAACGCTCAGCAGAAACAGTCATGAATAATATCAATACTGTGTCATAACCATTTAATATCGTAGAAATCACATAAAAAAGACATAAAAAAACCGCTGCCTAGGCAACGGTTTTTATGGGCAAGTCGAAACTAGAATTACTTCTTAGCTTCAGCAGCCTTACGTTCTTTAACTTGAGCAACAACTTTCTCAGAAACGCTGTTTGGACAAGGGCTGTAATGAGCAAATTCCATAGAGAATTGACCACGGCCTGAAGTCATTGTACGTAGTGAACCGATATAACCGAACATTTCTGATAACGGTACGTCAGCTTTAATACGAACACCTGTAACACCAGCGTTTTGATCTTTGATCATACCGCGACGACGGTTAAGGTCACCAATTACGTCACCAACGTTGTCATCTGGGCTGAATACGTCAACGTTCATGATAGGCTCAAGAAGTTGTGCACCGGCTTTAGGCATAGATTGACGGAAAGCACCTTTAGCAGCGATTTCGAACGCGATAGCTGACGAGTCAACTGCGTGGAAAGCACCGTCTTGAAGCACAAGTTCAACGTCTAACACAGGGAAACCTGCGATAGTACCTGTGTTCATCATGCTCTTGAAACCTTTCTCAACAGCAGGCCAGAATTCTTTAGGTACGTTACCACCAACCACTTTAGAAGTGAAAGTGAAACCAGTATTTTGCTCGCCAGGGCGAATAGTGTAGTCAATTTTACCAAACTGACCAGAACCACCAGACTGTTTCTTGTGCGTGTAGCTATCTTCAATTTCTTTAGTGATAGTTTCACGGTAAGCAACTTGAGGCTCGCCTACAATTAGGTCAACGCCGTAAGTACGCTTAAGAATATCAACCTTAATGTCTAAGTGAAGTTCACCCATACCTTTAAGGATGGTTTCACCAGAATCAATGTCAGTCTCTACACGGAAAGATGGATCTTCTGCAATCATTTTACCGATAGCGATACCCATTTTCTCAGAACCGCCTTTATCTTTTGGCGTAACAGAGATAGAGATAACTGGCTCAGGGAATACCATGGCTTCTAGTGTACAAGGGTGCTTAGGATCACATAAAGTGTGACCAGTTTGCACGTTCTTCATACCAACGATAGCGATAATGTCACCAGCTTGTGCTGATTCAAGTTCGTTACGTTCGTTAGCTTGCATCTCAACCATACGGCCAATACGTTCTGTTTTGCCAGTGAATGAGTTAAGGATGGTGTCACCCTTCTTCAAACGGCCAGAGTAGATACGTACGAAAGTTAACGCACCAAAACGGTCATCCATAATCTTGAACGCTAATGCTTTAAAAGGTGCATCAACATCAACGATTGCGAATTCGCCATTTTCGTTACCTTCTTCGTCAGTTAGAGGTTGTGGATCAACTTCAACTGGATCAGGTAAATAATCAACAACGGCATCTAGCAATAACTGCATACCTTTGTTTTTGAATGCTGAACCACAGTATGTTGGGAACACAGCCATTGTACGAGTACCCGCACGGATACAACGCTTAACGTCTTCAATAGATGGTTGAACACCTTCCATGTAAGCTTCTAATAAAGCATCGTCTTGCTCAAGAGCAGTTTCGATCAGCAATTCACGGTATTCTTCAACGATGTCAACCATGTCAGCTGGTACAGGCTTAATTTCGAAGTTTTCTGGTAAACCAGTATCATCCCAAATGTGAGCTTCACGAGTTAGTAGGTCAACAACACCACAGAATTCGTCTTCGATACCGATTGGTAAAACCATAACCAATGGGTTAGCCGCTAATACGTCTTTAGTTTGCTTAACAACACGTAAGAAGTCAGCACCCATACGGTCTAACTTGTTTACGAAGATGATACGCGCAACTTCAGAATCGTTAGCATAACGCCAGTTTGTTTCTGACTGAGGCTCAACGCCGCCTGAACCACAGAATACACCGATACCGCCGTCAAGCACTTTTAGCGAACGATAAACTTCAACTGTAAAGTCAACGTGGCCAGGAGTGTCAATAACGTTAAAACGGTGATCTTTCCAGAAACAGCTTACCGCTGCAGACTGAATGGTAATACCGCGCTCAGCTTCCTGTTCCATGAAGTCTGTGGTTGATTCACCATCATGTACTTCACCGATCTTATGGATCTTACCGGTTAGCTTAAGGATACGCTCGGTGGTCGTGGTTTTACCCGCGTCAACGTGAGCGAAGATACCAATGTTTCTGTATTTGGATAATTCGGTCATGATTCAACTTTAATGATTAGTTTAAGAAGTAGACGGAGCATGCGAAAAAGAACCGACACACCGCACATCAGGTTATTAAGGCGCATATTGTAAATTGGAACCTTGCTGGGCGCAAATAGCTGTTGCAATATTTATTTGTTTTTAGCATAAAAAAGCTCAATTAATGCTATAAATTTCATATAAAACAATTGACTAAAATATAGTAGATTATTTTTTAGTCTTAGGGGTAATTTGACTGAAAAATGTTAAATTTTAGATGAAATACCTAAATCGGCATTTTTAGAGCCACATAATGTCGCGAAACAACATCACACCACAACAAATATGCATTTATTCACATAAAGATCGATTTTTGCTAATGGCACAAACATCCAGCAAGATGTGGTTTTTTATCTACGCACTACAATATTGATTACGCCCAGACTGCTTAGCTTTGTATAACGCGGCATCGGCTCGTTCAAAGCAAGCTTGTATAGGTTCATTCTCGCCCAATAAGGCAATCCCGAAACTACAGGTCACGTTAATATTGTGATAAAAATGAAAATGACTAAGTTCATCAGTAATTCGTTGGCAAAGCTCAGTGGCATCGTGTAACTGTACATGCTGACAAACCACCACAAACTCTTCACCGCCCCACCGGGCTACAACGTCAAGCTCCCTTACTGATGCTTGTAATACTTGTGCGACTTGAACTAATATTTTGTCTCCAATTGCATGTCCATGCAGGTCATTTATTGCTTTAAATAAATCAATATCCATGATGATCAAACTTATCTTGTTGTTCTGACCCATTTTTTTCAGCGGCTGCCTTGCATCATCTAAAAAGGTTTGATTAAAATATTGGCGGTTATACAATTTTGTCAGCGGATCATGTTGAGCCAAAAAATCGAGGTCGCAATTTTTCTTCTCCAGCTCTAACTGTAATTGTTGCAACTGCTTGTTGTTGGTTTCTAAATGAAGGTTGTACTTGCTCACACACATTGTTCGGTAAAGCAGAAATAAGATAAACATTCCTAAAGCAGTCACCACTTGGATCACTAGGCTGTAATCAATGTCTTCAATAACAGTAATATTATGCCATTTTTTATAAATTGAAATATGGTCTGCCTTAGTGATTTTTGCCAATCCAGCATTAATCTGTGGCAGCAAACCTTGCTTTGCATGAGTAACGCCAATACGCAACTCATCTTCAGGACCACCCCAACCCGCTATTTTTAGCGAGGTTAACCCGTGTTGTTGAATATACGCGTTAACAGAAAACATCGACCCTACGAAGACATCCGCGTCACCGTTAGCCACCTTTTCCAATCCTTGTCGCTCATTATCAGTCAACACGGTATTGATAGTCGGGTAAAATTGTTGGATATATTCCACTAGACGATAATCTTTGGGTATGGCCAATAAGCGATCACCGATGTTTTCAAAGCCTTGTAAAAAAGGTTGGGATTTTAATGACACCAAGACGTTTGGAGATTTAAAAAAAATATCGCTAAAAGAGAGATAGGCGTCGCGTTTGGGGGTTTGATTTAAAATGGGGGTTAACTCGCATGTACCTTGTTTGAGTAATTCTAAACTCTGTCGCCAAGACGAGGTGGGCACTAACACAAAAGTCAAATCGGTATAGTCGGTTAATAATGCTAAATAATCAGATGAAATACCAGTATGACGGCCATCGACAATGGCTTCATAAGGTAACCAATCTGGATCAACACAATAACGGATGATATTACGGTTTTTTGAATTGATGGCAGACTGACTCTCAACCACCGAAGCACTGGCATGCTTAGCGTTAATCAAATTAATGAATATCAACAGCGTAATCAATAATACGCTAGTGAACTCAAGTCGACTCAATGTTCGCATCATTTTTCAAAATAGTATGCTCCAACAATATGGTCCAACAAATTAGTTGAACCAAAAGTGTATATACTCTTAAGTGTATTACAACATACGAAAGTATGACAAAAAAATACCCGCTAAATAGCGGGTATTTTATTCAACAATCAATCGTAGGTATTACGCTTCGATTGGCAAAATCACAAACAGTAAGTCGCCTTGTGAAACTTGCTGTCCATTGCTATTAAGAATACGTTCAATACGATACTTTTGGTCTTCAGGATATAACACACCTGTTTGACGATTAAAGCCCGCTAACGTTAGTTGAGAGAACATCTTCATTGCTTCCATCAATGCCAATGTTTGTTCAACCGTGACAATGTCACCTTCTTTAACAAAGTCTGCTTCACCTGGTGCTGGAGAGGTATAGAAAATACCTGCGCCCTGAGCCAGTACTTTCAACTCGTTGCTTTCGCCAACACGTAATGATTCAGTATCAACCTCAATCGCTTCTGCTGCCGCTTCCATTTCAGCAATCAGTGCTGGAATGTCTAACTCAGCCATTAAGCGTGGCAAGTAGTTTGTGTCATACACCCCTTCGTTGAAGGTTGGATCTTTAAGGATAAGCTTCAACAATGGAATGTTAGTCGCAATACCTTTAATCACTACGCTATCTAAGTAGGCATACATTTTAGACACAACGTCGGCACGGTCAGTACCTCGTATAATGATCTGTGCGATCAAGCTGTCATAGTATGGCGACACTTCCTTACCCGCTGCTGCAATCGAAATAATTTCTACATCGTCACGCTGAGGCAATACACATTCAGTGATTTTACCAGGATTAGGAATAAGCTGAAGAATACCGTGGCTATCAAGCGCCGCTTTTTCCGCAGTCACACGCACTTCCATGGCGTAACCTTGGTCTACTGGCTGTAGATTTTCAATTGAACGACCCGCAGCAATATCAAACTGCGCGCTAACAATATCAATACCCGATGTCGCTTCAGTCACCGGATGCTCTACTTGAAGACGTGTGTTCATCTCCATGAAGTACACTTCGTTAGCATCTAAGTTATAAATAAACTCAACGGTACCTGCGCCCATGTAATCGGTCGCTTCACCTAACGCACGAGTGTATTCCATCACGCGCTGCTTGAGCTCTTCAGGCAACATAGTCGAACCAGACTCTTCAATCACTTTCTGGTTATTACGTTGCACTGAACAGTCGCGAATACCCAATACTTTGGTATTACCAAATTTATCACGCAGTAACTGCACTTCAATATGACGCAATGATGTAACGTATTTTTCTAAATACAAATCGCCATTACCAAACGCAGCGGCGGCTTCTGTCGCAGTTTTCTGGAAGAAACCAATCATGTCCTCAGGGCGTTTAACAACCTGAATACCTTTACCACCACCACCTTGGACCGCTTTTAACAGCACAGGATAACCAATTTCAGACGCTACGTTCACGGCTTGTTCTGCGTTTGTCAAAATACCATGACTACCAGGAACAACCGGCACATTTTGCTTTTGAGAAGTATGGATAGCATTAGATTTGTTACCCATAGTGGTCATTGAATGCACGCTAGGACCAACAAAGTTGACCCCATTGTTAACACATAATGCCGCAAACTGTGGGCTTTCTGACAAGAAACCAATACCTGGGTGCAACGCATCAACGTTTTCATACTCAGCGACTTTCAATACTGAGTAAGCATTGAGGTAACTTTCATCTGAAGTATTACCACCAATACACACAAGCTTATCAGTATCTTTCAGCATATCTGCTGGAACAGATGTCATGTCTGGGTCTGAGGCCACCAACACCACATTAATGTTGTTGTCGTGTGCTTTACGAATCAGTTTAACTGCCGTACAACCACGAGCATGCACTAGTACTTTATGGATAGGCTTCATCAATGCACGAGGATCGTCTTGTACAATAACGTCTTCTAGCTCAATCACTTCAGGCACTAAAGTCGACAACGCTTTGCTGATCACTTCTTCAATCTTAATTGTCGGTAATGGCATTAGTGGATCAATACCCGACAACTGAGTGTCTAAGGTGTCGCTAAATGGATTATGAACTAACCCCGTCATTGCCCCTGGCACTTTAGATAAATAGTTCGACAATGTTGCTGTAGATGGTAAGTACGCAGGCACTACCATTTGACCAGCAAACGGCATGTTGGTACCAGAAAGATAGTAAGTCTGCACTAAAGGATGGGTTACAAAACTGGCTTGAGCACCACCAGTACAGTCACCAAAACCAAACATCAATACAGGTAATTCGTTATCACGAATAAAGCGCGTAATACGGTCGTTCACGACCGCCATTGAAAACAATGCCGCTGCACCTTCTTTAGTTTGCATACCACCAGAGCTGATAAAACAAATGACCGGTAATTTACGCTTAGCACATTCAATTAATAGCGAACTGAATTTTTCAGCACTGGCCATATCAAATGCACCCGCTTGGAATGCCGTATTTGAAATGGCAACACCAACACGTAACTTACTGCCATTATTATTAAAGTCAGCCAGACCGGTAATTAAACCACAAGGGCGGATCTTTTTATCAATAGCATCTTCAATCGATAAACGGAAACCAGGGAAGTTAAGCATGTTAGCTGACATTTTGTCGGCATCAATTTCATCAAACTTAGTAAAGAACTGTTTGATAATATTTTCCCAGCCCATCTTGCCTTGTTTTTTCTCTTCGCGAAGAATTTTTTGGATCAGTAAGTCTTGGTAACCCATGGTTAAACGGTTCCAAAAATCCTTACGACGACCAATACGTACAGGGTTAATTGTCCCAGTGTATTTATCGTGTTCATCTTCACTATCAAAGTACTCTGGTAATAGACGCTCGAAGAAATAAGTTAAGATTACAAACAGCGAATCGTTTAATTGCGGGAAACCGACACTCTTCCATTGCTCTACACGAGTAAGCAATTCAGCGCGATTCGATTGATCCATAAAGTATTTAAGCCACTTATAGAACTTGCTCTTGTCGTTAGCTTTGTCGCTTGTCGATAATGCGTTATCAATCGATTTGTGGAGTAATTTATCCACTGATTCACGAGATAAACTTTTTGACATCATGGCTTCTTTCGAAATTGACGCCAAGCTGCCTACGACATTGTCATATAGCGCATTGAAGATAAGCACGTTATGACACTGCCAAATAAAGTCTGCTCGTAATTCGTCGTTAACCACAATATCCAACACAGTAAGCTGACTAAGTTCAGGCCATGGAGCTTGCGTTGTAGATTTAGGCAGTGACTCTAAATGCTTAATTAAGCCATTGAAATTGTTAGCGGCGTTACTTTTCCAGCGATGATATAACGACCAACCAATGTTAAATAACAATGCTTTACGTGCTTTTTTATAGTTCTCTTTTGGTTCACCCAAAATAAAACGTGTAATCACGTTACGTTCGGCAGAAATGTCTTTACGTTTAGCGCTGAATGTACCCCAAAGTTTATTCAGTTCTTCATCGTAAACAAGCTTATCTGGGTTGGTTAACCACGCCTGGAACACGCGTTCCTGTTCTTGCTTAATGCGCGCTAACAAATCACCTTCTGGCACGCTCACTTTTGATAAGCGACCATACTGTTCTTGTGAGATTGAATGAATACGGCTACGCAAGGTCAAATAACGCAAATAACGATATGCACTACCAAAAATATTGTGGTACATCGTTGGGTTATTGGCGACCGATAAGCGGGTATTATTTTCAAGTGTGAGCAGATTAGCCGACGGCGCTAAATAACGCTGTAAACTGCGATCATAATGCTCTTTTAAATCGGTAGATTCGCGCACAAAGTTCATTGCAGCACGTTCAACGGCTTCAATAGAACTGATAATCGCACGACGGAAATTATGCTGACGCTCATCTTTATCTGATGGAGTAAAATCGATAATGCCGTCAATACACCCAGCGGTATATAACTCTTCTGGTGACACGCCTACCGATTTAGCACATTCCTGCCATGACAAGTTGTACTTACGCGCAATGCTCTGCAAACCTTGTGGTTGAATGGTGTTAAAAATACCATCTCGTACAGATAGTAAAATGTTCGCTGCAGCTAATGGAATTGCACCACCTGAATAGCCTGCACCAATCACAATACCGACAGTCGGTACATCAACATTAGCACTTTCAGCAATCGCTTTAGAAATGGTATGCGCTTGATTTTGGCTATTGGCAATTTCGCCAGCATCTGCACCAGGAGTATCAATTAAATATACTATTGGCATCGACAATTCTGCGAAGTGACGGATCGCCTTACATGCTGCAAGATGGTGTTCTGGCATCCATGCACCGTTTGCGGTCGTGCGCTCTTGCGCAATAAAACCGATACGGCGAGTACGAGTACCAAAGTTAAGTTCCACTTCAGCACGGTAAAACGGTCCGATATGACTTTCGGCAATAATCTTGCCTTTTAAGTCAGCGATCATACGCTTCGCGCCTGGGCGGTTTTTATCCAAAGTCGGTTGAATAACTTTATTGACATAACCGTCAACGTCTAAAGATGCCAAACTCTTCAAGTTTGATTGAATGGAATCTTCTGTTAATAATCCTTTCACTTCTTCAGATAAACTCTGCTTGTTATGAGCAGGAAATAATGAAAAGTCTTTAGCCAAGTGTTCAGCTTGTAAGAAAAGTGGGTCAGCCGATAGTGCTTGAGTCTTGTTAGCGGGCTGCTTTTTGCTGGTCATCCTTAGATCCTCTGCTTATATAGCCTCTGAAAAATTTTTTTAGCCCGTAAATATAACTTTGTTAATGGGTAAATTACCATATAAACTAGCTTGGACGCTTTGTTCCATAATTGAGACAGTGAGGTTTGAATGCCCGATTTGAACGGTATGATGCTGTTTGCAGCCGTTGTTAGAGCAAAAGGATTCTCTCAAGCAGCACGAGAGATCGGACAACCTAAATCAACAATTAGTCGTAAAGTTGCTCAATTAGAAGAACAACTCGGGGTACGATTACTGCAACGAGACACCCGAAATTTAAGTCTGACTCAAGTAGGCGCATTATTTTTTCAACATTGTGATTCTATTAGTCATGAAATTGAAGCGGCCAAAGCCACCATAGAAAACACCCATAATGATATTTCTGGTGCGTTACGTATCGCCATTCCGGTATCATTTTCACAAGATGTTATCGGCCATTTATGTTCTAGTTTTATGCGCCTTTATCCCAATATAGAACTCGATATTCAATTTACCGATAACGATGTCGGGCTTGTGGGTGAAGGTTACGATATCGCAATTAAGTATGGTCCACTACAGTCATCAGATCTTGTCGCCAGGTTATTATTTGAACGCCAGCCTATTTTGGTTGCAAGCCCTGGTTACATTAAAAAATTCAGCAGCCCTGCAACACCACAAGAATTAACTCAGCATAACGGCATTTTACTCGGCACTACACTGTCGGCACCCATTTGGGCATTAGGTAAAGGTAACCGTAAAATAATGGCGACCTTTAAACGTAAAGTGCGAGTTAATAGCGCCAGTATGGTGAAACGTTTAGCGTTGGATGATTATGGTATTGCCATGCTTTCTAATACTAGTTGCAAGCAAGAACTTGCAACCGGAAGCTTGGTGCCCATTTTACAAGAATGGCCAATGGAACTGTTTAAAGTGTATGGGGTGTATTCAAGTCGCCGTCAACTAGCCAGTAATATAAGTGCTTTTTTAGACTTTTTCACCAAACGATATACCAGCCAAGAATCACTGAATTCGATGATGAGTTAAACTATACACCGGCAAACGGGTCACCATCGGGTCTTTGTTATGCATATGGTCTCGCATCAATCCCAGAATCATTAGCTCAAATAATAACCTCAAATGGCCTAAATAAGCCGTTTGAGGTTATCTCGATTGAGAAACATATAACGCGAAGCTTTCTGAACAGCGCTAAAATCGATAAGGGAATCGCAAACTAATTTGGTAGTCTGGTGAATCTTCTGTCAGTCCAGCACCCATTGATGTCACCATAGACAGATTGGGCGATAAGGCTAACGTAGCACCAATGCCTAAGCTTGCAGTGTTGGTGTCAGTACGAGGGATTTTCTCCCACTCTCCACCTTCTGGTCTTTGTTTGGTCTTACTGTAAAATCGCTGATTAAAGCTCATACTCAAACTCATTCGTTCGGAAACCGCAAAGGCCAATCCCACGCTGTAATCCAGATAATTGCCTAAATCAATTTCACCGGGGCTTAACCCTGGTGCGCCAGATAAGTCATCAAAGCTTTCTTTAAAACTAGCACCGTAATTTAAATTAAAAAACACAATCGCAGGATCAAACGTTTTTGCTAAGCTAAACCCTGTCGATACCCCCCAAACACCTGAACCCGTTGCCATTTCTGTAGGATAGGTTAAATTGCCGGTATCAGATGTTTCAAGCAAAATCCCAAAAGGATCTTTTCCCGTTGGCGCGCGAACTCTGAAGTTCCATACCCAATCGGGCCAATCTACAGATTCAGTATTAATGCGGTAATAAACTGCACCACTGACATCCCCTATTTGACCACCACTAATTTTAGCCGTTTCATATCGTTGACTAGAGTTGCCTTCCCCCACAGAGTCATACTGAGTCCAACGATATAGATACGGCAAACCGAGCTCAAACTGCCAGTTTTCATTTAATGTATAGCGGGTAGTGAGATCCAATCGTGTTGTATTAGTGCGAATACGATCTAGGTTTAAGTTACCCAAAAAAATAGCATCAAGTGCTAAAAAGCCTCTAAGAATGAGATCTTTACGGCTGTAGTAACTATAGGTAAATGAGGGTTCTACGGTAAATTTCCGAGAGAAGACATTATGTGCTTCTTGTAATACATCATCAGTACTTCTTGCTCTGTCTGGCGCTTTTTTTCGTTCTGTTGTGTTGCTGGTGATTGCGCCTTGCTGGCTTGATTGAACATCTTGTCGCTCGGCTGACGATGTTGCAGATGATGGAGTTGATGGTTGCTTAGTCGTTGAGGCGAGATCTTTCGTGCTGGCTTGTCTGTTTAATGCCTCTTGCTTGAGCACCTGTTGAGCCATCTGATTAATGGTCTGTTGCTGTAATTTAATTTGTTGATTCAACTGAATCAGTTTCTGTTTAAGTACTGCGATATCTTGTTCAGATAAGGTTGTTTCTAAGGCTGGTTGAGGATCAGTATCTGCAGCATACGCAGGTACTGCCAATATTCCAGGCAGGATCACTGCGACAGCTGAGGTCCATTTCTTATTCATAAATACATCCTTGGCTTGTACAAAATGAATTAAAATCCTAGTGCGGTTAAATCGCTGATTTGCCTACCAAGTATATTTGACTCAATTGGTCCAACAGGCATACCGTCATACCTTAGTGTAGACTGGTTTATCACTCCATGACTGAGTCCATCAATAAAAATGCTTTGAACTAACTGACCATTGCCATTTTGATAACTAATACCTTGACTGGCTCTGCCTGAGGCCAGTTCGACCTGATAGCCAACTGTATTACCGTTAGCCGAAAACGTGGTGTTGCCATTATTACTCACAAGCGTTGTGCCGACGGCAACATTAATCCCTTGCAGTAGCGGGGTTAATCGCCCTTGAGCCATATCTAATTCATTGACGGCTAAGTTTTTACTCCCAGCGATTTGAATTCGTTGTTGTAATCCTGCTGTTTGACCCAAAGCATCTAACTGAAACCCATTGTTACTACTAATGGCATTGGGATCGCTGATAGTAATATTCACTGAGGGCTGATTGTCGACTTGAGAAAACTCAATTTGCATTCCAACTTGTTGCTGGACACCATTATCTTGAATAAACTGCGTTTGCATCTGCAAGCCAAAGTAATAATCTTGGCCATTATTAGTGTATTTACCTTTCATTGATTCCAATTCAAAGTCTGTCAGCACTTGGCTATGTTGGAATACCGTCAATGAAGGCGAGCTGGCCATCACAGGTGCTGCAATCGTCAGTAATAGCATCATGCTTAGTTTCATAACTTCCTCCTTAAAGCATATCTGAATAAGAAAAACCAAACTCAAGTAACTCAGCATCCGTCATAGGTGAGAGCGGATCGAGTGCCTTAAACGTTAGTTTTGCTCTTGGATGTAGTAATGGATTATCACGTCGATACTCTTGCCCAATAACCACAAATACAACCCCATTCCACTTTTGAGTAAACTCATCCATTGTCATGATCCTATTACCTAATGCGGGATCGCCTAAATAGACTTCTCCGCGATCATGACGACGAAAAACCACAAAGTGGCTATAGCCACCATCATTAAGTAATACAATGGCAGGTATCTTGAGCAACAACATTTCAGCTTCACCGACTTTATATCCCCGCCCCCTTAATCCTTGAGATTGCAGATACCGTTTCATATTAAGCAGTGAAAATCCTTGCTCTTGTACCAATGTCAGATCGGCATGCTCTAACATGCCAATTAACACTTCCTGCTCATTTATATCTTGACGGTCATAGGCATATTTCAACAAGCTAGCTAGACTAGCGGCACCGCATGAAAAGTCGGTTTTTTGCTCTATAACATGCTCAAATTTTCGCTCACGTATACTCTGAATAGATTTAGAATAGGTTCCCATACCCGGCACGACACCCGTTAATGGGACATCCGCTGCGTAACTGTAATAAGTGAGACTAAAGCTAGACATGATCAGCAGTGCAATCATTAAATTAGTTATGTCGCGCATAAGATGAATCAGGGGGTTACCCCCCTGCCTTATTCATAACGTATCATGAGGTCTTTACTCGCCAGAAATGATCTCTGCAGGACCCGTAATGCTTGTTAAAGCAAGGTTATTTGACTGAAGATTACCCGTACCACTGGCCAAGTTAACCCCAATGTTACCCGATGCATTCTGGAAGGCTGTTCCAGCTAATAATGAAGAGTTATTAGACTTCTGAAGCACAGTTTGAACAAAGAAAGGTAATTGACCACTCACGGTACCATTAAGCGCTAAATCACCTTCTTCATCAAAGGTCATCACTTCAGCACCAGATGGATTTTCTGTATCAAAATCAACATGACCCACTACAGTTCCTGTTCCTGAATTATGTTCTCCGTCACCTTCTAAAATAATTTCTGGATAATAGGCATCATTTAAAGCGGACGTACCTTCATAGGTTCCTCCGGCATCAAGAACAAGATCCACATCGACATATTCCACGCTATCCTGAACAACCCCTATATTCATCGTGCCGTTATGCCCAGTACTTTGCACATTAGACACACTGGCTTCACCTAAACGACCATTGTATGAAGACGCGGCCATATTATTAGCCTGAATATTGTTGTTACCTGCAGCAACATTGACACCAATATTACCTGAGGCATTCATGAACGACGCACCATTGATGGTTGATGTATTAGTTGAGGCTTCGTTCCACACACCATTAAAACCACCCATTTGAGTACTGAAGATTTCAGCATCACCAGAGCCAAAAGCAAAACCGGCATCAATAGAAGCTAATGCAGCGGAGTTACTTTGCGCATTAAAATCACCTGCCGCTTGGTTAACACCAATATTACCGCTTGAGTTTTCAAACGCATTACCAGATATTTTAGCGTCATTATCGTGATAATAATTTTCAACTAAATTTGCGCTAGTTTCCTGTACATTTTCAACTACAGCCATGCCTAAACCATTAGCCGTGATAGTGCCTTCAATGGTCACTTTACCTTTATATTTAAGCTCTTTAGATACATCTATTTTTTTATCTAATTCAACACTACTGTCTGAATCTGTCATTCCATTTGCATATGCAGAACTACTCATTATTGCTGCAATACTTAGCACTAGAGTGAGTTTTTTCATCTTCCATTCCTCCGATCGATGATTATTAATTCCCGCTTGGTAACTGCAACGAGAACTGGTTAATGGCAACATTATTGTCACCAGAAATTTGATTAATCTGCATCACGCCCTGCGCATCCAAAAAACTGTCTGGAGCGATGTCGGCCTGATAGTGTGATAATTGATAAGATGACGGTGCCAATTGGCTCGACACTTGAGTTAAGGCTTCATCATTCAACCCTTGCCCTATGATGGTTTCTAGGGTCGAGTCCATGGCAATGCTGCCTATGTTAGCTTGTATGTTTTGCTCACCGCTGACTTGATTAATACTGGCTAAGCCTTGAAATTGAGCAAAGGCTTGGCTGTCTATTACTGCAGTAAGTTGCTTATTAAATTCTGATAATGATGTTGGTTGCGGTAATTGGTTGTAATTAATCGTTTGGATAGATGTGCGTTGGCCTAATGCATGGCTGTTAGACTGAATATTAAAATCGCCAGCAGCTTGGTTGATACTTGCCCGACCTGCGCCTTGCATCACATGTGAACCAATCACCGTTGAATCATCAGCGTATGAATGAGCAACCAGCAATAGCGCACTGAGCTGTATTGCTCGCTTCAATGATAATTGCAACAATTTGCAATGTACCTGGCTAATGATTTCCATAAGATGTTCCTTCCATATTTGATAAAAGGATATAGCAACCCTTATGCCAAATATGAAAGTTATTAAATTTCATATAGATAGCGTTTTTTAGATCAAGAGGAATTCTTAAAGTTAAGAATAAAAATAGCTAGGTTATTGATATAAAGCTTAATTCTATTTTTAGGTACAATCTTAATATTAAGACTGAATAAGCAACTAAATAGTGTCTCAATTAAACCAATTACATCAGCGGTAAACGATGTTTGTCCATGAGTCGATAAAAGGTTGCCCTTGAAATATCTAAATAACTTGCAGCAAGCTCAACTTGACCGTCTGCAATCAGAATAGCCTGTTGTAAGGCTTGTTTTTCAGCATTGTCTTTTAAGGTTTTAAGCGATAGCGCAATGTGGCGTTTTTTATCGATATTAGCTAACTCTAGGTTTTGTGCACTTATCTGCGGCGTGTCGCACAATACCACCGCTCGGCGAACACGATTAATTAACTCGCGGACATTTCCTGGCCATGGGTAGTTTAATAGTGCATGGCAAGCTGATTGCGATAATGGCTTTGTCACAAGTCCATATTCATTCGAATACACCCGAATAAATCGATTGGCTAAGCCGATAATATCATCACGCCTTTCTTTTAACCTTGGGGTAATAATAGTTATGCCATTCAAACGGTAATAAAGGTCTAACCTAAAACGGCCTTGATCAATGGCGCTTTCCAAATCAACATGAGTCGCCGCTAAAATACGCACGTCAGCCGATTGCGGTATGCCGCCGCCCACTGAGTCGTACAACCCCTCCTGTAAAAAACGCAATAAATTGACTTGCAACTCAGCGGGTAAATCACCAATTTCATCTAAAAATAATGTACCACCGTCAGCCAATGCAATTTTGCCTTTCCTGTTACTTGTTGCTCCCGTAAAGGCACCTTTTTCATGACCAAATAAGTCCGATTGAATTAAGCCAGCAGCCATAGCACCACAGTTAACCGTAATAAAAGGTCCATCTTTCCTAGAAGATAATTGATGTAGTTTGGTCGCCACTAATTCTTTACCAGTGCCAGATTCACCTCGAATGAGCACCGGAATATCTGTCGGTGCAACTCGCTCAACTTGACGAAATAACTGTTGCATGACGTCCGATGGATACACCGATGGATCGGTTTCTTTGCCAGCTAATTCAGGCTGTGGAACATGATGCTGTTGCTTTAATTTAGATAAACCAATGCCATGACCCAAGCATTTCGCTAATCTTTCAGGATCAATAGGGCTAGTACAAAAATCCCAAGCATATTGCGCAATAAAAGTTGTGATCGCTGCAATGTCGAGTTGTGATTTATTGATGAGTACAATGATATGGACCCTAGGGTCTAACTCTCTGACCAGATAATTGATTTCATTTATGATATTTTCTTTTCGAAGATCGATTAAACACAGGGCACAATTGATGGGAATTTTATTTTGATCATACTTATCAATGTAGTGAAGCTGAAAGTCTAATCGAGAAAGTACTTCATTTAGCTCATTACACTGAAAACCTGCCATTAGTAATGGTTCCATGTTGATATCCTTTCGATACAGTGAGCACCAAAGTGCTAACACAAGGTTAGCCTGTGCATCTTATCTATAGATATAACCGGATAATATTACTGAAATATAAACCCTGATCATTGGCTAATCGTTTATATCTTCGGTAATTTAATACATCAATAATGTAGTCACTCATAGCTAGTATCATTATTTGATTCAATATTAATACATAGTCAGAACCACACTTGGTACATTTTTAATCATCTTTTTATCGACTTATCACCCCAGATTAACCGTAACGATGACTAACTTTAGTGTATCTGTTATCTCAGCTACATCTTTCTTATGATCTTAGTATGGTATAGAAGCGCTAATAGTATATAAAAAGCTGCAATTAAATCGCCATATCTGCAACATTTAACGACCTCCAAAGAGGTTAACTTCAATCCATAATTTAAAAACGATTTACTGACACGAGTCTTAAAGTCCTATTAAACCCTCTAAACAACTGTGTTATAACTATAACGTAGGCCGCCTCACGGGCAGTAAAGTCGTTAAATGCAACCCAAAGATAGACATCTAGGGTCCTAAAGGAACCATCATGATTAAACACAGTGCTTTTATAATGTTAAGTACATTGGCATTAACCTTATCTACTGCAGTTAATGCTGGGCCGCTCTCAAAAGATGTTGAAGAGATGCGTGTATCAAAAGCGGGGCAAACTATGCCTAATGTGGTTAATCGTTATCAAGCGATCAGTGATACTTTAGAGGTCAAGTTAGCCCAATCAGCTGATGAGTTAGCCGTTACCGAAATGGCAGCGCATCAAGGGCATAGGTTATGGCAGCAAGCTGTACGAGATGTACAATCGGGACACAGTGATGATCGCTCCTTGTACTGGAGTCGTTTAAGCATGCGTAACGTCCTAAAGCAAGAAAAAGCTGGATTCAATATGGTCGATTGGCAACGTGATATTTTAGTCAAAGCAGTTGAGAAGTCCTCTCGCGGCTTTAGCGATATTTCGTTTTCTCCCGATACACAAATTAATATTTTAGTGACCGGTTTTGACCCCTTTTTCCTTGATAGAAATATTGGCCAAAGCAATCCATCAGGTTTAGCTGCATTAGCACTCGATGGTTATCGTTTTGAGGTTAATGGTAAAAAAGCCCAGATCGAAACCGTAATGATTCCAGTAAGGTTTAGCGATTTCGACAATGGTATTATCGAATCGTTACTCACGCCGTTTTATCGTGAAGACAGTGTCGACATGGTGTTTACCATTAGTATGGGTCGTGAAAACTTCGACATTGAACGCTTTCCTGGACGTAATCGCAGCGCAGAAGCTCCAGACAATTTAAATGTATTAACGGGTGCCAGTCAGCGCAATCCTAAAGCGCCATTATTTAACGGTGGAACCTCTGCCGATGGCAAATTAAATGGCCCTGAGTTTGTCCAATTCTCTTTGCCCGTTGAAGCAATGGCGGCAGTGAAAGGGCATTGGAGTGTTAATGACAATAATCAAATTAGCACCTTATCTCGGGGACAATTTAAGGCATCATCACTGGCTGAACTACAAAAAGAAATTTCTGTAGAAGGCTCTGGTGGCGGCTATTTATCCAATGAAATTTCCTATCGCAGTATTTTACTTCGAGATCAATTTAACTTGAATTTACCGGTAGGACACATTCATACTCCACGTATTAAAGGTTACGACTCGCAAGTAGAGTCAGACATTGTCGAGCAAATACGCGCCATGATAGCTGCAGCGGCGAGCACACTGTAATGTCTACCAACTAACTTAACAGGCCGATACTTTACTTGCCTGAACCTTTCATTAATCATTCAGGCAAGTGAAGCAATTCAACATGTTTAAAAGTATTTTTAATCTCACTCAGCGCGCACACCAAGTATTAACGCAAGATATCCACGAAAAGGAGTCTTCGTTATCAGTGGGCTCTCTAACCCACCCATCGCTGAACACTTCCGTTAGTGATCCTTTACAACAGCAGATCTTGGCCAAAGTCGAAACGGACTACCTATTAGCCGAACAACATTTTAAACGTCAATTCCCACGCCCTAGTGTGCATTTTAGCTTACGTGGAAAAAGCGCCGGCACAGCACATTTACAAACCAATAAATTACGCTTTAACCCGGTGTTACTGGCTGAAAATCCGGATATTTTTATTAACGAAGTGGTACCACATGAAATTAGCCATTTAGTCTGTTTCCATCTCTTTGGTAAAGTAAGACCTCATGGTAAAGAATGGCAGAGCGTAATGCTGACGACATTTAATATTACTCCCAAGACCACTCACCAACTCAATACTCAGTCTGTCAGTGGCCAACAATTCGAATATTTTTGTGGCTGTGGCAGTATCAACTTAACCATAAGACGTCACAACAGAATTGTCCGTGGCCAAACTCAATATCGCTGTCGCCGATGCCAACAAACATTAACCCCTTTTAACCCTAAATAACCTTTGCTCGGAATAATAAACGGTATCAATTGCGTCATCGCATCTGATGGCTTAACATCAGCCAAAATGACAGGCTAAGCCTGCGCTGTAATGATGTTTTTGTTAATTTTAGGGTTTAATTTTGCGCTTATCATCCACACACTCTTGGTTATTTTGGGTGTCGCTTCTGTGCGGCATTTTTTCATCCACACTTATCGCTGCAGAACATCCAAGTAGTTTTGGTAAAGCGAAAAAAGTGGCTAAAAAGATTTACCAACAACACCTCCCCCTCAGTACTTTTTATTGCGGCTGCGACATCGCCATAGCAGGCAAATTATGGCAAGCAGATCATGCTAGCTGTGGCTATCAGGTTAGAAAACAAATTATTAGAGCCAACCGTATCGAATGGGAGCATGTGGTTCCCGCTTGGGAATTTGGTCATCAACTGCAATGTTGGCAAGACGGCGGCCGTAAAAATTGTGGTAAAAACAACAAGCAATTCAAAAAAATGGAAGCCGATTTACATAATCTCGTTCCTGCTGTTGGTGAGGTCAATGGCGATCGCAGCAACTTTAGGTTTAGTGATTGGGGTGGAAAAGCGAATCAATACGGACAATGTGAAATGATTGTCGACTTTAAAGGCCGCAAAGCACAACCGCCTAAACGAGCAAGAGGTCCTATCGCTCGCACTTACCTCTATATGCAACAAACCTATGGTCTACAAATTAGCAGTAGCCAACAAAAACTGTTTAATGCATGGGACAAAATGCAGCCAGTGACGGCAACTGAGTGCAAGCGTGATACCTTAATCGCTGCTAACCAAGGTAATCATAATGATTTTGTATTCAAACAATGCCAAAATAACGGCTTAGTTCGTTAATTGACGATTAAGCTCCCCTTGAACAATTGGTTAAATAAGGTCAACACTGATGAGAGTCCCACGCATTTTTCAGCCCCTAGACAATTTACAACAAGGGCAAACTCTTCAATTAGATGAGGATGGTGTCGCCCACATTGGCCGAGTATTGCGCATGGGAATGGGTGATCGCATCAGCTTGTTTAACGGTGACGGCAATGATTACTTAACTGAAATTATTGAAACCAGTAAGAAATCGATTGCTGTCACGGTCTTAAGTTGTGAGGCTAACAACAGTGAATCGCCGTTAGACTTACATTTAGGCCAGGTGATTTCACGCGGAGACCGGATGGAGTTTACGGTTCAGAAGTCAGTAGAGTTGGGTGTAACAACCATTACTCCGTTATTTTCTGATCGTTGTGGTGTCAAACTGAGTGGTGAGCGCTTAGACAAAAAACTGCAACAATGGCAAAAAATTGTTATCAGTGCCTGTGAACAATCTGGCCGCAGTATTGTTCCGGTTGTTCGTCCTGCAATGACATTGGCACAATGGTGTGAAGAATCCACCGAAGCCTTAAAACTGAATTTGCACCCGAGAGCCTCACACGGTATTAATGGTTTGCAGTTATCCGGTCAACACCACAAAGTAAGATTATTAATTGGCCCAGAAGGCGGTTTATCTGACGAAGAAATTGCCATGACCGAAACCCAACATTTTACCGACATTTTATTGGGGCCAAGGGTACTTAGAACTGAAACAGCGTCATTAACTGCCATTACCGCATTACAAGTTAAATTTGGCGATATTGGGTAAACCGATATCTTCCCTGCACATTATTAAAGGATACACACATGATTAAGCTCGGTATTGTTATGGACCCGATTAGCGACATAAACATCAAAAAAGATTCGAGCTTTGCGATGTTATTGGACGCACAAGCACGCGGCTACCAATTGTTTTATATGGAAATGCATGACCTTGCAATGGTCAACGGTAAAGCCATGGCCACGATGCGTGAATTGTCGGTTAAGCAAGATGCTGATCAATGGTTTACCTTAGGCGAGTCAGTTGATACTCCCTTAGCCGAACTTGATGTGATCTTAATGCGTAAAGATCCACCATTTGATACCGAATTCATCTACGCGACTTATATGCTCGAACGTGCGGAAGAAGAAGGCGTATTGATTGTTAACAAGCCACAAAGCTTACGTGATGCCAATGAAAAACTGTTTACGGCATGGTTTTCTGAATTTACCCCAGACACTATTGTTACCCGCGATGCTAAACGCATCAGAGCATTCCACCAGCTAAAACAAGACATCATTTTAAAACCGCTAGATGGTATGGGCGGTACGTCTATTTTTAGAGTGAAAAAAGATGACCCTAACGTTGGCGTGATTATCGAAACATTAACCAGTTATGGTCAACAATACGCGATGGCGCAAGCCTTTATTCCAGAAATCACTCAAGGTGATAAGCGTATTTTAGTGGTGGACGGTGAACCGGTACCTTATGCATTAGCCCGTATCCCGATGAAAGGTGAAACCCGTGGCAACTTAGCTGCTGGCGGTAGTGGTGTAGCCCAACCATTATCGGAAAGTGATTGGAAAATTGCTCGTGCTATTGGTCCAGAATTGAAAAAGCGTGGCCTTATTTTTGTCGGTTTAGACGTTATTGGCGATAAGTTAACTGAAATCAATGTGACTAGTCCAACCTGCATTAAAGAAATTGAAGCAGCGTTCGACGTTAATATTACCGGCATGCTTATGGATGCCATCGAAGCCCGTATTAGTCAGCAAAAATAGGATTAATCATGCATTTTTTATCTACCTACCAACGGATAATCGGTAGATTATTATTGGTATCTAGCTTGATCGTAACGGGTGCAATGGCTGATGAAGTCGTTATGTCACCTGTAGTCGCTAATACAGCAAGCAATAATGTGCCAACCGTCGGTCCATCAAGACCCAAAAATATTATCATTATGATTGGTGATGGTATGGGACCGGCTTACACCACAGCTTATCGTTACTATAAAGATAATCCTGAAACGGAAGAGATTGAACAAACGGTTTTTGATCGCTTACTCGTTGGTATGGCAAGCACTTACCCAGCTTCTATCAGTGGCTATGTCACCGACTCTGCCGCATCTGCCACTGCATTATCAACTGGAGTTAAAAGTTATAATGGTGCTATTGCCGTTGATACCGAAAAACGCCCACTCACAACCTTAATGGAAAAAGCCAAAGCATTAGGCTTATCTACTGGCGTAGCGGTTACCTCCCAAGTAAACCATGCTACACCGGCAGCATTTTTGGCTCATAACGAAAGCCGTAGTAATTACATAGACATTGCAGAAGCTTATTTAGCTTCTGATGCTGATGTGATTCTTGGTGGTGGCCAGCAATATTTCACCCCAACATTACTTAAGCAGTTTAGCGCGAAAGGCTACCAACACATCACTGAATTCTCTGAGCTAGAATCAGTGACTACGCCAAAAGTATTGGGGCTGTTTGCTGATGTACAATTGCCTTGGGTGATTAATGATAAACAAGCGCATAAACTCAGCCATATGACCCAAAAGGCATTAGATTTACTATCACAAAATGAACAAGGTTTTGTGTTATTGGTAGAAGGCAGCTTAATTGACTGGGCAGGTCACAGTAACGATATTGCTACCGCGATGGGTGAAATGGATGAATTTGCATCCGCTATCGAAGTGGTTGAACAATTTGTTCGCCAAAGTAAAGACACCCTTATGGTTGTGACAGCAGATCATAATACCGGTGGATTATCAGTTGGTGCACATGACAAATACGAATGGCACCCTGAAGTACTGCATAAGGTTCAAGCCAGCCCTGATGTTATTGCTACCCGTGCCATTGCCGAAGATAACTGGCAACCTTTAACGGCGACGCTACTTGGTTTTACACCAAATGAAGCGCAATACAGTCAATTACAAAGCGCACGCATGCAAGGTAATGAGCCATTATCAATCGCACTGCGTAAACTCATTGATATTGAATCGAATACCGGTTGGACAAGTGGCGGTCATACCGCGATGGATGTTCAAGTCTTTGCAGAAGGCCCAGGTGCGAGATTATTTAGCGGTCATCAAGACAATATTGATATTGCGATTAAGATGTTTAGCTTACTACCGCAATCGGTGCAAACACCTTAATCACTGACTGACGACTATGTCTAACACAATCCCCGTTATCGAAGTGGGGGTTGTGTTAATATCAGCGTGTTTATCTTATCACTAGCATTATGAGCAACCGACGTGTTAACAAATCCTTCTCAAGCGTTAATTAGAAACAGCAAATACTTTCAGCAACACAATGTGTTAGTGCTCAATTATGAAGCTGATACCTTTGCACATCAATGTCTTGAGTTTGCCGATAATGTCACCGCCCTAGCGCTAGACTTTAATCATCACCTCACATTATCCTCTTGCGCTAATGAAAAATTACAATGCTATTTTGGCCATCAACTGCCTGAGTCATTAGCTGATGCAAAATTTGATAGCGTCATTATTTACTTTCCAAAAGCTAAACCCTTAATGGGCTATTTACTGCAACTGGCTGCACAACATTTAAATATCGATGGCCAATTGATGATTGTGGGTGAAAATAAAGGTGGAGTTAAATCAATTGATAAACTCACACCTGATTATTACTCAACCCCGATCAAGCAAGATAATGCCCGCCATTGTCTAGTGTATGTCAGTTATTTAACCCAAGCAGCACCAACGCTATCCATAAGCGATTGGGTAAGCCAATATTCACTAGAAACCCCACAGGGAACACTGCAAATTTGTAATACTGTCGGTGTTTTCAGCGAGAAACGTCTCGATCAGGGTACCGAATTACTGCTGTCACATTTACCGGATAACTTACGCGGCAGAGTACTCGATTTTGGTTGTGGTGCAGGGGTCATTACAGCTGCATTGCTAAAAGCCAATCCAGAGTTAACCATTGAGTGCATTGATATCAATGCAATGGCGTTACTCTCATGTGAATTAACCCTAGCAGCCAATAGTATGCAGGCAAAGGTCTATCCTTCAGATGGGTTTAATCAAATCTCAGGCAAGTTCGATGGTATTATCTCCAACCCGCCATTTCATGATGGGTTAACCAGCACGACTGATATTGCCACGCAATTTGTCCAACAAAGTGCTATTAGGCTGACATCACAAGGTGTATGGCAGATTGTCGCTAATCGCCATTTGCCTTATTCAGAGACGATAGCGACGCATTTTGGCAAAGTGAATGTGGTAGCGGAAAACAATAAGTATAAATTGTATTTCCATCAACACTCATACCAATAATACTCCGCACCTGAAACCGCTTCACTTATAAGCGACAAAGCAAGCTTACTGCTGGAAATGCAGATTAATATCAGCTAAATTGGCTTAAAGGCAAAATAACGCACATTTTGTAATTCATTTCGTTGGTATTCTATTTGCCTGTTATGACCTGATATAAAAATAAAAACAAAGGATGTTATGTTAGAGCCCTCAATCGTCGCACTAAGTGCTGATAAAAATAAAGTGGAATTACGTATAATTCCCAATACTCACGGCCCAGTGTCAGCAGAGGATATTAACGCCTTACTCACACAGGCGGCTTTTGCTATGCTGTTTCCTATTGCCCCTGCAATTGCTAAAGCGGTAGCGGAAGTTAATGCTCTATGCGGTCAAAACTCCGGAACTCACGAGCTCTTTTTTGCCATTGCCGAACGTAAAGACGGTATCGTTAATATCAGTGTCAGTGACGATAAAATGCAAGCCAGTATGAAAATCACTTCAGCTTGGGGCGGCAAAGATATTACCCTGCCAGATGTACTTAATACCCTTAAAACTCAAAAAATTAAAATGGGATTGAGTAAACCTAAAATCATGGCATTAATGCAGCGTTTGTCGATATTGCCACCAGGAGAAACCTGTGAAGGCGTCATAGCTTGCGGTAAAGCAGCCGTTAACGGCGACAATGCGATATTAACCCGAAAAGTCGCCTTAGCTCGTGAGCGCTTATTACAACCACAAGAACGCGAAGACGGCTCGGTCGACATGCGTAATTTAGGCGCACTAATTACCGTTAAGCCCAATGATTTACTGATGGTTAAAAACCCTTCAACCATCGGCACCCCTGGTTTTAATGTTCACGGCGATATACTGCAACAAATTCCTGGTAAAGATAAACCAATGGAACCAGGCACAGGCACCAGCTTACACCCTAAAGATCAACATAAACTCATCGCCACAGTGTCTGGTCAGCCAGTTGAAAATCGCAGCGGTATGCAAGTTGACGATATGCTGCAAATTAAAGATGTAGACGTTCGCTATGGCCACGTTAATTTTAAAGGCAGTGTTTTAATCACTGGCGATGTGCACGAAGGTATGGAAGTAAAAGCTAGCGGTGACGTAACGGTAATGGGCTTTGTTGAGTCCGCGTCTATTGAAGCTCATGGTGATGTCATTGTCAGTAAAGGTGTTATTGGCCGTTTAATTAAAGAGCACGATCTCAGCACTAAAATAAAAGCTACCGGACAAATTTGTGCCCAGTTTGTGCAGTATTCCCATTTAGAGGCCCTAGGCAATATTCTAGTCACCAAGCAGTTACTTCACAGTCACTCAACCTCAGGTGACACTATTACCGTCAGTGATGCCCAAGCAAGACGAGGTGACTTAATCGGCGGCATTGCTACTGCAGCAAAAGGCATTAGAGCCATTGCATTTGGTGCTACCGCCGGCACTAAAACGGAATTGTTTTGTGCCATGCATCATGGTGAATTAAAGCAAGAACTTAAAGAGTTAGATGACAGTATTAAAGGCATGGTTGTTGCGGGCTTAGAAATAGAAGCAAGATTACGTAAATTACCGCCCAAAACGGAATGGCAAAGCGATGCCGGCATGATTGAGCAAGTCAAAATGATGCTCGAGCAAAAAAATCAAATGGCAGAAGAACGTATGAAAGAAGAACTAGAATACACTCAACATCTTAACGAAGTTGAAGGCTACTATAATAATTACGTCATCAAAGCTGAAAAACACATTTTCACCAACGTCGAAATTCATATAGGTGCGGCATTCAATCGCAGCCAACGTGAACATGGGCCGTGTATTGTAAAAAACGTCAATCAAGAAGTATCATTCGATTACAGTAATCGATAACAATCAGTTGGTAAGACAATAAAAAGTGGACAAACAGATAACTATGCAACAGATACATTGGCCGGCCATACTCCAGTTTGATCAAGATGATGAGCTAATGTATCTGGTTAACTATCAAGATTGGTTGGGCTTTATTTGCGCCAACCAATTTACCGTCCACGCTGAAGATAAACTCATCGACAATGCCGGCCATGTGTATAGCATCCAGAAAAATCCGCCACAGGATCCCAGCGTGGCTGAACTGCCTGTACTGGTTAAGCTAAGTCAGGATATGAGCGTGTTACAGTTACTGCCACTGGTACGCCAGTATGGTCAGTTTCAAGGACATTGCTGCAGTGCAAAAATTGTCTTTACCACCATAGAGCAAGGTATTGCGACCGTGGCTGAATTAGAACATCTGTATTAACAACGTATTCAGACTGAAGATTAACAGCACATAACACCTCCTTTTTAGCATTACTAACCTTCAATTTACCAACAACAGACTCATGTTACTTACCTTAATCACTCAATCATAAATCTAAGCTAATGATTAACGAATATAATGGTAAAACCCATTGAGCAACACACACAGCTCTGGCAAAATGCCTCTATGCTCACTGTCCATAAACCCTGAGAATCCTTAATGGAATTACTAAATATTGAATGTCTAGGTAAACGTCTGCGACTAGAAGGCTCGATTGCGGGCTGGCAGCAACTTTATTGGGACAATCAACTGGTATCACAAAAGTCTGCAAGCGCTAGCGACCAAGCCTTTCATATTCATTCATTTGAACTGACCACTCAAACGTCGGTACCGACTGAAACAAATATCAACCACGACGAACCCGTTAAACCCAATATTGGTTCACTACCGGTACGATTAGAAATCGATGTTAACTGGCAACCGTTTCAACTGGATTATTGTTTATTAATAGATGATGAATCCATAACCCAAGGTCAACGAACCGTTGAAGATATTGAGCGTCAAACACCTGAAATTGCAGCAGTAAAAAACCAAAAGCTCAGTGTTGTTGGACTGGCATCATTAGGTTTTAAGCTACTAAAAAGTGCCAAGGTGGTTAAAGTCCTTTTTGCGGGAGCCAGTGTTGCGGCCTATTCATGGTTATTTTCATTTGAATTTGCCTTAGCCCTCATAGGCTGCTTAGTGTTTCATGAATATGGCCATATTCGAGCGATGAAACATTTCGGCATGAAAACCAAAGGGATCTATTTAATCCCTTTTGTGGGCGGCTTAGCGCTAAGTGATGAACGTATCAACACCCGCTGGCAAGATGTGTATATTTCGATTATGGGCCCCACTTTTGGACTCATTTTATCGATTATCTCACTTGGACTTTATTGGCTAACAGGCAACATATTCTTTGCCGGATTAGCAACATTCAATGCGCTGCTAAATTTGTTTAATTTACTGCCCATTTTACCTCTCGATGGCGGTCATATTTTAAAAAGCATCAGCTTTTCAATGAATAGTGTTGTCGGTCTAGTGGCTTGTATTGCTGGTGCCGCTATCGGTGTGTTCATTAGCTATAGCTTAGGGCTCGCCTTGCTGGGCTTTTTGTTACTGATCGGCAGTGTAGAAATTGTATTTGAATGGCGCGGTCGCCATCAAAGTCATTTATTGCCGTTAGATCGTTACGGGCAAATTTTCTCTACCGTATGGTATTTACTCACGGTAGCAAGTTTAGTGGGCATTATTTGGTATTTTGCTGCTTCTGGTAACGAAATGTTAGCGATTCCGCTACAGATTTTAGGCAGTTAATTGCAATTTACGCATCGACAAAAACGCCTGCAATTGCAGGCGTTTTTGTTTTACTTAGCCAAAGCAGTTAATCAACTAGGCTGTAATGGAAACACATTAGTCATCACCTTATACAACTCTGTGCCTTGGAGTACCGACGCAGAAGCAAAATGCAAAATAGGCACACAATCCATGGGTAAACTAATGGCTTGGTAAGCCTGTTCAGTACCATACAAATCTATGCGTAAAATGTTCGCTAAAGGTTTGCCTGCGGTTAATGGTTCACCGACACTGGCACAATATTCAATTAAGCCAGCTTTAGGTGCATGAAACTTCTTATAATCCTTCAAGTAACACCCAAATCTTTCCATACTGGCTGGATAAACTTTTTCAGCAATCACGCCACGGTGACTTAAATAAGCCAGTATGCCTTTGGCATCCTCTAACGCGTCAGCTAAATCAATCCGCTCTTGGCTTGCAAGCTCTAAGGTAAATGCTGACACAGGTACCGAAAATTCACGGCCTTGACTGGCTGCATACTCGGTTAACTGCCACCAAGGGCAAAAGGTAGCTTCATCCATCGCGCCACCAAAACTATTGGGGATAACCAAGGTATACGGGATCGAGAAAAATCTCGCCGCATCAATATCATACTCAGGGCAGTACAAGTGTTTGCACGACTTAGGGCCGGTATGCAAATCAAGCACTATGTCTGCTTGATGTGCCATAGCCTGTAAATTTACTGCTAACCGATGACCTGTTGAAATCCCAAAAGAATGAGTTAGGCGCGCCAGGCAAGTTTCTACCAACATTGAATGATAGGCGCAAAACAGCTCACTATTGGTTAAACGTTGGTGCTCGGCATACCAAGTTTGAATATCGACTTGATGATCAAAGTACTCGCGGTTCCAATTAACCCCTGTAATGGGATCAAAACGCCCTAGAGTAAACTCACCACTCTTTTGATTAATCCCTAAAGGATTGGCTAAGGGGGCAAGCGTAATATCACCTAAAACCTGGTAACCTTCCAATAAGGTCATCAGTTGATAAATCACCGCATTACCTTGCACTTCAGCACCATGAACATTGGCCTGAATATAGACACTCGGCGCAGAATTATCACTACCAATGAATGAATATATTGGAACGGTCAATGCGTGTCCTGTCGCCAGTTCTCCAACTTGAACTGACGATTGTATTGCTTTAGTCATATGATTACTCAAACAAGTTTTGGTGCAAGGCATTAACCACTTGCGCCGCTTCCGACTCTGCAACCAACACACATAAATTATGTGGGCTGGCGCCTTGGCAAATCATCCGAACATTATGGTTTTCAAGCACTTTAAACACCCTACTACAAATGCCAGCCGTTGATGCTATGCGATTACCGATGATGGCGATTAACGCTAAATCTTCCTCGACTCTTACACGACAATGTTGCGATAACTCTTGTAATAACGACTCACTGAGTAAGCCCTGGCCACTTGAATCTGAACCCGTTTTATCTAGGGTTAACGATACGTTAACTTCCGAGGTAGTGATTAAATCGACGGATATTTTGTGTCGCGCTAAGGTCGCGAACGTTTCAGCCAAAAAGCCCTGAGCATGTAACATTTGCAAGCTATGCAAGTTAAGTAAAGTTTGATCACGGCGTAACGCCACCGCTCTAAACACTGGGGTATCTTCAACTTGATGACGGATCCAAGTTCCGCCCATTTCAGGCGCTTTACTTGAACCTACAAACACCTGAATTTTTTGTCTTACTGCCGGTAAGATGGTGGCGGGATGCAATACTTTAGCGCCAAAGGTCGCCATCTCAGCCGCTTCATTAAAGCTAATTTCAGCAATCGGGCGGGCATTGGGGGCAAGGCGTGGGTCAGTGGTATAAATACCGGCCACATCGGTCCAAATCTCAACCGCTGTAGCACGAAGCGCTTCGGCAAGTAATGCCGCCGAATAGTCACTACCACCACGGCCTAATGTTGTTGTTCGTCCCTCTTCATCCGCACCAATAAAGCCTTGGGTAACGATAACGTAACGCGCAAGTAATGGCTGTAAAAAGTCACCTGCTAACATTGAAATAGCTTCAATTTGTGGCTCTGCGCGACCAAAGTGACTGTCGGTACGTAATACTTGACGCACATCAAAATGATTTGAAGCAGTGCCCTTTTCCCGAATAACCGCAGAAAATAAAATCGATGAACATTGCTCTCCCGTCGACAGTAACTCGTCCATAACCGCTTTGCTGCGATTCAGCTCTAACGATTCGCTGAGTACTGACATCCGGCTGAGTATTTTATCAATACTGGCTGCCACGTCTTGCGGACGACCGAGTTCATCTAATATCGCATATTGAATTTGAGCAATTTGCTTAAGCAATACCAAGCGACGCTCGTCATTCACATTAGCTTGAGTTAACTCAACTAATAAATTGGTCACTCCGCTGGAGGCGCTTACTACCACAAGGCGAGTAGCTTGGTTAGCCAACACAATATCTGCACAACGGCTCATAGAGGCGTAATCAGCAACTGACGTGCCGCCAAATTTGGCAACGACTAATTCTGGGGTATCTATTTCAGACTGAACAAAGCTCATACTGATGCCTCCGCTGTTTGCGAAAGACTCAAAAATAAGATGTGATTTACTAACATGATATACGCTCCGAACACACTACGTTCGAAGAGCCTGGTGCTAAGATAACGCACCCTTATAGAAGGGAAACAGCAATCATCACCAGAAGCTCTCCACCAAAAAAATAGGTGACAATCGTTAGGATTCAGCCTAATCGACCGATATCAATGTTTGCCAAACAAACTGATACCTCGGCGCTAATCTCCATCATAAGTGGTCATCGGATTGGCATCCTCTCACTTACTACCTAGTTAACGCTCCTCTTCTGTTCCTCCCGAAGGAGGGAGTTGAAAATAGCAAAAAATACCCTATCAAGTCAATCAGCAAACACAGTAAAAATACACTGTTTTGATAAAAAATATCGCTGCAGTGAAATATTATGCGGCTGCGACTTCAGAGCAATGATTGTTCTCTATTACGAAAAAATGCCCATAAATATCCAAAAAACATAATTAACCGCAAATTACCGAGACAATCTAGTAAGTATTGTCTCAAGATAATGTGTTAATTATTTTATCGCAGCTGTGCAGTTTTAATTACGTCATTATTTACCCAGTTATACGAACCTATCTCTGGCAACTCACTCACCATCCTTAATCGGTGATTAAAAATTCCCATATCAACTTCAGGTTTGATGCTATCAAGGCATGCAATCAAAGATAGCAAACCTTGATTAACGTAGTAAATTGCATGTTGATTAAATTCTCGACCAAGCTCAACAGCTTGTTCTTTATCAATAAAAATAGCCCAGCTCTTTTCCATATGTGACAAATCAGGTGCTGCACCGATTAACGCACGATAGGGACGATTATATTGTTGAATTTTAAATTGAAGCTGACGATCGAGTAAGCGATTTTGACTAGGAGAGAGTCTTGAACCACGGGGGTTATGGGCAGTAACAATAGCAAATGGGAAATCATGAGAAAGGCGTTGAGTAAACAAAAAATGAGTACTTTGATACTCATTCCACAATGTATCTATAACATTTTCCATAATAAATTTTCGTCAATTAAGCCAGAATTAGTCTAGCAGATAGGTTTGATTTCTAAAAGGTTTACGATCTAAATCAGCAGTACTATATTAGAAAACCATTAATTATTATCATCTTAGCAAGGTTAATCTTTCATATACTCGAGTGTTATATTAATTTTTTAACATTTAATTTGTTAACAAATGCCTAAAACGAGTACAATAACCATTACGCACTATTAAATCACTGTAGCAAAGTTAGCTACATACACCTCAAAAACTCAGCAAATGTTGTTGTGAGTGTGATGATTTTTTGATGTAAAGTTTACAGTCGTACTAAATTTGTTCTACATTTGATAAAACATTAATACGATTAAATAAGTTTGCAATAGAAGGAACTATCTTTCTAAATGGCATTCATAGTAAGTAAGCTTAAGTGCAACAAATTTTACACCATCATGAATAAGTGCAAACGCGTGCCTTGGCGTAGTGGTAATTAATCGACGTAAGCAGACTCAGTAACCAGTATTAAGTGTTACATAATAGAGTTTATAGAGAGTGTTTAATTCAGGGTAGACATAGATAAACACCAAAAAATATCGGAATCTTAGCGCATTAGCTAAAGCGCTATTGCAATCTATTAGCACACAGTTCGCAAACAGTGGCTAGAATCGAATTTTATAAAATCAGGTAAATATCATGCAAAATCCGCACATTTTAATTGTTGAAGATGAAGCTGTAACTCGTAATACATTACGCAGTATTTTTGAAGCTGAAGGTTATGTTGTCACTGAAGCTAACGACGGCGCAGAAATGCATAAAGCCATGCAAGACAATAAGATTAATCTTGTTGTTATGGATATTAATTTACCAGGCAAAAACGGCTTATTATTAGCTCGTGAGCTACGTGAAATTAATAACATCGGTCTTATTTTCTTGACTGGCCGTGATAACGAAGTTGATAAGATTCTAGGTCTTGAAATTGGTGCAGATGATTACATCACTAAACCATTCAACCCTCGCGAATTAACGATCCGTGCTCGTAACCTATTAACTCGCGTTAATAATGCTGCCGCAGAAACTGAAGAAAAAGGTTCTGTTGAGTATTACCGTTTTAACGGTTGGAGCTTAGAAATCAATAGCCGTTCTTTGGTTAACCCACAAGGTGAAGCTTATAAGCTACCACGCAGCGAGTTCCGTGCGATGCTTCACTTTGTTGAAAACCCAGGTAAGATTTTAACTCGTGCTGACTTGTTGTTAAAAATGACTGGCCGTGAATTAAAGCCTCATGACCGCACCGTTGATGTGACAATACGTCGCATCCGTAAGCACTTTGAAAGCTTGCCTGATACGCCAGAAATCATCGCGACAATTCACGGTGAAGGCTATCGTTTTTGTGGTGACTTAGAAGCGTAATCTTTTAAGGTTAACCGCAATAAAAAACCAGGTGAATCACCTGGTTTTTTTATATCTGCTTTTTCGTTAATCCTTTAACACAATAGTGATTACTTCAGCTGTTGATCTAAAAATGCCGCTAATGATTTATATAAATGATTACGCACTTTCTCGCCACGCATTGAATGCTTAGACCCTGGGTAATCCATCATTTGGAATAACTTACCCTCATCTTGCAACGCTTTATATACTCTAGTGCTGTTTTCAAACAGAACGTTATCATCAGCCATACCGTGATACATCAATAATCCCGATTGATAATTTTTGACATAAGGTAAAATACTGCTGGCGTCGTAACCTTTTTTATTGGTTTGCGGGTTCCCCATATAACGCTCAGTATAATGAGTGTCGTACAAACGCCAATCCGTTACTGGCGCACCCGATATTGCCGCTTTAAAATAACCCGGCGCCTTAAACTGACTCATCAACGCCATATAACCACCATAACTGTGACCATAAATAGCAACATTGTCACCATCAATAAACGGCAAGCTACGTAAGTAATCAACGCCAACTTTTTGATCGTTTACTTCAGCATCACCCATGTTTTGATAAATGACATGTTCAAATTGCGTGCCTCGGTGCGCTGAGCCACGATTATCTAATTGAAATACCGCATAGCCTTGCTGCAGTAAATATTGAGTAAAATAATCTGCCTCGCTCCAGCTATTGACCACTAACTGAGCATGCGGTCCACCATATACGCGCACCACAACCGGATACTGTTTAGCGGCATCAAAAGGCACCGGTTTAAACAGTCTGTATTGTAATGCTTGACCATCTTCAGCTGTTAATTGACCAAAATCAGGCATTTGCCATAAACCAGCATAATCATAAAGCGGATGATTTTTATCAATGTCATTTTGCTCAACCCAAGCTAACTGCTTGCCAGAATCATTGTGTAAACTTATCTGCGGCGGCTGCTGTAAACTACTAAAGTAATCTAAATAAACGGGCTTTTTATCCGCAAATACAGCTTCATGCATACCCGATGCTTGGCTAATTCGCTCAATGGAATCCATGCCCTTATTGAGATTAACCCGATACAAATGACGTTCAACAACACTGTCTTTACGACCGCTAAAATATACCCAACCCGTTGCTTCATCGACATACTCAAGCGCATCAACAGCCCAATCACCTTGGGTTAATTGCTTAAGTTGTTTGCCCTGTAAGTCAAATAAATACAGATGATTAAATCCATCACGCTCAGAGCCCCAAATAAAGGCCGCTTGTTGCTTTAGGAAGTGTAAATCATTGTTTAAATTTACCCATGCTTTGCTGCGCTCTTCAATCACCGTTTTAACTTGTGTCGGCTGAGAGATTGCAGCAATGCGTAAATCCAACGTTTGTTGATCGCGGCTTTGCCATTGGAACGACACATGCTGGCTGTCGGGTAGCCAATCTACGCGAGGTAAATACATGTCTTTTTGTTTGCCTAAATCAATCCAGCTAATAATGCGATCTTTTAAGGTCACGACACCCAGTGCGATCTCAACATTGGCTTTGCCTGCATAAGGGTAACGCTGCTCGGTTAATTTAATCCCCTCGGCGTAAATTTCATTACGAGTCACTAACTCCACACCCGTTTCATCAATACGAGTAAAGGCAATTGCAGACTCATCGGGCGCCCACCAATAACCTGTCATACGGTCCATTTCTTCTTGGGCGACAAACTCTGCCATAGCATTTTTAATCGGCCCTTTACCGTCTGTGGTGAGTGCTGTTACTTTTTGGTTATCCAATGACAATACAAATAAGTTTTGATCGCGTACAAACGATACAAAGTGACCTTTCGGAGACAAACGCGCATCGGTTGCAAAACCGTCACCGGTTGCAAGCTCAGCCACTTTATTACTGGCAACGTCATATAAATACAACTTACCCGCTGCAGGGATTAAAATATGTTGGCTGTCTTCAGACCAGAAATACTCCATGATCCCTTGGCCGTAAATACGTTGACGCTCTCGTCGAGCTTTTTCTTCATCAGACAGTTCTCCTGCCTCTAATTGATCAGCATTAATCAGTACACTGCGCTTACCAGTCGCGATATCCATTTGCCATAAATCATACAAATGTTGATTATCAGCACGGCTTGATAAATAAGTTACACGTTTTCCGTTAGGCGATAAGGCCAACCCGCGGGGGCTAGAACCCGCTAAGGCTGGTGACGCATGAATACGTTCGATGGTCAGTGGTGTAGTGCTACCGTTGATCGCAGTCAGTGTTGCGGTGGTTGATGAGTTCATGATGCTGCCTTTAGCGGTTGCTGAAAAAAACGGGCTAGTAAAAAGGAGTGGCACGGCAGACACTGCCGCTAAAGCATGATGCTTCCATGTTATTGTCATTATTAATCCTTGGGGCAATTCAATCCGCCCACATTTTGCCTCAATTTACAGTAAAACCAAAACCCCAGATAACAATCGCTGAAATTAGCGCCATTGTGGGGTATGATTTGCACATAACTGATAAGAATTAACAACATCGACCTTAACCTCGCAAAATCTCATAGGAAAAATCATGCAGACTTTGGCACAAACCCTTAGCGCACAAGCCGTAAACGCCTCTTTAACACAACTACTATTAACCTTAGCTGACACCTCAAAAGCCATTAGTGGTGCGGTTCGTCACGGTGCATTAGCGGGTGTTTTGGGTGCAACAGAGCAAGAAAACATTCAAGGCGAAACCCAGAAAAAACTGGATGTGATCACCAATGACATGCTTAAAGATGCCCTTAAAACCGATGGCAATGTACGTGGTTTAGCGTCTGAAGAAGAAGATTATGTGGTTGAGGTGAACGCTAAAGGTGAATACCTAGTGTGTTTTGATCCACTCGATGGCTCATCAAATATCGATATAAACTCATTAGTGGGCACTATTTTTTCGGTATTACCAGCACCTACCGGAGAGTTAAACGAACAAAGCTTTTTACAAGCTGGCCGCAAACAAGTTGCTGCGGGTTATGTGTTGTATGGCCCATCAACCATGATGGCGCTAACCACTGGTCAAGGCACTCAGTTTTATACTCTTGCTCCAGACAGCCAAGAGTTTCTTCTGACCGACAATAACGTGCAAATAACCCCGGACACCGCCGAGTTTGCCATTAATATGTCAAACCAGCGTTTTTGGGAAGCACCAATGCAAACCTATATTGCCGATTTATTACTCGGAGAAATAGGACCTCGAGCGCAATCATTTAATATGCGTTGGATTGCTGCAATGGTAGGTGATGTGCATCGGGTATTGTGTCGTGGTGGGATTTTCTCTTACCCGACAGACAATAAAAACCCAGCCAAACCGTTTAAGTTACGCTTAATGTATGAAGCCAACCCAATGGCATTACTAGTTGAGCAAGCTGGCGGTAAAGCATCAACAGGTTATGAAACTATTTTGGACATTCAGCCAACCGAAATCCATCAGCGCGTTGCGGTAATTTTAGGTAGCGCAAACGAAGTTGATACTTGCTTGAGCTATCACGGTATTGATTACAGCGAAGAGCCATCAATTGATTAATTGATTATGCTGTAAAAAAACCGCCTTTTGGCGGTTTTTTCATTTATGCGCTGCAGTTGAGCTCATTGATGATCTCACTGACGCGAATAAACACAGTTAACCAAAATACAAATTTGAATCATTAGGCACCAGTAAAGAATCATTTCTTTACAATAACTTAAATACCCACTAAGTTATTTTCAGGATATTAATTAAGGAATATAACGATGCCGCCCGCCAAACCATCGAATAAAAAAAAATATATTGCGGCTATTTTACTCTTACTGCTTATTAGCATGAGTGCTTATGCTTATCTGATGTCCACTAAAGCCCCTGCAATAGAAATTGGCACTATTTTAGTACTTCCGGTGCAACTCGCGACAGACAACACAGACTCGCAATGGAATCGCTATGCCGCAATGGATGTGCTTATCCATCAGCTAAATGTCGGTATTAGTTACCCATTACTGCAAACCGAAGATATTATAAATATCATCTCGCTTATCGCTAATGACCACTTGAGCCAAGCTGCCGATATTAAGCAATTAATGGCCATCTCCGGTGCGGGACTGGTGATTGAATCCAACATTACCGGCGCCAATAATCAATATCAATTAGCGTTTACATTACATCAGCAGCATCATACAGAAGCAGGAGTCGTTAACGCTTCAAGCATCGAGCAAGTATTATCAGCTGCAGCAAAGATGATTACTCAGCGGCTCAATCCACAACACAGTTTACAAAATAATTTACAACAGAATCAACAAGATAACAAGACAGAAACTCAATACCATTCACGTCTTAGTTCCCCCCTGTTGTTCAATGCAATGACACAACTACAACTTAGCGACATTAAAGCTGCTGAGCAGCACTTATCCAAGCTCATAAAATCCACACCCGATAACTTAGTTGCCATACGTCTGCTAGCCAGCATCCAATTGCAGCAACATCAATATCAACAGCTTAATACCACATTGATAGCAGCAATCGATCTAGCTACACATCAGCAAGATGAGCGAGAGCTAGCCAGACTAAGATTGTTATTAGCGCAAAGCTATACCGAAACCGACAGGATAGAACAAGCATTAGGTGTACTTACCATTGCCAAAACCAATGCTGCTAAAGTGAAAGACTGGCTAACATTAGGTTATATTTCACAGCTTGCCGGCATGATAAACCAGCGCATAAGTCGCAATGATGAAGCCAGAGAGCAGTTTAAAAAAGCCATTGAATATCATCAAATGATGAACTATCCCATCGGGCAAACACAGGCGCTGAATGAATTGGCTGAACTTGAGGTGATTGAGTTTAACTACCCACAAGCTTATCGCTATATTAATCGCTCTTATGAACAGGTCGCTCATCGCGGTTTAGATGATTTAGAAAAAACGACATTCAAGCTGATGACTAAGATAGAAAATAAAATGCAGCATAGATAGCATCTACTATATTCGACACAACAGGTTCGTCAATTTAAAGCCTTAAGCATATGACCTTAAACATAAGGCCTTAGACATAAGATCTTAGACAGAAGGCCTTAGACATGAGGCCTTAGACATGAGGCCTTAGACATGAGGCCTTAGACATGAGGCCTTAGACATGAGGCCTTAAAAAAACACCTTAGACATAAAAATGGCCTGCTATGCAGGCCATTTTATTCATACTGCTAAACGGATCTTACACTTCCTCAGCGGTAGTTTTTGCAGCCTCAAGCTGATGCGCTTGTTCAGTTTGATCAACAATGGTTAATACCGCAGTATCACCGACCACATTACATGAGGTTAACACCATATCAATAATACGGTCTAATGCAGCAACAATCACAAATGCTTCTGCTGGTAAGCCTAATTGGTAAATCAATACCCCAATCATCACCATTCCACCACCAGGAACACCACCAGCACCCACCGAAAGTAAAAATACGCTAAACAATAACGATGGAATTTGATCATTACTGATTGGCATACCAAAGGCGTTCGCAACGAAGAAAATCGCAATAGTAATATAAATCGACACCCCGCCCATGTTCATGGTTGCACCCAGTGGCACACCAAAACCAGCCACCGCTTTGCTCACACCTAGCTTGTCAGTAAGGGTACGCATGGTTACCGGAATAGTGGCGTTTGAGCTAGCAGTAGACAATGAAAAGAGAATTTGTTCTTGAGTTTTTTCTCTGAAAGTCTTCGCTGAAATAGGAGTGAACAGGCTGACCGAATATGGATATACGATAAAAATCCAAATCAATAACAGAGCCAAAATAAGCACTAAATATTCAACAACACTGACAAAAATTTCAGGTTCTAAGGTTGCGCCTAATTTAAACATTAAGGCGAATACACCGTATGGCGCTAAACTCATTACCACTGAAATTAAGCGCATCATTATTTTATTGGCGGTTTGAAATCCTTTAACTGCTCCCTCAACCGATTGCCCCATTGATTTAATGACACCACCCATTAATAGCGCCATAAAAATCACTTGCAACATATTGCCAGAGGTAAAAGCTGAAAACGGATTGTTTGGTACTATACTCACAATTAACGACATTAAATCAGGCAGTTCTGTGGCGGTAATATCCAGTGAACCGTTGCTCGACATATCCACGCCTTTACCGGGCTCAAATATCATTGCGACGGTAAAAGCAGCTAAAATCGCGACCATGGTATTAATGATATAAAACCCAAAGGTTTTACCCCCTAAACGACCAAAGCTTTTTAAATCTTGTAACTCACACACACCACACACAATACTCACAAACACCAGTGGAACTACTAGCATCATAATCATATTGACGAACATGGTGCCAATACCACTTGCTAGGCTAACTAACGTGCCACCAAAAAAAGCATTATCGGCCAGTAAAAACTGTACCATGCTACCAAGCAGAACCCCAAAAAATAGACCGATAAAGATCCGTGCTGAAAGTGATTTTGTCATCTATAAATTTCCCTTCGAAATGGCAACTTCTGTTGCTAATTATTGTTATACCAATCCTGGTGCTTATTCTTTTCGAGCGCTGAAATACTGAGACATAGCGCAATATATTTCAATCACCTTATGAACAAAAGTGATGACTTAATCGTCGCTTAACAAGCATGCAATATAAAAGCTAAAAATAACAATAGATTATAGACTTAGTTAATCACTAACGATGGTATAACCAGTAATAGATTTAGGACGGAAACGGCTAAAATCTGTGCGTATAGCCATAAAAATCAAGCAGACAGCGAGAGTAACAATCAATTTGAAGGTTTTACTTGGCGGTTGAGTGAGCTCAACTCGGTTTAATAAATGGGGTTAGCTGGCTCAATCAGTGTAGTGTTTTTTTATTCTGCACAGTGGTTTTATTCTGAACAGTGGATATTAAGTAACGTCAGTGACATCGATTTGGCTAACATGTGCTGCTGTTTAATGCTCACGCAATGTTGTCCGAGCCATTGCACTAACGCTAACCACTGCGGATTATATATGACTGATTGGACGGAAAATTGAGAATCTGATTTATCGCCAGAATGTGCATTTCGATACAAATTATTAAGATAAGCCCATTGCTTGTGTTGTTTATGAAAATCATCCGTCGAATTTATCTGGGCTAACGCTAATAACTTATCAGGCGACTCTAATGCAAGTTGCGGCACTATTATGCTGCAGCAAGACTCAAGGGTATTGGCAATCATTAACCCTGCTGGATCAAGGTCAGTAAAGCCAATGACATTGATATTGAGTGATTCAAGTAAGTGTAAAAAACGTTTTCGGCCTGCTGGCGAATAGTCATGGCTACCTCGATACAACACCATGCAGTTATTGATGACAGCCTGTAACTCTGGGGTAAATAAGTTGGCAAAAAAGTGATCAAAACTGTCGAGATTTTCGACCACGATGAGGTTCGTTAGATTGAGTCGTTGGCAAAGCGCGATTGCACTATCGACCTTTAACCGCAGTGAACAATTATGTACAGATAATAAATCGGCAACTGAACCTGACGCTAAATCAGTCACTTGGTCTTGAGATAAGTTAGGTGCCAGCTTAATTAATACATAGTCAGCTTCAGGGCTGATATTAGCGTATTTCTCATTAGCACTGAGTTGTGACATCTGCTGGCGGGGCACATCAAAATCAAGGGCCAGAATATCTAAACCCGAATCAATTTGGGCCATGTTACGCAGTAAAACATAATCGTTGGCGGTCAAATACAGGTATTTGTCAGTACCATCGGTCTCACCTATTTGCCACAATTGATACAATTTTTTCCAATCGGCAGTGAACTTCACCCGCGGCAAGCGCTGCTTTGCCGCGTGTTCCATTAGCTGTAACTGTCTTTTGCTTAGGCTAGCCATAACTCAACATCGTTAATGATAAAGTTACCGCTATAAACCGGATCGGGTTTTCCTATCGGTTCAAGCTCAAAATAATTTTTATGCTCATCGGCTAGGCCTTCATAACCGCCAATGACTTGATAAAGCCAACTTTCAGCATCCCATGTTAATTGCTTCTCTTGCAAATAGCTTAATGCCGATTGACGTAAACCGGAATCAATCACTTCACAAAAATATTCATCCACGGCTATTTTAAGTGGGTTTTCAGGGATATCAAAATCCTCACTGTCACCCATTTCAAAGGTCACATTATGCTCACGCAATGCCGCTGGTAATGAGTCGCGACTAATGGCTTTAACTTGTGCCACTAACCCCATCAGTTCTAGTTCGTGATGAGGGTTAGACACATCAACACTTGCAGGGGCTATAAGCGCCTCAGCACAATTAAATAATACCGGTACTGCTTTATGCACTACATGGTTTTCAGGTTGATAATCAGGATGCATGCTGGTGTGCAGTAACCAACCTTTTAGTAATCGGGTGCGCCCTTGTATTTGCCTAAATCGCCCAAGTAACTCATATAATCTCGCTTGGACAATACTCAACTCTTGGGTACATTGACTTAAGGTTTCTTGCAAACTGGTCATCAATAAACGGCGCAATTCACGGATATCGCCAGCAATTTCACCTAACTCGCTAAATTGAAACATCTCTAAGCCGTTTAGTAGCTCTGACACCTGGCTTTGGGCTAACTCGTTTTCGCGAATTTTGGCACTTATAGTCCCAACATAACCAAATTCGTTGTTAATTCGGCTCCATAGCACCCGAATTGAATAACGTAAACTGTCGGTAAAGCTATACACATGTTCATTTAAATCGGCTAAATAGGCTTCTGCAGCACTAAAATCCACATCACGGCGCGCCTCTTTATAATGATCGGCTAAGGTTTTTATTGTCGCTAGCGCGGAGCCGACGTTGGCATCAATCTGTCGATTACGTTCGTCGCTTAATGCTTCTTCCAATAATGCCCGCACCGAACGCTTTAAGCGCAGTTCTTGATCCGGTTCTGGTCGCCATAAAATGCCACTTTTTTTCAGCTTTTCGATAACGCCAGCATCATGAGCTGTGTCGTTAACCGATCCTGCCAAATATGCATCCATGACAACATCGGCATGACGCCCAAGTTGTTTGAGCAGCTTTACCCCGGCTTGGTGTAAGTTACTGCTCATATCAAGTCCCTTTGGGTCGCGGTTTCTGCCTGAGCCTCAAGACTTAAGCCTTCGGTCTCATCAATAAAGCGGATCACTTCGTATAGATAATCTAACTTACCCGTGGCGATATAAATCTGTTTTTCGCTATTGGGTTTGGTTAAATAACCCAGTTCCACTAAGCGCTTAAACACCAACTTAATTTGGCCGTCAACGTTAGTACTGCTTGAACCGAATAATCGGTAATGGCTCAACTTAGTGAGTTGCTCTCTAAAAGCTGGCGTGTCTTCAATACGCGCTTGTAAATCGGTTAAGCGGATCGGCGCGCCTTCGCTCAGCGGTGCATCTTGGCCACTGGCTTCTTGCACTAATACCAGCCACTCCACTAATGGAATAAGGCCTGAACAAATATCTTTAAATTGCGATGAAATAACTTTGCGCTCAACTTCGCCGAGCTGCAAATAACCACAAAAAAAGACTTCACCCTCACCAGCACTGGCAATGGTGCGATTAATTTGGTTTAGGTAGGTTTCAACTCTGTCGCGAGTGCTGTTGTTTTTTAATGCCCGCCAACCGTCTTCATTGGTCACTCGGCAAATAAACTCACCACGCAACAATTGCTCTATTAATGCGCCAGTACCTACTAAGATAGTTTCAGTCGATTCAGACATTAGATGTGCTCCTTAGCAGTTTCAGCGCGAGTCATTTCCGCCGTAGGCATTTCGGTTTTAGTGTTACGTTGCGATAAACGGGCCGCTAACGGATTGGCTTTAGGTTTAACGACCTGCAGCTTTTTAGTTTGCTTATTAATGATGTAACGGTTAGCAAATAGACTTAGCACTTCAGATTCAGGATTTGGGAAAGCCCCTAATACACTGATATTGTTGTTCTCACAGGCATCGAAGATTTTCTTCACGTTAGTGTGATGTAGCGTACCTAACTCATCAATTGGCCAATGGATCGTGACATTGGCTTTGCCGCGCAATAAACGGGTGAAGGCCAATAAGAACTTACATAAAATAAGGTACGCCATACCATGACTTGAAGACTCGTTTAACTGACGGTCGGTACGAATAATTAAGTCGCTGTTACCTTCTTTTAAACGCAGTTCTATTTCTAACAGTTTCGCAATACCGCCGGTTAATGCTGCGCGGCCAATAATGTCTAATGCTCGGCGCATTGAGTTAGTGTAATGCTCGTCCGGTAGTTGGCTGAAACCATCTGCTTTCCACGCTTTAAAGGCTTTAACAAACACTTCAAGTTCAGGCCAAAACTCAAGTTCGCTAATACGTGAACGAATTCGCACTGCCGACTCTGATACTCCTTCGAGGAATAGCTCTTCACCCACTTCACGGGTAATACGCGCGCTTTGGCTGGCAATACGGCGGTCAATATCGGTTAATACATCATAGAATGCGGTTAAGTCGATACCAAAAATACGCCCTTGTTCGCGAATCGCCATTAACGATTGCGGCACCATCACATTCAATAACTGCTCAAGCTGTGGGACTAACTTGCGATAGTCGAGAAGGCGAATACCTTTGTCGTTAACAAAGCTCGACTCATCACGGGCCCGCTCCCAAAATTCGGCCAAATTTGAACCAGATTTGCTGGCAATGACCGAGTCAAAGTGTTCAACATATTGCTTAACAGAACCCATTAAGTAGTCACGCTTTAGCAATAAATCTTCGCCTTGGCGCAAACGCTCGCCAATGCTGCCCATCGCTTCATCGTTATTAGCTGGCAATTTGAGCTCAGCTAACTTGCGCATCACGGCGCGCAGCTTAGTGAGGTTTTCAGACGCCTCTACTTGGGCTGCATCACAGGCTTTACGTTCGGTTTCTAAGCTGTCTCTTCGGTGTTTTATTTCTGCCGTTTTCGCTTTTAGCAGTTGCTCCAATTCCAGCGTAGCGCGCTTAACATCAGTTAATTGCGTTTGCACTTTAGGCTTTCGAACAAGCCAGGTATGTTGATACCAATCATCAAAACGCAGCACTTCACTGCGGCGTTGTTCAGCATTACTGATGCAGGCTTCAAGATCGCGGATCTGTTTTTTAAGCGCCAAGATGGTGCCTTCATCAACACCACGCGACTTAAGCTCATTTTTGTACCAGGTTTCACCTGCTTTTTGCTCGATTTTTGCATTTGCACGGCGTTGTTCAATATTGGCTTTAATCTGGCCTAATTGATTATCAATGGCGCCGACCACTTCTTGCCAATAGGCATTTTTTTCCATGCGCGCTTCAAGCGCCTGCTCTTTTTGCTCGCTTAACCAACCAAGGTGCTGATTGCTAAGCAGCTTAAGTTCATTATCAAGTTGTACTAATCGCTTGCTCGAATCGGCTTTACGATCTGCCACAGCTTGATTGATTTTTTGTTGTTCGTTACGCTTCTCGTCAAACAGACGGCGTAAATCTTCACGGCTATTTTTGTACGCTGTACGGGCAAAGGTCAGTTCGCGGGTGATGCTATCGAGCGCCGTATTCATAGCAACCAGTTGATCTTCCGCTTCGGCATGCATTTCTTGAGCACTTTTTAGTGCTTCTTCTGCTTTAGCTAAACGAATACGTAAATCTTGCTCTGTGGCAGCATACTCTGGAACATCAATGGCTTTAAGATCGAGGTTAACCCCAAATAATGCTTCACTGCTGTCTTTGGTTAGGCTTGGGTGTAGATCGCTGCGATGCAACAACTCTGGCGCGATAACTTTACCAAAGGTGTGCTCCCAACCGTGGGCTTCTTTACGCAAAAACTCCAACAAGGTATGCGACTGTGGGAACAACATATGGTGCAGTTCTTCTTTGGCATTTTCTCTATCACTAACGCGAATACTGGATATACGCAGCGCTTCGTTAGCTTGGTCGCGCTTGGCCCGTTGTTTACGCTCTTCTGTGGTTAAACGATCGACCTTTTGATTACAGGTTTCTTGCTCTTCATCAGCTAGGCTTATGCGTTCATCGAAAATCGCTAAACGCATTTTTTCATCTTCGGTGTAAGTCACACCATCAACTTGATGCTTAAGCTCGGCAGCGGTTAATTTAAGTTGATATTCTTGTTCGCTAAATTTAGCTTTACCAGCATCAGTTTGTTCACGCCATTGCAGCTCTAGTTTAGCAATGTCGTCATTGGCAAGCTCACGTTGCTTATCACGCGCTTCACGTTGGGTGTCTTGCTCAAGATGTAGCGTTTCAAGTTCGCGATGTAATTGCTCAGCAATTTTGCTACGGCGGGCATTAAAGGCGGCTTCAATATCTTGGTGTTTTTCGGTTTGTAATTTATGACGCTCGTTAAGGTTTTCAACATCACTGCGCCAATTAGGCAAATTATCTAAATCAGCTTTGGCTTGTTCAATGTCGGCATCTAAAAAAGCAGCATGCTGGTCTTCAATGGCATTGAGTTCATCTTCAAATTTGCCAGCGTCACCTTTAGCGGCAGATAATTCCTGGTTTAACTCATCACGAACATCTTTCCACTCATCATCTAATAAACGCAACTTGAGGTTTAGTTCTTTACCATGAGTTTGGTTACGATCTTGGCGATCAGCTTCTAAGGTTTCGTCAGCGCGATAACCGCGCGATAAACTGGCTAAGCGTAACTCTGCGCTTAATAGCTGATTAAATTCTTGTTCGAGCTTTTCGTATTCGGGGCGGATTTGTTCAAAACCTTGCACCAGCTGACTTTCACGGATCCACGTTTCTACTCGTTGTGGATTCAGTCTAGACGTCGGTGGGTTTACCCCATCTTCTTCTAAAATGGCTGCGATCATTGATTTAACCGTTTCCATTTTGCCCTCTTTCGAGTGCACGGCTTTAGCGAGTTTTTCGATATGACGCAAGCTATGTTCGCCGTCACACAAAGAGAACTGACGCGCGTAAGTCCGCAGCTCATTGCGGTTACTGCCGGTATTTAATAAGCTACGATCGTTCTGGATTATCGCTCGAAACTCGCGAGTGTTTAACAAGTTTGTATGGGCTACGCCATCACGTTTTACTTCACGGCCCAACTCTGCCATTGAATGACAAATGATGGTGTCGCCATTACGCGACTTAATATAATGCTCTAACTCAAAAGCACGGCCAATAAAGCGGTAATTTACCCCTTTACCGTCACCCGCTGATGCTAAAACCGCTTGATAAAGTAAACCATCATCTTTTTGATATTCATAGATAATGTAGCTTGAGTCATGGGGTAAATACCAACGTTCGAAACTGTCACGCGTTGACGGCACCACACGGCTAGGGTACTCGCCATAAAATACCGGCACTAACCGTTGTAAGGTTGTTTTACCAGAGGCATTGGTACCACAAATATTAGTGTGACCATTTAATAACAGTTCGACCACACCGGGTAGGTGGGTATTAATTAACACGATTCTAATCAAGCTTGGCATGATAATCCTTTTCCAAACAGCTCACATTGCAGTGACAAAGAAGCAAAATACGGATGAAAAAATAACGTCTATTTATTCAATTTAAATAAAGTAAAACAAACGCAGGCTGGAGGCAATTTTCCCCCACAAAAATTGGCTTTATAATACGCTAAATAATTCAAAAATGGCGGCTAACAATGCAGCAAACAGCCAGAAACTGTTTATGTGCAACATATGTCGTCAGGCAGAGAGGATAAACACTGCGGAGCAGAAGGCTTTTTGGTGCTGGATAAAATAAAAAACGCACAGATTTCTCTGTGCGTTTTTTTATCGTGTACCACTCACATTTGGATCTGAATTGTCAGCAATATTACAATTTAAACTGTGAGGTAGCGTGGTTAAGCTCATTAGCAAAACCGTCTAACCCTTCTGAAATACCCTGCACTTCGGCAAGAATCCCCAGTGTTTGTTCAAACGATGCATTCATTTCAATCACATTATTCGCCACATGTGCAGCAACCAAAGATTGTTGTTCAGTCGCTGAAGCAATATGAGTATTCATACTATTAATACTGACAATTTTAGATTGAATTGAGCTTAAGACTTCACCGGTGTCTTTAGCATAACGCTCGTTTTCTGATGACTTAGTAATCGCCACATCCATGGTGCTCACCGATGATTCAGCTGCGATTTTAAGCTTTTCTAATACGCCACGGATTTCTTTAGTCGCGTCTGCCGTTTTAGACGCCAGTGCGCGAACTTCATCAGCAACAACAGCAAAACCACGTCCATGCTCACCCGCTCTAGCGGCTTCAATGGCAGCATTTAACGCCAATAAGTTTGTTTGATCTGCAATAGAGGTAATCACGTTCAAAATTGAGCCGACACTTTCAGTGTCTTTAGCTAACTCATGAATTGAGTTCGATGCCAGCTCAATACCGGAGTTGAGTTCTTGTGAAATTCTCACTGTACGTTGTACTACAGCTAAGCCCTCGGTCGCTTCTCGCTCAGCAACTTGCGCCGCTTCTGCCGCTTGCTGGGCACTGTGTGAAATGTCATTCACCGAGTGGCGCATTTCTTCCATCGACATATGCACGGCTTTAGCATCGTGGCTTTGTTGCTTGGTTGCCTTAGTCGCAACAGCCATACGTTCTTTTAACGATGACGCACTGTCTAATAATGGACTGGTAACACTGACGACTTGTTGTATAGAGTCCGCCAATAAACGTAAAAAACGGTTAAAATTGCTTGATACTTGTCCTAGTTCATCAGTACCTGCAACCGTCAATTGATGACGCAAGTTACCTTTACCATCTGCTAACTCACCCAATGAACTTGCCACATCACCAGCAGAACCACTGATGGAACGAGCAATCGAAATAGTAGCAAGCGCCATAAACACCAATAATGCGATACCGATGCTAAATGAAAGATATAAACTTTGCTCTGAACGGTCGCCAGCCTCTTTAATGGTAGAGCTAAACTCATCCACTTTGTCGGCTTTATAAACAGTAATTCCGTTGGTCAGTTTATCGAAAATTTTAGCTTTTTTCTGACTGATTTGTCCCACATCTGCCATATCGATCGTGCCATCAAGCATGCCTCTTGCCAATGACAGTGTCATGGTATTGTATTCATTGAGGCTGTTAGATAATTGCGATAAAGCGGCAGTCTCTTGCTGATCGGTAGTTGATAAGTCGGTTAAATTATCGTTAAGTGAAACAAACGTTTTATTGGCGTTTTCGAGCAAATCTTCATCTGCAAACGATACCGCTTGGGTATATAACTCATCTAAGCGTTGTACATAAATGACGTTTTGGTTTGCAAGTTCAACCCGGTTTGCCACCTTGGTTTCCATGAAAGACAAGGTGTCGCGATTTTTATTAATCGCAACTGTGCTAATACCAAGGTTAACGGCAAAAATAATAACCGATAAAACAAAAATCAATCCAACCTTTTTGAAGATTGACATGTTACTAAACCAATTCATATTCCGCCCCCAAGCGATAATCAAATGAAGATAAAACAAATGTAGAGCTTATCAATACAACTACAGAGATATTGCTATTGAGAACCGTGATACCGAGTCTCAATCCTTGAGGCTATTATTGTGTTGCGACGGATACCGTTTAACATCAACCCTTAGTCAATTCACTACAGCTGATAGTATTTTATTGTTATAAAAATACTATCTAACGAGATAAAGCTCATGTGTAAATGACTATCTATTTTTATATTTACGTAAAGGTGTACGTAAAGGCTATCGACCTAAGTTCAATATACTTGAAAATTTTCTAATATATCAATTTCTTTATCCGTTATTGATAAACAACCAATCCATACAATGTAAGGTTGTAAATGAAAATACAAAAAAATAGCCTGCAAAATGCAGGCTATTTTTATTCGGTAGTTGATATAAAACCACATATAACAAATCTTACAATCTGCTATGCAGCTTTTACATCCTCTTCTTCTGAATGTCTGATGAGATAATCAAATGCACCCAGTGATGCAGTTGCGCCGCTGCCCATAGCAATAATGATTTGCTTAAACGGGGTATTGGTTACATCACCTGCGGCGAATACACCAGGGATAGATGTTTGGCCACGCTCATCGACTATAATTTCGCCGCGAGGGGTCATATCAACCACACCTTTTAGCCATTCAGTATTAGGAACTAAACCAATTTGGACAAAGATACCGGCTAAGACAACGGTATTGCTTTCACCTGTTGCACGATCGGTGTAGATCAAACTGGTTACACGGGTACCATCACCTTTTACTTTAGTGGTCATCGCTTGGGTAATAATGGTGATGTTACCCATTGATTTAGCTTTGCGCTGTAGCACTTCATCGGCACGTAACTTACTGTCAAACTCAAGTACGGTGACGTGTTCAACGATATTGGCTAAATCGATAGCCGCCTCAATACCAGAGTTACCGCCACCAATAACCGCAACACGCTTACCTTTAAATAATGGGCCGTCACAGTGTGGGCAATACGCTACGCCTTTATTACGGTACTCTTGTTCACCAGGAACGTTCATTTCTCTCCAACGTGCACCAGTTGCCAAAATTATCGTTTTACTGCTTAGGGTTGCGCCACTTTCTAAGGTCACATCAAGCAGGCCATTTTTAGCTAAACTCAACGCTCGTTGGTTTTGCATAATGTCGACGTCATAATCCTTAACGTGGGCTTCAAGGTTAGCAACTAGTTTAGGGCCTTCGGTTTTAGACACTGAAATAAAGTTCTCAATACCTACGGTTTCGGCAACTTGGCCGCCAAATTTCTCCGCTACGATACCGGTGTTTAACCCTTTACGAGCAGAATAAATTGCCGCTGCAGCACCTGCTGGGCCGCCACCAATCACTAACATATCAAAAACTGATTTTTGGTTTAACTGCTCAGCTTGTCTGCCTGCAGCATTTTTATCTAACTTATTCAGTACTTCAACAACGCTAATAGCACCTACAGAGAAGGCTTCGCCGTTTAAAAATACTGATGGCACTGACATGATATTGCGATCGCTCACTTCCTGTTGGAAAAGCGCACCGTCAATCATCACGTTAGTAATATTTGGGTTAATTGCCGCCATCATATTCAGTGCTTGGATCACTTCAGGACAGGTTTGGCAACTTAACGAAATATAGGTTTCAAAATGGAATTCACCAGGCAATTGGCGGATTTGTTCAATGATATCCGCATCCAACTTAATCGGATGTCCGCCGCTGTGTAATAGCGCTAACACCAGTGAGGTAAATTCATGACCCATTGGCAATCCAGCAAAGGTAATGTTGGTTGCAGCTTGTGGGTTAATCACACTCATACTTGGTGTACGCTGACCTTGTTGATACGTGACTGAAACTAAGTCTGATGAGTCAATAATGTCTTGGGCTAGGCTGGTTAATTCTTTGCCTTTGTTTGAGTCATCTGCAGATACGACAAGTTCAACTGGGCGCTTGAGGTTTTGCAGATAGGTTTTCAGTTGATTTTTTACATTCGCATCTAACATAACAACTCCTAAAAAATGGGTAATAATCGATAATTTTAAAAGTGCTAGTCAGTGCCGGGGGGAACACCGACTAGCTGGAGATGATATTACTAACCTAAGGGTAAACTTAGTGGTTAGATTTTACCCACTAGGTCAATTGAAGGAGCCAATGTTTCTTCACCTGGCTGCCATTTAGCTGGACATACTTCGCCATCGTGAGTTGCAACATATTGTGCAGCTTGAATTTTACGAACTAGTTCAGAAGCGCTACGGCCAATACCTAGGTCATGAATTTCAGCGACTTTAACTTGGCCTTCAGGGTTGATAACGAAACTACCACGAAGTGCTAAACCATCTTCTTCAATCATTACACCAAAGTTGCGAGTGATAACACCAGTTGGGTCACCAATCATTGGGTAAGTAATTTTGCCGATTGTGTCTGAACTTGAATGCCAAGCTTTGTGGGTAAAGTGAGTGTCAGTTGATACTGAGTAAACTTCAACGCCCATTGCTTGTAACTTTTCATAATGGTCAGCCATGTCGCCCAATTCAGTTGGACATACAAAAGTAAAGTCAGCTGGGTAGAAAAATACTACTGCCCACTTGCCTAATAAATCTTGCTCGGTAACTTCAACGAAAGCACCATTGTGGAATGCAGTTGCTTTGAAAGGTTTGATAGTGCTATTGATGATAGATTGTGTCATGTCATGCTCCATTTAGATTTACATTAAACCCGATACCAATATGGTTTCGGTGATGGCAAACAAACTGTGCTCGTCATCTGATGTAGTCATAATAGCGATCGACATCAATTAAGTATAACGGATAAAAACTATCACCTTAATCGGTTTTTCATATTGAACTATCTGGTTAGATAAATCCTAGAGCGTAAAAAACAAATACCGACATAGGTCGGTATTCGCTTAATGATACTTACAGGCGGGAATTATTCCCAAGGACCAAATCTTGTCAGTACGCGACTGACATTAATTTCAAGTTTTTGTGAAAGCGTTTGGAGCTCCTGCTTATTATTAGCAGCAGAAAAACAATTCGCTTTATTAGTGGCAAACACCACCCAATTTCCGCCGCCAGTTAAACATGCAAAGACTTGGTTAAAATGTGCATGAAGTGTGTCACGTAACTGTAAATCACGGCTGTGTTCTTTCCAGCAATTTAACACTAAAAAACCATCGGTTTTGAGCAGCTGTTTTGTTTGTTCAATAAATTGAGTAGACAGTTGTTGTTTATCTACGCCTTTGTCACTGTAGATATCGGCAAAAATGACATCCACTTTTTTGTGCTCTGCTTGGGCTAAAAACTCATACGCATCTTGATGTAATACAGTGAGCTTTTTACTCAAGGGTAATTGAAAAAAGCGCTTAGCGACTTCAATAACTTGTTGGCGCAATTCAACGGCGGTAATCTTAATTGCCGCATCAAAATGCCTCAGAGAATGCACTAATGCCCCGCCTCCTAAGCCTAAAATAATGACACTTTTCGGTTGCGAAAATAACAACACAGCCAACATGGCTTGAACATAGGTATGTTGCGGTACATGTGGTTGGCTCTTATCCATTTTACTTTGTTCATCATTATCACCAAATGATAAAACCCGATAATCGCCATCGTCGAGTACACAAAAATCACCAAATCTATCACCGTCGACGTGCAATACTTTATAATCGGACATACTTCACTCAGTGAGGAGTCTTGCTTAATATACGACAGCAAGATTTTTCTACTTTAAAACTCTATTATACCCCAGAATGCTGGCCGAAGTTCGCGTCAAATAGCGTATGTAACACAATGTTTTATTATCATTACGAGATAGGGAATTGACATGTTTAACCATTTATTGATGATCTTTATTTATTTGGCGGTGTTCTTTTTTGCCCAACGTCAGGTTAATAAATGGATCCATTTGCAAGCTGAAAAGAAACAAGTCAGTGAAGTACGTAGCCGTTTAATTACCCGTTTGATTTCTTATTTGTTGTTTTTTGTGACGATATCCGTCATGGCGGTGTCATTAGGGTTAGGCTATCAAGAGGTGTCGCTATTTGTGTCTTCAGCCTTTGCGGTATTAGGCGTGGCGCTATTTGCTCAATGGTCGATATTGAGCAACATCACTGCTGGTGTATTAATCTTTTTTGCATTTCCGTATCGTATTGGCGATCGAATAAAAATTGTTGATAAAGAAGAAGATATGAGTGGCATTATTGTTGAAATCAGTTTGTTTCACGTATTGATCAAACGAGATATCGGCGATGTAATGACTTACCCTAATAGCTTAATGCTACAAAAAGCGGTGATTAAATTACCCGAACCTCGAACATCAAGCGCGCTTTCAACAAGCAACAAAACTAAAGCGAAGATTAATGCAAACCGAGCGCGGTGGTTAAAGTAATCCCCAGGCAGCCACTTGATGGTTTATACCCAAACGACCTCGAAATACAAGATTGTGCATGCCCAGAAGTGACAGAGTTCAAGGGTCTAGGAATAGCGCGCCTACGGGCTGTTTCAGACTCGATAGCAAGAGATAACAAGCGAACGCTGCGCTCAGGGATGGGACCGCTTCGCTGCTAAGATTTTATAGGATCTAGCCGCGAAGCGACCTAGAACCTAGAACCTAGAAATAGTGATATTAAACAGAGCGTCACCATTCTGTTCAATCACTACCTTGTTCCGTTATCCTACGGGAGCTCTGAAGCGAGCATGTTGGAGTGGCTTGGGTATATGTGTACTTAAGCTCAACGCAGACATGCAATAAGACTAGTTTAATACTCGATGAAAAAATGCCACCGCTTGTAAATACATTTGCAATGCTAAAGCGGCATCGTAACGCTCGCCTTCATCACGCATAAAAGCGTGTTGTGCATTGACTTCAAGCCAAGTAAAGTTTGCATTTACCTGTTCAAGCTTTTGATAAATAAGCTTACGACCTTCTTTAGTGACATGCGGATCTTGCTTACCAAACACCATCACTAACTCGCCTTTTATATCACCAGTACGGGTTAATGAATCATTGCCTTCTTGGCAAGGTAATGTGTTTGAATGAATGTCGGTTGGGTATAAACAAAAAGCACCGCTGATGTCTGGATTAAGTGCGGTGCGGTAAGCTAAGTGACCACCGATACAAACACCCATAGCGCCGACTTTATCACTGCAAAATGACTGTGCCCGTGCAAAGTCAACTAACGCACAAGTGTCACTGTCATGATGTTCCAAAGGCTTGGCCCACTTGTCTGCATTACCTTTATCTTTACCGGCTTCATCATAAGCCAACACGGTTCCGATAGGATTTAGCTCATGAAACACTTCTGGTACTAATACAACAAAACCATGACCGGCTAAGATTGCCGCTGAGCGAGCAATAGGCGCGGTTTGCTGAAATATTTCTGAGTAGAAAATAATGGTCGCAAATTGGCCTTTAGTGTCTGGACGATAAAGCGTGGTACGCATTAAGCCCGTAGCCGTTTTAATGTCGTGAATTTCAGTTGTTGTAATCATAATGTTCCATTTATTTTGCACTGCGCCTAAGATTTATCAAGCTGGGCAGAGTGTGATTATAGTCTATGTACTCGTAAATATTCCGGTTAACCCGTACGAATTAAAATAGCTCATTATTACAGGTTTGCCCTGTGGTCAACTGAGTCACATTCGTTAATGTTGTTGAGGCTATCGCATTTAATGCCTCTTCAGTTAAAAAGGCTTGGTGACCGGTAAAAATCACATTATGACAAGCAGACAAACGACGGAAGATATCATCTTGAATAATCTCATTTGATTTATCTTCGAAAAATAATCCTTTTTCATTTTCATATACATCAAGCCCTAACGAGCCAATTTGGCCATCTTTTAACGCTTCCATCGCATCAAAAGCGTCTAATAGTCCGCCGCGGCTGGTGTTAATCACCATCACACCTTGCTTCATTTGGCTAAAACTGACCTTGTTGAGTAAATGATGGTTATCTTTGGTCAACGGACAATGCAAACTAATGATATCGCATTGAGGATACAGGCTTTCTAATGAGACATATTCGACGCCAAGATCAATTACCGCTTGGTTTGGATAAGGATCGTGGGCGATCACTTTACAGCCAAAACCTAATAAAATTTTAATGGTCGCCAAACCAATTTTACCTGTACCAATCACCCCAACGGTTTTGCCAAACATGTTAAATCCGACTAAACCCGACAACGCAAAATTGGCATCACGAGTGCGTTGATAAGCTTTATGAATTTTACGATTTAAGGTCAACATTAAGGCCACTGAATGCTCGGCGACTGACTCAGGTGAATATGCTGGTACGTTAACGACTCTCATCCCTAATCGCTCGGCAGCAATCAGATCGACATTATTAAAGCCAGCACAACGCATGGCGATTATTTTTGTACCGCCTTTTTCCAACTCAACTAACACTTCTTCACATAAAGAGTCGTTGACGAACGCGCACACGACTTCATAGCCTTCTGCTAATTTTACGTTTTGCATGCAAAGTCGGTAATCAAAGAATTCAATATCAACCTTAAAGGTTTCGTTAATACTATTGAAATGGCGAATGTCGTAAGGCTTTGCGCTAAAAAATCCAATTCTCATAAGGCTCCAAATGCGTTAATGGCGCTATCGCGATCGTTTACTACTATTGAATGCAATAGTCACGCTCAAAACAGAGGCTAATTGTATGTGAATTAACAGTTATTGTCGTCAATATCACACGGGATAAAGATGAAATTGTGATCCAGACTCTCCCTTGTTAATAGCAACGACAACAATAATCACTCTGCAGTATAGTTTGCTTGTAACGCCCACAAAAAACATCCTTTTAGCGTTATAAACCTCATCCATTTCTTGCCCATATCAACACGGATTTAGCCAAGTTCTCTGGAGCCACATTCGTGACGCCTTGATACAGCCGGAAACTAAACATAGCGAATGTCGATTTCATTTGTTCATCAACATATTCTCATTTCACTCTACTTCAAATAATCTAGAGTAGAGACGCTCTTAAGAGATACCTAGTAAGCTAGAACACATGATAAAAAACATCTACTTAAGGCATTCATTTATTAAATTGAATAATCACATTGAAAATAAAAAAAACTGCTGTACCCATCACTGTTTTAACGGGGTAAAATTGCTAATGTTACTGCTATGTTAACCTAGCAACGACACTATGAATCAGAAAAAGAATTTGCCAGTATCAAACCGCCGATTTTGGATTGAACGGATAAGCAAAACTGCACTCAGAGCACTGCACATTATTGGTGTAGTGGGCAGTGGTGGTGGCATTATCTTTAATCTTGAGTTATCTCTGTGGTTTAATTATTGGCTTATTGCAATCGTATCCGGTGTATTACTAATGAGTTGGGAGATCATTAGAGATTGGCGCTGGCTAATACAACTCAAAGGAGTGTTAACCTTACTAAAAGTCATCCTACTAGGATTTTTTATTCAAATAAGTCAGTGTCATTCTGAATTAGTCATCTTTATTATTTTATTATCTGTTATTGTATCTCATGGACCCGCTGGATTACGCCATTACTCGATAGTTCATCGAAAAGTGATCCAGAGCAAAAAAGAAATAAAAGGTTAATACACCACAACAGAGATGACTCTAAGGACACTGGATGTACCCTTACCCAGACCAATATCGCATTGCTATGCCGCCATTGACTACCGCTTTTATGGTGGCTTGGGCGTTGATGAGTCACGCCATTTTCACCGATGCTAGCCCATTTTCACTTTATCCATTATTAGTACTCTTTCCGACTGTCATTGGTGCGCACCTTTTTTTAATTTGGCAAGCAAAAGGTATGAGTCGTCTTGATCAATGCTTTTATGCATTGGTACATATCCCACTTGCGTTTGTAGTGTGGACATTCACCATCATGCACGTCAACGGCAATGCATTCTCTTAAATCGTCGTTTTAGTCTTTCAGCAATACCATTCTATACTTGCACATCATAAGCCCTAGCGGTATCTTTGCCGCGAATTGACTCACGAGAGCAACTATGGCTGATTTCATTTACAACCCACCCACCACTCCTTGGCTAGATATTGTGTATCAAGATAAGGATATTCTGGTCGCAAACAAGCCCTCTGGACTACTATCGGTTCCAGGAAGAGAGGCTATTTATCATGACAGTATTTATTCTCGGGTTTTAGCTGAACATCCAAATGCGCAAATTGTACACCGATTAGACATGGCTACCTCTGGGGTTATTGTCGTAGCACTACGACGCAGTGCTGAACGAGAATTAAAACGTCAATTTCGTGATAGAGAAACAGCCAAAACCTATTTTGCTCGAGTGGCTGGTCATATGAAAACCAATATCACTAAAGTCGATTTACCGCTAATTTGTGATTGGCCTAATAGACCCAAACAAAAAGTAGACCACACTGTTGGAAAACCTTCGGTGACGTTAGTTGAAGTCGTGAGCTATGGTGCTAAGTCAACATTAGTCAAACTCACTCCAATTACTGGACGATCGCATCAGCTTCGAGTCCATATGATGGCATTAGGCCACCCTATCCTTGGTGATGGATTTTATGCCGATGCTTTAGCAAAAAGCTTATCACCTAGGTTACTCCTTCATGCCGCGGCATTATCGATAACTCACCCCTACTCTCAACAAGTAATGCATTTTGAGTCTCCCGTCACGTTCATGGCCCCAACGGCGGATCAATAACAAAATTAAACATTGTTAATAACCATGCTAATTTTAGTAGCTATTATGCAATGAAAGTCGTAGATTTATGACCAATTAATGGTTTATTAGGCTTTATACCGTGGATAGCTCATTTCAACGTGATGAATTAGACAATCATATACTTACCGCACTTATGCAAGACGCCAGAACACCTTTTGCGGAACTGGCGAAACGTTTTAACGTCAGTGCTGGGACGATCCATGTTCGCGTTGAAAAAATGAAACAAGCTGGCATTATTACTGGTGCGCAAATTACTGTAAATCCCAAAGCGCTCGGTTATGATGTTTGCTGCTTTATCGGTATCAATTTAAAAAGTGCAGGCGATTATCCGGCTGCTATTGCCAAGCTAAATGAATTAGAAGAAGTGGTAGAAGCCTATTACACCACCGGAAATTACTCGGTATTTGTAAAGGTAATGTGCCAATCTATCGACGGGTTGCAGCATGTGCTGATTAATCGTATCCAATCTATTGATGAAATCCAGTCTACTGAAACACTTATTAGTCTACAAAACCCTATCGTAAGATCTGTAAAGCCCTAGATTATGGAGGGCTAAGTAGCCCTCAAGCCCTGCATCAACCCCTAAATTGTCAACTCCCACTAGTGAATAACACAACTTCAATCACAAACCTGCACATACTTATTAACAATTGATTGCCGTTTTTTTAAGTTACAGTATTACTTTTGTTAAATCTTTGTGCTACAAATGCTACTGATGTGCCATAGAGTGCAGCAAAAAACTGAACATATTATAAACACCATCACTTAATATTCATCGTGTTACAGCGATATCCCCCTCAAATTGAGTGGTGTCTAAAAACAAGGAAGAAGTTGTGAAGACAAAATTAGCCCTAGCCATTTCGGCAGCACTAATATCAAGTGCTACTTATGCAAATACTCAATATAGCTCTAACCATGCAGGCATTGAACTGCTTTCTACTGACCATAACAAAAAACCTGCGGTTAAAATTAACGATGTCAAAGCTCCTCAGCGTTATATTATTGAACTAGAATCACCTGCTATTGCAAAATATCAAGGTGGTATTTCAACTTATGCTTCTACCGCGATTAAAGATAAAAATAGCAAATTAGACATTCAATCAGCTCCAGTTAAAAGCTATGTGTCTCATCTGCAGGCCGAGCAAGCTGCATTTACAAAGGCCCTTTCAAAGGTTGCTTCAAATGCTAAAGTTGAACGTCAATTTACAACATTATTTAACGGTGTCACTATTGTTGGCCAAGGGTTAACTGTTGAACAAATAATGGCTATTCCAGGGGTTATCTCTGTATACCCTGAAGCTATGTACAGCACTAACATGGATGCTTCACATGAAATAATCAACAGTGAAGCTATGTGGAATGCTGTTGAGGGCATGGAAAATGCTGGTAAAGGTATTCGTGTTGCCATTATTGATGGTGGTATTCGTCCTGAAAACCCAATGTTCTCAGGCGAAGGTTTTGAAGCGCCAACAGGGATGATGCCAACAGATGACTACTGTTCAACTGTTGATAGTTCATTTTGTAACGACAAATTAATTGTTGCACGTTGGTCACAACCAACATTTGCGGTATGTGCAGATGAATACATGAGCCCATTAGGGTTTGGTGGTCATGGTACTCACGTTGCCGGTACTGCTGTAGGCAACAAGGTAGAAACAACATTCCAAGGTGTTGATGTTACATTATCAGGCGTTGCTCCAGCCGCATATTTAATGGCTTATAAAGCGCTGTATTCTACAGAAGATTGTTCTGGTGGCAGCGGTTCTAACATCATGCTGATGGAAGCATTAGAGCATGCTGTTAATGACGGTGCAGACGTAATCAATAACTCATGGGGTGGTGGAGCCGGTGCAGATCCAGCAAGCAGCCCATATAAAACAATGTTTGAAGCTGCTGAAGCTGCTGGTGTTGTTGTAGTAAGTGCTGCTGGTAACGATGGTAACGCAGCTAAATCAGTAGGTTGTCCTGGTTGTATTGAATCTGGTATCACTGTAGCTAACAGCACGACTGGCCGTTATTTTGCTAACAGCTTCAATGTTGGTGGTGATGATTTATTAGCGATTCCAGGATCTGATACCATTATTGAAATGGATATTACTGCTCCAGTTATTTCAGCACTCAATATTGATGCCGAAAACTTTGAAGGTTGTGATCCATTCGCTGCAGATTCATTTAAAGATGGTATCGCACTAATTTCACGTGGTACTTGTAACTTTAGCGATAAAGTGACCAACGCTGAAGCTGCCGGCGCAACTGCCGTTGTTGTTTATAACAACCGTGCTGGTGCTCCAATATCTATGTCAGTTCCAGGCATTACATTCCCTTCTGCTATGATCTCACAAGATGATGCCATGGCAATTATTGATTCAATGGGTGATACAGCGACTCAAGGTACTATTGGTTCTGAAATTAAACGTATTGTCGCAAGCAACCTAGCAGATACAATTAATCAGTCTAGCTCTCGTGGCCCAAATGGTAATGAAAATATTCTTAAGCCTGATCTAGCAGCTCCAGGAACAGATATTTTATCAGCTTTCTCACCAGACGATGGTGGAGAAAACTTTAACATGATTACTGGTACCAGTATGGCCAGCCCACATGTGGCGGGTGCTGCTGCTTTATTAAGCCAGTTACATCCAGATTGGTCATCAATTGACATTAAAACAGCATTAACGTCCACATCTACAATTGATGGTATTTTAGATTATGATGCATCAACTCCGGCTACTCCTTTTGATATGGGTGCGGGTCGCATGGATCTTGATGCTGCAGCAAAAGCAGTATTAACATTTGATAAGCCTTCAATTGCAGCAGACTCTTGTGTCGGTATCTGTACCTTTACTCGTACGGTTTACAACAAGAGTGATGAAAAATCATCTTGGGCGCTTTCTGCAAGTTCTGGTACTGCTGGTCTAATGATTTCACCATCAACACTTGAACTTGAAGCGGGTGCATCAGCAACCTTCACTGTCACTGTTGATTCAACATTTAGTGAATATGGTGATTGGATATTCGGTAATGTGATGATTAGCAGCACTGAAGGAAAGCAAAATGCTCATCTTCCATTGGCTGTACTCGCTAAAGAGTCAAGTGATTCATCATTAATATCAGCTTTTACAACTGACACTGATATTTCTGTTGCTGATCCTTTCACAATAAAATCTGTTGTGAATAACACTATGTTTGAAAACACGGTAACTCTTACGGCTACGGCTCCTAAAGGCACTAAGCTTACATCAAAAGATGATGTATCTGTGGTCCTGAACGGCGCCTCGCAAAATGGTCTATCTGTTGATGAAAACACTGGCGTAGTCACTTGGGTTGGTTCAATGGATTTACCTGAAATGGTCACGACTAGTGGCACAGGTACATATCCTAATATTACCGCTCTTGGCTTAAGTCAAACACCTGCTTGTTTAGACGGTTGTGATGAAACTACATTTGTATTTACAGTTCCAGCTTATAAGTACAATGGACAAACTTATACAGAAATCACTATTTCGGATAACGGCATAGTCATTCCTGGTAATAGTTCAACTGCAGGCACTTATGCTAATAAAGAACTACCTGATAGCTCAAATCCAAATAATATCCTTGCACCATTCTGGTCAGATTTTGATTTAAGTGATGGTACAGTTGGCGATACTGGTGGTGGAGCAATCTCTCTTGGTGTCGTGAGCACTGGAACAGCTTCATTCTTAGTTGTTGAATGGAATGATGCGCAACTTTGGGGCGATCCTTCAGGTGATCAGTATAGCTTTAGCGTGTGGTTAAAAACTGGCGATACTGAAGAAGTCACATTCAATTATTACGATATTCCTGGTATGCCAGCTAACGTAACGATTGGCGCTGAAAACATCAGTGGTAGCATAGGTACAACTCATTACTTTAACGGTGCAGGCACATCTGTTACTAATGATGACTGGGTTGAAGTAAGATCAACAACTGCAGGTAGTGTTGAACTTGCTTATAAAGCAATGGTTACTGAGTTTAGCTTCGGCCAAACTGACACCCCTTCACTTGATGAAGATACTTCTATGGAAGGTAATGTATTAGATAATGATACTAAGCCAGACCAAAAAGTAGCTCGTACTCAAGTAACGGGTGATGGCATGACGGCTAAGGCTCAACGCTTAATCGATGTGTCTCCTGCTGGAAAGTTAGACACTGTTGTTCTTGTTGATAAAGTGACTAATGGCGAACTGACGTTAGCAGCAGATGGTGCATTTACTTATACACCAACAGCTGACTTCACTGGCACGGATACATTCTCTTATACATCAACTGATGAAGAAGGGAATTTGAGCACGCCTACACAAGTCGTTATTACTGTTAATAACGTTAATGATGCTCCAACGGTTGCGCCTTCAGGAATGAATAGCGCTGGTGGATTTGTAGTAACAGCAAAAGCAAATGGTAAAGACATCGATGGTGATGCTTTAACTTATAATTGGGTTCAAACTGGTGGTAAGAGTGTTAGCTTTACTAACGGTGGTCCATCAATTCTGTTTACTGCTCCAGTAGGTGATGACACCTTCACTTTCACAGTAACTGCATCTGACGGTGAGCTGACAAGTGCACCAGGTACAGCAACCATTAATGTTACCGAGGAAGTAGAGCAATCTTCTGGTGGTTCTATGGGTTGGTTAACTGCACTATTACTACCATTAGCTGCATTACGTCGTCGTAAGCACTCATAATAGTAATCATTAATTTGGCATAGCCTAAATGATGTAAAAAAAACCAGCTGTTATCAGCTGGTTTTTTTATTGGGTAAAAATATCAAACTAGATAACCTTAGTTATTCATCTTCATCCGATTCATCAGCATGAGCAGAAGCTTCAAACTGCTCTACATTCGCCAATTGTCCAAACCAGAAGTCTGAACTCACCATCTTAAACTGACGAGATAAACCTTCATTTGATACTAATTCTAGCTTCCACAATATCCCTAAGGCTTCTGGAAATTGTGTCCCGGTAATTTGGTCTTCATATAATCGATGCAATAGTGCATCAGGAGATAACCCAGATGCGAGAAGACGTACCATCGAGGCATGTAATGACGCATCAAAAATAGTTAACTCTGCAGCGTCAGTTGCAGTGACATTAACCATAAACTCAACACCGGTAGGCTCGGCAAAAACACCATTAAATGCTTCTCTCAATAAGGCATAAGCGCTAAAAAAACCTTCATGGAGCAAGCAATCAGAATATTCTTCCCACATTCTGTCACCGATCATGTCATTACTTAACTGATCAATTTTACCTTCAGTTAATTCACTGAATAAATGCGTCAAGATGATTTTAGCTGCTTCATTGGCCTCTAAATCATTTAGAGACATCATGCACATTTCTCTAAGTTCAGTAGCCTCCATTCCTTCTAGGCCATCATCTAAGCCCATAATAGCCATCAACTGAAGGTAGTCTTCATTTGACCAAGCATTCGGGATCTTATTGATTTTACGAAAAGAACCAATTTGAACATTAAATTGTGCTTGCATGGAAACTCCTTCTTATAAGCGTCAAAAAGTGACGAAGATAGGTCAAACTAATACCCAACATGTGCAATCGCAATACTGTATAAGAGCAAAAACAAAAAATGTCATACCGATAGACCACCGAATAAACATAATAATTTGATTTATAATGCTTTATTAAAAATTAAATATATTAACAATTATATTAAACTTTGTTTATATGATATTAATTTAGCTTATAAATGAATCAACTCACATTTTTAAGCCATTTTATCTTAAACAGAAATGGAATGAGATAATGCGAAGAAACCCTATAATGATTCATCATTATAGTTCAAATTGAGTCAAAGGCAGAAAAGGAGAAGTCACCCTGACAAGTGAACTTTAAACAGTTAAAAGTGGCGTAAAGAATAGTATTGAGTCAGCATAAAAACTCTCACAGCCAAAATATCCTTGCTAAAGAAACAGTAAAGAACGATAAGCCTATTTCAACCTCAAAGCCGCTAATCATCAAGTCATTTGTACTAATCAAATGTATTCGAGAATGTCTATCAAAGATACTGGAATACGTTCTGTTGTGGAGAATGGCAATACAGATACAAACAAAAATCTAACGGCTTGCCGATTCACAGATGAGACTTAGTGCTGTTGATCCAAAGCAGGTTAATTTGTATCTGTTATCATTGAATTTAAAGCATTAAAAAGCCCTGTTCAATTAAGAACAGGGCTTTCAAATGATGGTACCTGAGGTCGGACTCGAACCGACACGCCGCGAAGCAGGGGATTTTGAATCCCCCATGTATACCAATTTCATCACTCAGGCAAAGACTTAGTAGCTATGTTAGCTTTGCAAAGTAATCTGAGAAATCCAAATATCTTTGCAAAACAACACTCGTAATTTAATCCTAACCAAGCAATACTTTTCGTAACAATCATTGTCACGATTAAGTGCTGGCGATTATACCGTTGCATTTAATAATGGCAAGCCCTTTACCTATTATTTTCTATAAAAAACACTCAATTGGTCAAAAGTCATTCATCACCCTCTATTAAGATGGATTGTGTTATTTTGTGAGCTAATTGGCAATTTTACACTAAGTTAACATCATGACGGCTGAAGATTGATCAAGATCAGTATAACGACGTTATTTTGACTTTATGATGATCACGTCTTCACAACCTAAAGGATAAATATCATGGCATTTTGGTTAGATTTAATGTTTGGTAACGCAATAGGATTACTTTCTATGATGGTAATTTTTTGTACCTTTGGAATAATGTCTTATCTAATGTGGATGTTTATTGTGAAGTCTGCACCTACTAAGTGAGTCTCTTAATAGGTTAAGTTTTTTACTGCTTATTATTCATATCCAATATGGATACTTCCTTGTGAATGATACATTGGCGACAAAACACATGATGTGTTTTTATGCCAGAATGGGGGCTTTATACGCCCCCATCTTTTTTATTCATCTACAGCACTATTTTCCGCGCTATTATACCAATCCTATTAAATATGTGATCTTTCAGCGGGAGTTCAAAGTGCTGTAGGCAAGGCTGATGATTGAAGCGAATAGTGATTCTATTTTGAAAACATCTAACGAAGCATAAAGGACTTTGAAACCCGCCAGAATGGAGTCTCTCAGGTATTCCACTTCTGTGTTGTATCGATTAAAAAGGGAACAACCATTTCTACATCAATACGCCTTGAATTGAAAAACCTGAGAGACTCTGAATTGAACAGATATTTAATGAGATTGGTATTACACTGCATGCTTACGTGATTGAATCAATCCATTAATAAAATGTGGTCGCGTTTTAATCAGGTAACTCATTTCTTCTGCACTGGGTTCACCCGCTGGTAAACGGAGTACATCACGATTTAAATAATTACGTGCTTGCATCGAAATTTTGTATTCAGCCGTTGGCCCTTGAATCGCATAGTGACGCTCGTTTCCAAGCATTTCAAGTATGCTGGTATTAACTAAATTTTTAACCGCTAATTCATTTTGTGGCAAGGTTAAAATAGTTTGTCCTTGTAAAAAGAATTCCCGTAGCAAGGCTCTTTCAGCAGGGTCCAGTAGTTTCACTTTTGCGTCAATAGTTTCTACGGTACGTTTTTGACGTAAATATACGATGGCCTCATCGACGACAAAGGCAAAAATCTGGCTTAAAAAATATGCCACTCCCATAATCAACCCTAAGCCAATAAACTGACCATATTGATTAACGAGTTGGTCTAACGATAAAAACGCCAATAAATCTTTAGGCGCAAACAATAAACTAGCACATGTTACAATAAGCCATGACATAGAACTTACGAACAAACGCTTACTATTCAATAACTTTATTGAACCTACTTTCATTTTCATCATAGCTTACCCGCAGTGTCAGATTTTTGAGCTTACTAAGGCAAAGCAAAATATATGCCAGAAAAAATAATTGATTAGCTGATATTTATTTATTTTTTCATACTATATATGGCCTATCAGGCTATGCTTGAACCAAGGTATGTAACCCAAACTAACACTGGCGAAATGCATTGTAGAATAAATACTTTCATCGGTAGATCCTCCCTATTTATAAATCACAATGAAGAAACTATGCTGATATCCATAAAACAGTTACTGCGAAGTCCAATAGCTCGAAAACTGACGCTTTCTATCGTGATCTTTAGTTCTTTAATTACCCTCGTGACGACGGCTTATCAGCTCGTAAGTGATTATCAAAGTGATGTAAGTAGAATTGATCGCGTTTTTTCGAATATAGAAGCGGTAAATTTAGAAGTGCTGGCAGCCAGTATATGGGTAATAGATGAACATTTAATCGACACGCAGCTCCGTGGTTTAAGTCAATTACCTGACATAAACTATATTTCTATCCGTGATGACACTAATCAAGAATGGCACTTTGGTGAATATAAGAAAACGGCTGTTATTGAGAAACAATACCCATTAATTTATACCAATAATGAACATATTCCTGTTGGGACACTCATCGTACAAGCTGATCTAAATGTCATATATGATCGTTTGTATGATAAAGCAATACTGATTTTATTATCCAACGCGATCAAAACCTTCTTAGTGGCTGGCTTTATCTTGCTTCTGGTGTGGTTCAATGTGACCAAACATCTTCGTCAACTAAGCCAATATTGCGATGATATTAGCTTAGACCACGACTTTACACCTTTGGATTTTAATCGTAAGCCGCAACATGATGAATTCAGTTTGGTAGCCGATGCGGTTAATACCATGCAACGGCAAATAAGAGGCTCTTATCAAGCATTGCACCAATCAAAAATCGATCTTCAGCACGCACTTGAAGATCGCGATCGCTTACTGCTATTAGAACGCAGCTATAAAGATGAGCTCGCGCGCCAGGTAAAAGAACAAACCAGAGAACTTGAACAATCATTGCAAATGTTAAAACGAACACAACAAGTTCTCGTTGAAAAAGAAAAAATGGCGGCACTAGGTGGGTTAGTTTCCGGCGTAGCTCATGAAATTAATACCCCTATCGGTATTTGCTTAACGGCTGCCAGCTCGCAATTGTCTCACATAGAAGAGTTGATCAAATTAATCCATAGCGATGATGCCACTTTAGAACAAATTAATGGGATTTTAGAGCAATACCAACAAAGCAGTCAGTTAATCGTCAGTAATATCACTCGTGCCAGTTATTTGATCCAACAATTTAAATCTATTGCCGCAGAACAAAGCCACGAGAAAAACACCGTCTTTAATTTGAGCAATCTATTACGTGATATTACTGATTCAACATTAATGATATTTTCACCGCAAGACGTCGAAATAACCACCAGTTTGGATAAGCAGTTGCAACTTAATAATAATGCCAGTTTATTAAGCCAAGCTATCACTAATGTGGTATCAAATGCCTTTTTGCATGCGTTTAAGGATGTTTCGCAAGCGAAAATCCACATCAATGTCGTTGCTGAGCCAGACAGTATTCAAATCGAAATTCAAAATAATGGCGCGGTTATTCCTAATGACATCGTCGAACATATTTTCGAACCCTTCTTCACCACAGCTCGTCACAAAGGAGGAGTAGGTTTAGGGCTCGCGGCAGCGTTTAACGCGGTGACTCAGCTCAAGGGTAATATCTGTTATGTTGCTACGTCACCACTAGGTGGGCCAATGTTCGTGATTAGTGTGCCGAGATAACCGACAAATTTACACAACAATGTTAAGCGGGTTTAGCGGCTAATTTAGTCAGCACACGACTAACCGCAACAAACGCAAACGTTCCCGTTACCATAGTAATGGCGCCAAAACCGGAGGCGCAATCCATTCGCATACTGCCTTCTGCATTTTCTTTAGTGTTGCATACACTGCCATCAGCTTGAGGATAGACGAGATGTTGGGTCGAAAACACCGCATCTACAGCAAAACGGCGCTGAATATTTTTAGTGAAATTGTAATCTTTGCGTAATATGTTGCGCACTTTTGCCAATAATGGATCTTGTACTGTTTTAGCCAAATCAGTCACTTGAATTAAAGTCGGATCGGTTTGTCCGCCCGCACCACCTATGGTCACTAGCGGAATTTTATTACGCTTACACCAAGCGATTAAACCTGCTTTAGGCTTCACAGCATCAATACAGTCAACCACATAATCAATATTGCCACCTTGTGAAGCCGGCTTAAAATACTCAGCAAGATTATCTAAGGTAATAAAATCTTCTACTTCATTAACCACACACTCTGGGTTAATTTCGCCAATGCGTTTTGCCATAACCTCAACTTTTGATTGGCCAATAGTCGAAATTAATGCATGTATTTGGCGATTGGTGTTGGTAACACAAATATCATCTAAATCAATTAGCGTAATCTGCCCTATCCCACTTCTTGCTAATGCTTCGGCAACCCATGTGCCTACACCGCCAATACCAACAACCACAACATGGGCTTGCGAAAAAGTCGTTAGTGCGGCTTGACCATACAAACGGCCAACACCAGCAAAACGATGAGTATAAGATTCTGACAACATGGGTTACGCCCTAATTAACGACTATTTTCGCGACCAATTTTATATGATTTATCCTCAAAGCTAAACGTTTGTCACAATTCACTCTAGATGAATTTGGTTAAGGGTGCATTTTGGTTTAATAACAAGCACCACATGCTCGTATTTATAGCGAGTAATTCTGCTCACTCGTTTTGGTATATGAGATATGAAACATGGGATGTGGGATGTGGGATGTGGGATGTGGGATGTGGGATAAAGTAATAAAATCGGTTTATTGCAGCTTAACAGATCAAGCTGACCGGAGGATTAACACGTCAATAGTGTACCTATATCTATGGTAAACCATACCATCTCGATAGCAGGATAAAGAGCCGTTTGATAGCAATCTATTACTCAGCAGAGGCAGATTGAGCTAAATGTCTTTATGTCCTAGCGCCAATGTGCCTATCACAACAAACATTAAAATATGCTTAATTTATAACCTTATTAGACTAAAGATATAAAAATTAACATCGAATATTCACAATGATTAAATTAACATGGGCTAACATACAATTTTGCAACTTTTTATGGTTGTGCGCTAGCCTATTTTTAATCGAATAGGAACATCCCTAAAGAGGTAGATCCACGCCATATGGTGATTTTTTTATACAAATGGTCGCAGTTATCACAGATTTATACACAAAATTTCAAGTAGGCCTTGTTTATTTGATCTAGGCCACACTCTGAAGGTATCAAATCTGTAAAAATCTGCACCAGATTGTTACAGAATTGAATCTGCGACAAACTTCACTAACTAAAACCATGAAAAATGGAATATAGAACATAACGTTCTAGGGAGCATGAAAGATGAAAAAAACCTTAATCTCTGCATCGGTAGCATCTGTACTTACATTAGTTTCTTTCGCTACACTTGCTGAAGGCCCAAGTTTCTATGGTCGTTTAGATTTATCAGTAACTAACTCTGATGAAGGCACTACGACTCAAAACGGTAAAGAAGGTACTGTATTTGAAAACAACTTTTCTAACTTAGGTGTGAAAGGTAGTGAAAAAATCAGCAACGGTATTGAGCTTTTATACCAAATGGAATTCCAAGTTGAAAGCACCACTCAAAATGATGAAGTATTTAAAGCGCGTAACACATTCTTAGGTTTGAAATCTGACGCAGGTACTGTATTAGTGGGTCGTAATGACACTGTATTTAAACAGTCAGAAGGTGGTATTGATTTATTCGGTAACTCAAATGCCGATATCGACCGTTTAGTCGATGACCAAGATCGTGTAGCTGATGGTGTTTGGTACTACTCTCCAATGATTGGCGGTTTAGTAACGTTAAATGCGACTTATTTAATGGATGGCAATTACGAAGATTCTGATGAAGATCAATATGCATTAAGTGCAACCATTGGTGATAAAGGTCTTAAAGCACACCCTTATTACCTAGCAGCCGCTTATAACACTATTAACGGTACTGATTCTTACCGTGGTGTGGCACAAGTTAAATTAGGTGACTTTAAAGTTGGTGGTTTATTCCAAAATACTGAAAGCCAAACAACTGACCAAGAAGGTGATTCATTCTTAGTTAATGTATCTTACAACCTAAACGGCGTAAATCTAAAAGCTGAATACGGTCAAGACGATGCAGGTTATGGTAAATACTTCAAAAACAGTGTTTCTAATGCTGGATCGGTTACTGGCACTGACGTAAATGTGACCCAAATAACTGTGGGTGCAGATTACCGTGTATCTAAGTCAACGTTACTTTATGGTCACTATGCAATGTATGAAGGCGATCATAAAGTTGCCTTAGCAAAAATTGATTTAGAAGATGACAACATCTTTACTGTTGGCGTACGTTACGACTTCTAATCATTCTGGTACTAGCTTCGGCTTAACACCTAAATGAGTTAAAAAATGCCAGTCTGTGAAGACTGGCATTTTTGTGTGTGCAATATTTGTGTACGCAATACCGTATTGGCAATCTCAACTGATGATTGCCAATGTTAAACGGGGATAATAAACTGTGCAGTAAAAGAGTCCGGTTAAGCGATCACTTGATTAAACACTTCAACATGATGTGACTCAACCAGTTCTGGCATCACATGGTGAAAATAATGTTGAATAGCCTCTTTGGCGCAATGCTGATCAAACGCAGCACGATCGACAAACTTTTCCACAAAGGCAACTTTGTTGTCGTCATCAATACTGACATTCAATTCATAACGAATACAGCCAGATTCACGACGAGTATCAGGGATCAAGCTTGCCAATACCGCCACTAACTCATCACGTTTTCCTGCTTTAGCCACAAATTGAGCGACACAAACAATTTGCTGGGTGTTAATTGCGTAATTTGACATTATTTTTCCTTACATTAATAAATTAATAACATATCAAGATGCTCAATTCCGTCTTCAAGGTACACATCTGAATTGACAATAAAGCCAAGTTGTTGATAAAAATGACGTAAATAATCTTGTGCCCCAATCTGAATATTGTCTGTTGGCCAATGCCGTTTTGCAATGGCTATGGCACTTAGCATTAATTGATTGGCCACGCCCTGACCACGGGCAGATTTTGCAACAGCAACACGGCCAATACTCGCTTGAGGGTAACTAATATCGGGCGCTAACACGCGGCTATAAGCCTCTATATCACCCTGTTCATTCACTCCCAATAAGTGCCTGGTTTGCGGATGTTTATCTTTTCCATCTAATTCAGGATAAGGACAATTTTGTTCAACCACAAAGACATCTACACGCAATTGCAATAAGCCATAAAGCTGCTCTAAAGACAGCTCAGTAAAACCAACATCTAGCCACGTTAATGTCATCTCTCACCTTAATTTATTGCTATCAATTAAGATAATACTAACATGATTAATGCATTTCATTAGGCTGATCTGAATCACTTTTCGCCACGGGTTTACGGATCAATAAAACCGCAACAACTGCAATCAATAGAAAACATGCCATGATAAGAAACACATCATTATAGGCTTGAATATATGCCTGCTGTGACATGTTTTTAGCAAGTAAAGCATAGGCTTGTGAGTTAGCACTCACCGCATCAGAACCCGCAATTTGCAGTATCAAACTGGTATGCTGAATATAGTTATAAGCTTGGGCACTGACTGCTGGCAACGTCTCTTTAATATGGGCCAAATGAACTCGAGCCAAATTATCGGTTAACGTTGCCACCAGCGCGATACCAAAAGCCCCACCTAAATTACGCATCACATTGAGCACTGTCGATGCCGAGGCATTTTCATGTGCTTGAAGATGCATTGTCGCCAAAATACCAATAGGCACTAAAATAAACGGCTGTCCTAACGCTCGTACTATTTGCGAAGCAATCATTTGATCGCCAGCGTAATCCATGGTCATATGGCTATTCATATAATAACTGGTCGCAAATAAAGCAAACCCAAGTGCAGCCAAATATCGCGGATCAAACTTCTGCATTAATTTAGGCACTAATGGCAGTACCAGCAACTGCGGAAAGCCCATCCACATAATCACTTCACCAATTTCTAACGGGGTATAATCATGAATTTGTGATAAATACAGCGGGATCATATAAATCGCCCCAAACAACGCCATTCCCAGTAAAAAATACGCCACAGTGGATAAAGCAAAATCGCGCTGCGCAAGCAGACGAATATTCACTAATGGCTGAGCTTTACGTAACTGGATCCAAATAAACAAGCTGATATTGATCGCGGCAACAATGGCGAGGTTACGAATAAGATCAGAGCCAAACCAGTCTTTACGGTTGCCCTCTTCTAGCACAACTTCTAAACAGCCCATACCCAACGCCATGGTAACAATGCCTGAATAATCAGCGTCTTTTAACTTATCCCAAATGATTGGTTTGCGCTCTAAACCATAAGCCAACATCGCCATCACTAATAAGCCTGGTGGAACATTGATATAGAATAAATAATGCCAGCTAAATTGTTCGGTTAGCCAACCACCTAGCGTCGGTCCAATGGAAGGGGCAAATGTTGCGGTTACCCCAAACAGAGCCATACCCATGGCGCGTTTATTGTCGGGTAAAAACTCAAGAATTAATCGAAATGCTAACGGAATTAATGCCCCGCCAAAAAATCCCTGCAAGGCACGAAAAGCGATCATTGACTCAAGGTTCCAAGACATTGAGCACAATATAGAGGCCACAATAAAGGCAGCGGTAGTCCACAGTAAATAACGGCGAGTCGATAACCCAGTACTTAACCAACCAGATAAAGGAATGGCAATCATTTCAGCGACTAAATAAGCGGTAGCAATCCAACTGCCTTCTTCTAAAGTGGCGCCTAAACTACCTTGAATTTCTTTCATCGACGCATTGGTGATTTGAATATCCAAAATAGCCATAAAGGCACCGATTAAGCCGCCCGCAACAGCTATCCAAGAACGTTTGCTACCGCGCTGATACCCCGTCGGTTTATCACTCACAGTACTCATAGGGCCGACTGGTGATACATCTGCCTCAGTGGCTGACTGGCTCATATTAATGCCCTGCAGTCACAGACATTGCTTGACCAGCTGTTGCCTTAGCGAGTTCGTGAGATTGGGTTGCAGACTCAGTATCGACTTCAACCACAGCGCTTAATCCTGGTAAAATACGCCCAATAGCAGATGAGGGTTGATCACGTTCAAGACGAATACGCACCGGAATACGTTGAACAATTTTGGTAAAGTTACCGGTCGCATTCTCTGCGGGTAACAAGCTAAATTTAGAACCCGATGCAGGTGCTAAACTGTCGATAAATCCGCTAAACACATCATCAGGATAAGCATCTAAACTCACCTTAACGGCTTGTCCGGCTTGCATGTGCTCAATTTGAGTTTCTTTAAAGTTAGCCGTAATCCACACTTGTGCATCTGGCACTAAGCTAAACAATGCTTGCCCTGGTTGAACATACTGGCCCACCATTGCACCACGCTTACCTATAATCCCTGCAAAAGGTGCAGTAACACGTGTATCCACCAATTGAATATTAGCCAACTCGACACTGGCCATTGCCTGATCGACATCCGCTTGTACTTGTAATAATTGCGCATTAAATACCGACAATTCACGCTGTTTAGCCACTAATGCGGCTTGCGCCTCATCGACATGAGCCGATGCTGAATCGAAACCTGCCTGAAGTTGGTCAACATCATTTTGTGAACTGTAATTACTGATTTTTAATTTCTGTGAACGCTTCAATTGTTGTTGCGCAATTAACTGCTCTGACTGTGAAGCCACAACGGTAGCCTTCGCTTGATTAATTAATGCCTGTTGTAAATCAACCTTTGCCGCTAGAGTTTGCAAGTTTGCTTGGGTACTCGCTAACACAGCTTTGCTTTGAGCTAGCTTGGCAACAAATTGGCTGTCTTCCAATTGAGCCAGCAGTTCACCTTTGTTGACGTGTTGATTATCAACCACAGCAGATTGCACAATATAGCCGGGAACTTTTACACTGATATTGGAAATATCAGCCTCAACATAAGCATTGTCCGTTGACTCGATATATCGAACTTGCGACCACCAATAAACGCCTGCAACAACTAACACAACGATAATACCTGGCACTAACACTAACCGCTTATTGATAGACATATTTGACTCCTAATTTATTCTGCTCTAGTTTACTACTGTTTCCTTAGGTTTATTAGATAGTAAAAATTCAACCCACTGTTTCACAGGTGTAACAATATGGATCTCAATCGCGTTCAAATATTCTCGCAAGTCGTAGAACAAGGTAGTTTTACCGGTGCAGCCAGAGCACTGGGAATAACCAAAGCCACTGTGAGTCGTAAAATCGCAGATCTAGAAGCCGATGCCGGTGTGCAATTACTGTTTCGCACCACAAGGTCATTGAAACTCACTGAAGCGGGTTCAAGTTATTACCATCGCATTAGTAAAATTCTACAAGATTTACAAAATGCCGAAGATCTTCTCAGTGCGAGCCAGCAAGACATCAAAGGCAATTTAAAAGTGATTTGCCCTATCGAGCTAGGACAATTATTTTTAGGTCGTATTCTTGCGCGGTTTCTGGCGGCTTACCCTAATATCACCATCGATGCAGAACTGACTAACCGTAAAATTGATGTGATTGAAGAAGGGGTCGATTTTCTATTTCAAATTACCGAACAACGTGATCCTAAGCTGCAAAGCTACTCGTTAGTCACTGCTAGCCGGTTGTTAATGGCAAGCCCAACTTACCTTAAGCGTCATGGCACACCACAAATACCGCAAGATTTAATGTTCCACACCGCAATTAAGTTACAGTCGGCCCACATTGATGGTGGCTGGCGTATTTTTGATGGCAGCCAATGGCTTGATCTCGATCCCCCTGCACAACTAAAAGTCAATAATGTCACCTTTGCCCGAGAGGCTGCTATTGAAGGTCTAGGCATTACTGCGGTACCGGTTTTTATTGCACAAGAAGCCATCGACAGTAAGCAACTGATACCGATATTAGAAGACTTTCCAATGATGCAAACCAAGGTCACCCTGAGTTTTCCACAGCGCGTATATTTACCCCGTAAATACCGAGTGTTTGTAGAGTTTTTATACGCCGCCTTGTTTGAGCATTGGGGCGAAGGTGTACTTGAGATCCCCGATTTTGTCCAACAAAGCAATCATAATTAAAGATGAGTTTTTAAGCACAAAATAATCTATAGAATAAATAGATATTTTTAACTGACTAGGTGCTAGTATCAACTTAATAAGGTGATTAATTTAGATCATAGAGGTAAGTTCTCGCACATCATTAATTCGCAATATCAATGATAAGTTTGGTTCAGTAAATTGTTCAAAGGCTAAGTAAGTACTAAGTGGCTGATTCATTAGCACCTTCGATACTAACAACAAAAATTACCATTTATTAGTTACGCATTATGCGTGCTAGGAGTCATACAAATGAGCAAAGAACGTAATAATTCAAAAGAAGCGAAGAAAAAGCCGGCATTATCTTTAAAAGAGAAACGTGCGGTTAAGCAGTCGAAAAATTCACCTGAAAATTTTGCCAGTAAAATCAAATAATTTATACGTCGTTTAGCGAATAAATAGCTTGATGTAACCATATTGAGCACATAAAAATACCGAGCTAATTGCTCGGTATTTTTGTTTGGAACCTATTGATTAGCACTCTAGATACAGCACCAGCACTCTACTTAACAAAGTATTAGAACTTGTACTTCACGCCCACTTTAAGCTGCCAAGCTGATTTGTTGATGTCATAAGTATCGTAATTGTTAGTCTCAATACCATCTTGGCCAAATGGAACAGAATAAGTATAAACTCCCGTCGCCGCATTGTAGTCATGATCAACCAACTTAGCGCTGTTAAAGCTTTGGTATTCAACCACGCCCCAATCTTCATTAACTAGGTTAAGTACGTTTTTGATATCGAAGTATAAAATACCTTTATGCTCGTCAGTAAACCCTGGTAATTCTTGCGTAAAGCGGAAGTCTAGCTGATGTATCCATGGTTGGTTGTCGGTGCCTTTTGGTGCTATACCGCCGGCATATTGGCCTAAACCTATTTCATCAATTGCCGCTTTAAACTCCTCATAAGTTAATCCACCAGCATACTCAACATTAGTATCATCAGCACCTGTTGGAATGTAAGGTAGATAATATGATGCGCCAGCAAACTTGCTTTGGTCACCTAAATTGCCATCACGATATGAACCTAGTGTCCACGTTAATGGGTTACCTTCACGCGCTTCGTAGAATAAGTTAAAGCTAGAGTTGTAACCTGCAACAAACTCTACGTCATAACCCAAGCTAAAGGTGAATCGATGCGGTGTTTCATAATAGCCAGTGCCCATAGTGGTGCCATTACGATCATATTGTACTGGGGTATATTGATAGTTAGACGTTGCAGTAGACGACGAGCCTTGGTTGCCTTCTTCAACTGAGTTATAAGCATAACCTGCACGCATGCTAAGGCCCATATCCCACTCTTTGGCAATCGACAAACTTAACGTCTTACTGGAGCCATCATCTTCAGCATTGGTTAACATGAGGTCATAACGCTCGGTATTACCACCAGCACCATTATTTGCCAATGGGTCCCAGGTTTCATAAACCACACGGCCAGTGGCATCGGTTTTCACTTGGCGACGGGCTAAATCAACCCACGCTAAGTCGTTTTCTTTTTGAATGTATAAAAACTCACCACCCACAAACCAATTATCACCTAAGGCACCTAAATCCCACGTACTGTCAAAACCAATACTTGCACGCCAGTCTGAAGGTAACTCAAAGTTAGGGTCGATGGCATTAACATTACCGTCGCCACCCACTAAACCCGCTTGAGCATCTGCTGGAATATTGCCAAAATCTGGAGTGCCCCATGCTGGGTTCCAACCTTCGTTATAGCTTAATAAGCTGTTGCCATCATTTGAAAAGCTATTTGAAATCCAAACAGATGGTGAGCCACCACTGTAACGGCCTACACCACCGTATAAGGTCACATCATCACTTAATAGGTATTTAAGCCCTACACGAGGTAACCAAATATCTTGGCCATCTAAGGTTTCGTTGTTAGCAAACCCATATCGATTAACAAAGTTTTCATTAATGGCTGGAGTATCTGACATGCTAATGGTTTCATAACGCATACCGAACGTGAGCTCTAAATCGGCCGTAATATCCCATGAGTCTTCAACAAATAATGCCAAGGTGTCCATGTTAAAACTGGCACTCACATCATTTGGATTACCCGAAGCCGCATTTTGATAACGGAAACTATCGACGGCGCCTGCCGCTAAGTTATCAATAGAATCAAACTCCCAATTGCCCAACACATCTTGAGCAAATAAGTTGAATATTTCAACGCTATTGTACTGAGCACCAAAGCCAATATCGTGGTCGCCTAGGTAATAATCACCCACAAAACGTAGCTCAAGATTTTGGTTATTTAATTCATTTGCTTGGCGAGAACTGTCAGTGCCAAAAATGACTTTGTCACCTGACTTTTCGAAGGTTTGTACCGACACCATACCTATGCCTAAATCATCAATGGTTTTCGATTTAGTGGTGGTATCTTTGTAAGCGATTTTGATTTCAGTACTAAAATCGTCAGTCCAATCGCTGTATAAGTTGGCCGCGTAGGTTTCTAAAGTTTCTTCTTTGTCATACCAAGTGCTTGATAATTTTAATAACGAATCACCTGATGACATGTTGTTGGTTACATTACCTATGGTCGATTGATAAGTAAAACTGGCACGATGTTGGTCGTTAATATTCCAATCCACTTTAGCTAAGATTTTTTCATCTTTTTCTTGTGGTGAGGTGGTGTAACCGCCAATGCTATCAAGACCATATATAGACTGAGCAATTTGTTCTATTCGAATTAGATCTTCTGAAGTCACATCTGACTCATTGGCAAAACCAGCGCCCTTTGGCCCCCACTCTGCCGACTTTGGTGCATCAAAGTTTTCATATGAGCCAAAGAAAAACAAAGTGTCTTTAATTAGAGGAAAACCAACCGTGCCGCCGAATGTGGTCTCTTCAAAATCTTGGGTTAAGGTGTCACCAGAGTCCTGGTCTTTACCATCACCCGCCATGCTGTCGTTGGTGGTTTCCCAAAAAACAGTCCCGGATAAATCATTGGTGCCCGACTTAGTTACTGCATTAATTTGTGCGCCGGTAAAACCACCACTACGAGCAGAGTAAGGCGATACGTTAAGCGCTACACTCTCCACTGCATCGATAGAAATAGGTGAACGCTGAGTTGGGTAGCCATTTGAATTAAGTCCAAAATCATCGTTTTGAGAAATACCGTCTACCACAAAAGTGTTAAAACGTGGGTTCATGCCCGCCACGCTCATTGAAATACCGTCGGTACCCACAACAGCCATTGGGTTTTGGCGCAACACATCTTTTAAATCACGGCTAATACCGGGTGCGTTAGCGATATCTTGCTCACCAAAGTCACTGTTACCGCCGGCGCTGCGATGAAAGCTTGCACTGCCAACGACACCAACACGCTCAATCGTAGAAGTGGCTTCTAGTGTGCGGTTAAAACGGAATGTTTCGCCTAATCCTAAGTAGACATTGTCTTCAACTGTGTCAGCAAACACATCAGAATCGACTTTAATAATGTAAGGACCACCGACACGTAAACCGCGGGCAGTAAATTGCCCATTATCAGAAACAGGAACTTCGGTAACGGTACCGGTAGGCTGATGGATAATAGTAATTTTTGCATCAGTAACAGCATTACCAGCAGGACCTATAATCTGACCACGAATATCAGATGCGGTATCTGCCGCCATTGCAGGTAAAGCAATTCCCATAGCAAAACATGTCGCGAGCGCGAGACGACTGATTTTATGATTAAGCAACATTTCAAACCCCTGAATATTTTTATATTTTAATGTTTAGTTACCCGTTTATCGGGCTTAGTAAATCAATAGAGCAAAAACTTCAGGGCGAAGTCTAAGGACGATATGTTGCATTTTAATGTCATTTTTAAACGAAAAAATTAACCGCAAAACAACTTTGGAGTAACACATAAATGTCATATTGTTGCTATATAGTCGCGACTCAAGTCTGTGTCACGTAACAATAATTTCATACACTGGCACATTAAAGACGCTGTGATTGCCTTAACAACAATGAATTGGAAGTTTTATGAAATCGTCTGTTTTACTGAATAACATGTTATTGCTAGTGGGCAGTGTATTGTTCACCTTAACGTTCAGCCTACCTGCCAAAGCATTTGGTCAATTAGGCCACAGAATTGTAGGCCAAATCGCTCAAGCCAATTTATCCCCGACAGCTCAACAGAAAATAAACCAACTGACAGGTGGCGAAAGCTTAGCGCAAATGTCAACTTGGGCTGATGAAATCCGCTCAGACAACGCTTGGGATCGCGCTGCGCCATGGCATTACATTTCAATTGAAGACGATGAGTCGTGGAAAACGGTTAAGCGCAATGCTGATGGCGATATCATCGAAAGTTTGCAACGATTTGAAAAAATATTAGTAAACCCTAAAGCCAGCCAACAAGAGAAATGGCAAGCATTGGCATTTTACGTACATTTTGTCGGCGACATTCATCAACCACTACATGTGGGTCACAGCCATGATAAAGGTGGGAATACAATTAAACTCAAGTGGTTTGGTGAGCACACAAATTTGCATACTGTGTGGGACAGCAAACTAATTGAACAGCAGCAGTTAAGCTTTACAGAGTACAGTGATTTTTTAACGCGTATTAGCGAACAACAACGCAAAATGTGGAGTGGTCAAAGCTATTATCAATGGGCTGATGAGTCGAAAGCATTAAGGCAAAGGGCTTACCAGCTCGAACAGAATTATCAAGGTGAAGACGATTTACGTTTTAACTATGTATTTACCCATAAACCCATTATCGAGCAGCGATTGCAGCAAGCTGGCATTAGATTGGCTGAAAAACTCAACGCTATTTTTAACTAGCACTTTTCTGACTAGCGTTATTGCTTACCAGTACTCGTTTCGACTGACACTATATTGTGAATTAATAATGTTTTAGCCTAATAAAAAGCCAGTGATATTTATCACTGGCTTTTTTATGTGCTTAATTCGCGATGGTTAACACGCTTTAGCTAACACGCTATAGTTAACTCGCTATGGTTAACTCGCTATGGTTAACATTTGGTTTAACTTATTACGAGCAACAACCTTTCTCTTTATTGCCTTTTGGGATCATGTCCCACAATACTTTGGCCATTAACACCGCTAGCACGATACCAGAAACCGCCACTACACCTTGAGGTAATAAGGCATGCTCTTCACCAATCTGCGGCATCACTTCAAAACCAAAGGTATCAACTAGATAATTGACCAATACACCAAATACTAACGCCACACCGATAACACCACCTAGATAGCCATATAATGCACGCTTACCTAGCTCTTTAGTTACCACACCTAAAGTTGCAATGTTGGTCGCAGGGCCTGCCATCATAAAGACTAGTACAGCACCTGGTGATACTCCAGCTAATAGCAATCCTGCAGCAATGGGGGTTGAAGCGGTGGCACAGATATACATTGGGATCGACACGAGGACCATCACTAACATCGCCAGAATGCCATCACCCCACTTAACTAAAAAGTCAGCCGGCACATAAGTCTGCACGATGGCGGCAAAAAATAACCCGACTAATAACCACAAGGTGGTGTCTTTGACTAAATCTGTGGCGGCGTAATGCAAACCCGATAACACACGGCTGAATACACTGTTGTGTTTCAACTCTGTTGCCATATCTTGAGTCGATGCGCAGCAACTGGCTTCATCACTACTTTCACTTGTTGCTGGGTTTACTGTCGTTGCTGTGCTGCAACAGCTTGTCGATATCGCTTCGACCTTTGGCTCAGCTTTGCTACTGCAGCAACTTGATGTAACGGTTGCAGCTGGTGTTTCATCTTTTACGTCATCTTTTGCTTTAGTGCTGCAACACGCAGCAGGTGCAGACTCGGCTGGTTTATCCGCAGCTTTACTACCACAACAACTGCTTTTCTTTACTTGCGAACGACTGCCACCGATTGATTGCGCAGCTGTCATCGGGCTCAATATCGATCCTGAATTAACTGATTCTGATTTAATCGCTGTCATTTTTACGCTAGCATTTTGCATTGTACCAGCAGTTGTTTTACATGTTGATGTCGCTTCAGAGCTGGCGTCTGAGCTAGCAGTTGATTTAGCTGCGCAGCATGATGATACCGGCTTGGCACTCGCTGATGAATCAGTGGCTGTTTTTACTTTAGTAGATGTTGAAGCAGGAATACCATCATCGTCATCACGGCCCACTAATAAACCCGCCACTATCGCACTGGTAATCGCCGCAATCGGGCGCACAATCGCCATAAAAGGCCCGAGTAAAACATAGGATACGGTAATTGAGTCAACGCCAGTTTCTGGGGTAGACACTAAAAAAGAGGTTGTCGCGGCTTTTGAGGCGCCAGCTCGACGCAAACCTACTGCTGCCGGAATAACGCCACACGAACACAAAGGTAAAGGCGCACCTAATAATGCCGCCTTCACCACCGTTTTCATTCCATGGCCGCCGAGTTGCTTTTGCATCCATGCCATCGGCACAAATACTTTTAACAAACCGGCCAGCACTAAGCCCAGTAACAACCAAGGGGCAGACTCTAAAAATAAATGAAGGAAATTGGTCAATAACATACTTAATCCTTATGACCCAAATTAGCAAAATGATGATGTTCTTTTTTAGCAATAATATGCTTGTCTGACGACTCTAACGCTTCGAGTATCGAGCAATGCTCGGCGCTATCTGGGCCACCACAACAGGTATTTGATAAACTTTTTAGCGATGTCGCAAAATGTTGTAGCTCAGCTAATTTCGTTTCTACTTGCTCAAGCTTAGTATCGACTAAACCTTTAACATCGGCACAGGCTCGATTAGACTTATCAACCTCAATAGATAGCAAATCGGCGATATCCTTAAGTGAGAAACCCACCGCTTTGGCACGTAAAATAAATTTAAGTCGTTCGGAGTCGCTGTGGTTATACAACCGATATCCGGCATCAGATCGGCTTGATGGCGACAGCAAACCATGTTTTTCGTAAAATCGTAATGTGTCAGCTTTGATGTCATACAAGGCTGAAAGTTCGCCTATTCGATACATATGTTAATTCACCATCGTCATCTGAATTTTACCTGAGTATAAACCTTGGAGTTTAATCCAAGGTCAAGGGTTATTGGGTGATTATTTTTGCGTACCTTTGTTCTTATTTCAATATTGTGAAATCACACAGAAAAAACACCCAATAGAAGCGGTTTACGATAAAATACGCCCGCCTGATCACAACACAGTAAGCCTCGACGGTGTTAAGCAATCTAAAAAACACTATGAGGGACTTTGGTAAAGCAGACTTTAATTGACTCTGTTTTACTAAAGCTCCTTAAAATCAAACTAGCGGACCTGTACCTACATGAATAATGTCAGACCAATTCGTCGCGCGCTATTAAGCGTATCAGATAAAACTGGAATCCTTGAGTTTGCACAAGCGCTGCATGCACAAGGTGTTGAACTCTTGTCTACGGGCGGTACTGCAAAGTTACTTGCAGACAATAATATCCCGGTAATGGAAGTGTCTGACTACACGGGTCACCCAGAAATTATGGATGGTCGTGTTAAAACCCTGCACCCAAAAATTCACGGTGGCATTCTTGCTCGCCGCGGCATTGACGAAATCGTCATGGAACAAAACGCCATTAAGCCAATCGATTTGGTTGCGGTTAACTTGTATCCATTTGCTGAAACCGTTGCCAAACCAGGCTGCACCTTAGCGGATGCTGTTGAGAACATCGACATTGGCGGCCCAACGATGGTGCGTTCAACCGCTAAAAACCACAAAGACACTACGATTGTGGTTAATGCAAAAGATTACAGCCGCGTGATTGCAGAAATGCAAGCCAACAACGGCAGCACCACCTTAGAAACGCGTTTTGACTTAGCCATTGCAGCCTTTGAACATACCGCTGCTTATGACGGCATGATCGCCAACTACTTCGGTACTATGGTGCCTGCGCACAGTAACGACGAATGTCATGACGATTCAACGTTCCCACGTACTTTCAACAGTCAGTTTGTCAAAAAACAAGACTTACGTTACGGTGAAAACAGCCATCAAAAAGCGGCGTTTTATGTCGACACGCAAATTGATGAAGCGTCTGTTGCCAGCGCGATTCAGCTACAAGGTAAGGCGTTGTCTTACAACAATATCGCCGACACAGATTCAGCACTTGAATGCGTTAAAGAATTTGAAGGCCCTGCCTGCGTTATCGTTAAGCACGCCAACCCTTGCGGTGTGGCATTAGGCGCTAACTTATTAGAAGCTTACGACCGCGCATTTAAAACCGACCCAACATCAGCGTTTGGGGGCATCATTGCCTTTAACCAAGAGTTAGATGCACAAACGGCGCAAGCCATTGTTGACCGCCAGTTTGTTGAAGTCATCATTGCCCCTAAAGTGAGCCAAGCCGCACGCGACATCATTGCCGCTAAAGCAAACGTTCGTTTACTAGAATGTGGTGAGTGGAATACAAAAACAACTTCACTTGATTACAAACGCGTTAATGGTGGCTTGTTAATACAAGATCGCGATCAAGGCATGGTGAACCTAGAAGACGTTAAAGTCGTGTCTAAGCGTCAACCAACCGCTGAACAGTTAAAAGACTTAATGTTCTGCTGGAAAGTGGCTAAATTTGTTAAATCTAACGCCATTGTTTACGCCAAAGACGGCATGACTATCGGTGTCGGTGCTGGCCAAATGAGCCGCGTATATTCAGCTAAAATAGCGGGAATAAAAGCTGCCGATGAAGGCCTAGTAGTTGAAAACTCAGTCATGGCATCTGACGCTTTCTTCCCATTCCGTGATGGTATCGACGCTGCTGCTGCTGCAGGTATTAGTTGTATCATCCAACCTGGTGGCTCAATTCGCGATGAAGAAATCATCGCCGCAGCAGACGAGCACGGTATGGCAATGGTGTTTACTGGCATGCGTCACTTCCGCCACTAATAAACGCTAATATCAAATATGGGTATCGCTTATCAATCATGTTTTTGCTAAATGCTTTTGCAAAAATAGATAACAAGCGATACTTTTTAAATTTTGTTTAAACGAATTAGAGCATAGCTATTTTTTCTAGTTCAATGAAAGCACGCGCAACTTATAATTATAAGTGAGCATGCTTGAAGCAGAAATAGAGAACATAGCGCAGCTATAAAAGGATTAAAGATGCAGGTACTTATAATTGGTGGTGGCGGTCGTGAACATGCTCTAGCTTGGAAAGCGGCTCAGTCTGCTCAAGTAACAAAAGTGTTTGTTGCACCCGGTAATGCTGGTACGTCTTTAGAACCTAAGTTAGAAAACGTTGCGATTGATGTCGAACAAATTGACGCACTTGTGGCCTTTGCCAAAGATAACGCCATAGCGATAACCATCGTCGGCCCAGAAGTGCCATTATCGCTAGGCGTAGTTGATGCCTTTAATGCAGCTGGATTAGCCATTTTTGGCCCAACCAAAGGCGCGGCACAGCTTGAATCTTCAAAAGCTTTTACTAAAGACTTTTTAGCGCGCCACAACATTCCTACTGCTGACTACTCAAACTTCACTGAGATTGCACCGGCTAAAACTTATGCGGCAATATTAACCGCTAAAACGGGCTTCCCTGTCGTGATTAAAGCCGATGGCTTAGCAGCGGGTAAAGGTGTCATCATCGCAGCTAACCAAGTAGAAGCGGATGCCGCGATTGATGACATGCTCGCGGGCAATAAGTTTGGTGATGCCGGTTCACGCGTGGTGATTGAAGAGTTTTTAAAAGGCGAAGAAGCCAGCTTTATCGTGATGGTAGACGGCAAAAACATTCTTGCTATGGCCACCAGCCAAGACCATAAAGCTCGTGACAATGCTGACCAAGGTCCTAACACCGGCGGAATGGGTGCTTACTCACCAGCTCCAGTGGTAACACAAGCGGTACACGATTGGACTATCGCTAATGTTATTCGCCCAACGGTTGATGGTATGGCAGCTGAAGGTAATGTTTATACTGGATTTTTATACGCAGGCCTGATGATTTCACCAGACGGTAGCGCCAAAGTGCTTGAATACAACTGCCGTTTTGGTGACCCTGAAACCCAACCAATTATGATGCGCTTGCAGTCAGATATTGTTGAGCTTTGCTTAGCCGCAACTCGTGGTGAGTTAGATAAAGTCACTGCAGAATTTGATCCTCGTGCAGCTGTTGGGGTAGTCATGGCTGCAGGTGGTTATCCTGACGCGTACAACAAAGGCGACGTTATTGACGGCTTAACCCTTGGCGACACTAACGGTAAAGTGTTCCATGCGGGTACTAGCATGAAAGACGGCCATGTTGTCACTAACGGCGGCCGCGTATTGTGCGCCACCGCATTAGGCAACACTGTGACTGAAGCACAGCAATCAGCTTATGCATTAGTAGATGCCATTCATTGGGATGACGTGTACTTCCGTACTGATATTGCTTATCGCGCTATTGCTCGTGAACAAGCTAAAAGCTAATAGTACATTGGGTTTAGTTCGTTGAAAAATCCCTGTGATGGCAACAACATCACAGGGATTTTTTATATCCGCTTGTAATGCTGAAGATTAATTACTGTTTACATTATCCATAACCCGCAATTTTTATGATTTAGATCACAAAAACGACTCTGTTCAAGGCGCAAGCTAGTAACTGAAAGGGAGTGTGATTACCTTTGCTGTTATTCAAACTCCTGCACTTTAGCTAACGTACTCGTAATGATTATTGGAGGATTAAATGAGAGTTAATACCAGCGACCTAATTTATCAAGGTGAAAAATCAGGCGTACATAATTGGAATACCTTCTCGGGCAACTCTTTCTATTGGCATCCAGATTGGTTACATATTGCAGAAGATATGACAGGCCATAAAGCCCTAGAAAAAATTGATATTGCTGAAGGTGAAGCCACTAAAACTGATGCCGAAAATGCCATCTTAAAACATTTAAATAAATAACTTGCTTAATATTGCCATTAATAGCCATAAACTGCGTATCTAAATCTATCAAATCTGCACGTTTTCATGAGGATACTTCTGGTCCCACCAGATATCCTCAGCGGCTATTTATTCACATTAACCGACCTATTTGACATATATAACCACGCAAAGTAATTAACCAAGCATACTACTCAAAAGCTGCAGCAATCTGCCCATCTATAAATTATTACTCAAGCCTAACAATGTTCGACTTAACAGGCATTTTTATGTCAGGATGTGCTTCTGTTACAAATAAGTTACTAACTTATTATAATAACACTTAGCCAACTCACACGAATGAGATATTGGTCAAAAATAATAACAACAAAGGAAGTAGTATGTCTCAATCGGCGTCGTTCAAACCGTCTTCATCGGAGCACAAGCAACCCAGCTTACTTGATGCACTAATCCCCGTTTTTGCCCTTATTCTTATGCTCGCGGCAGCGGTTTATCTGTTTTCATCGGATAGCTCATCAGGCGCCAATCAAATCGCATTAGTGTTAGCGGCATGTATTGCAATGATCATCGGTTATAAAAATGGCTATAGCTGGAATCAAATGGAACGCGGTATCGTCAAAAGTATTGGGGTTGCGACGGGCGCATTATTAATTTTATTTAGTGTGGGTTCACTGATTGGTACGTGGATTTTAGCCGGTACAGTGCCGACGATGATTTATTATGGTATGCAAATCCTTAACCCAGACTACTTTTATACTGCCTGCTGTTTGTTGTGTGCGGTGGTTGCACTGAGTATTGGTAGCTCGTGGACCGTTGCAGGCACCTTAGGTATTGCCTTAGTGGGTATTTCGTCAGCAATGGGGCTAGACGTTAACATTACTGCCGGCGCTATTATTAGTGGCGCGTATTTTGGCGACAAAATGTCACCAATGTCTGATACCACAAACCTTGCCCCTGCGGTTGCGGGTACTGATATTTTCAGCCATATCCGCCATATGACATGGACCACAGTACCCAGCATTATCATTGCCCTCATTGGGTTTACTTTTTTAGGCCTTACAGCAGAGGCTGCCCCGATAGAAAACCAACTCGCAGATACCTTGGCTTTATTGGATAAGACCTATAGCCCAGGAATACATTTATTGATCCCGTTATTAGTGGTGTTGTATTTAGCTAACCGCAAAATGCCAGCGTTTCCAACGGTCATATTAGGTACGTTAGCTGGCGCGGTGTGCGCAGCATTATTTCAGTTTGATAACGTGATTGCCTTTGTACACGACGACACATTATTGCCAATGGTCGCGCTAGTGAAAGGTTTATGGATAGCCATGTTTGACGGCTATGTCGCCAACACAGGCGATGAAGTATTAGATAATTTATTAAGCCGTGGTGGCATGAGCAGCATGGTAACAACCGTTTGGCTTATTCTTTGTGCGATGGCATTTGGCGGCGTGATGGAAGTCACCGGATTATTAAACCGTATTTTAGAAAGTATTCTTACCGTCGTCACCGGCACGGCCAGCTTGATTATTACCACCCTGGGCGTGTGTATTGGCGCGAACATTATTACTGCCGATCAATACATTGCCATAGTACTGCCAGGCAGAATGTTAAAGGTGGAATACACCCGCCGTAAATTAGCAGCTGTTAATTTAAGCCGCGCGCTAGAAGACTCAGCAACCGTAACCAGTCCGTTAGTACCCTGGAATACCTGTGGTGCCTTTATGGCAAGTACACTTGGCGTAGCCACTATCGCTTACTTGCCCTACGCCTTCTTTAACTTAGTCTGTCCGTTTATTAGTGCATCTTATGCTTATTTCAATTTCAAAATTGAACCATTAGACGAAACTAAAATAAGCACTGGCGAAGTCGTTGGTTAATTAACAAGCCGTCTATTAACCTAGAAATGGGCGATTAACCAAAACGGTCTTTTAACCAACCATAATGATAATAACCCCATTGCCCAAGCCGTCTTGCTTGGGTGAAGGGGAATTTAGGCAAGGGTTGCTGATACAAAGGCAAATTGGGTAAGGTTTCACCGGCAATACTTTGTGCTAAGCGATACGCAGCTTGGCTACTAAAAGACACTCCAGCACCGCAATATCCTAAGCTGTAACCCACGCCACCTTTACTGTACACATGGGGCATGTCATCCATGGCAGCAGCAATCCACCCGGTCCAATTATAGGCCACGGCTTTATTGGTTAAGCTTGGAAAGCACTTATTGAGCGCCATTTTTAAACGCTCACCGTAAACAGGGTTCGCAGCATCTTTGCCCCACACCGCGCCGCGGCCACCAAACAATAAACGGTTGTCGGGTAATAAACGGTAATAGTATTTTAAAATACGGGTGTCCATGGTCACTTGATGAGTATGCAAACCTGCCTGTGCAAGCTCTTGAGCGGTAAGCGGCTCGGTGACAATCACATTGCTTAATATCGGCAAAAACTTATCGTCTATGCGCGGGTTAAACCGTTTAGGCGTATAAGCATTGCCCGCCATAATGACTTTATTGGCAATCAGCTCACCTTTATCGGTAATTAAACGATGTTTACCGCCCTCTTCAATCCACTCTAATACGCAAGATTGCTCAGAAATAGTCACGCCTTGGTTTTGTACCATGTCCTTATAACCTAATAACAATTTAAGCGGATTAAGACCAAAACCGTCTTTTAAACGCAGCGCGCCAAAAGCTTGATGATGATCTAAATACTGGGATCTAAAATCTTGGCTTGAAATAAACTCGGCACCTGAGTCTTGGCTGTCGGCTAAATGTTGTTGAATATAATTAGCGGCATTTTGCAGCGAGACCAATGCTTTGGGATTATGGGCCACCTTTAAGTAGCCCGCTTCTTGCGGTTCACAGGCGATATTATGTTGTTTGATTAACCCATCGACTCTAGCCACCGCTTGGGTGAATTCGTCGTATATGCCCTTGGTCGTTGCTAAGTCCCAACGCTTGGTCATGGCGGCATAACCTAATCGACCCGAACCTTTTAATACAAATCCGGCATTGCGGGCACTGGCACCAAAACCGACTTGGTTGGCCTCTAGTACATGGCAATCTATATTGAATTCGGTTGCCAAATAATAGGCAGTTAACAGGCCGGTGAAGCCACCACCCACAATGGCGACATCGGTTTGTTGGCGGCCAGACAAGGCAGCAGTTGGTGCGGGTAAGACTTGAGTGCTTGCCCAATAGCTAGGGGCAAACGTTTGATTATTAGGATGAGAGTTAATCAGCGGATCGTACATATTCATCTTCTTGTTATTATTGATTATTAGAATGTCGTTAAAAAATCAGTAGCATTTCACTGGCAACGCAATGGCAGTCTTCATCGCATATTACGCAAATGTAATCATCACCCATATAACGTTGATGCCAGCGTTGTGGGTGTTGAGCAATCAATTTCCCTCCCGCCTTAGTAAAATACCGCACCGCAGCATTATTAGGACTTTGCTGCCATAAATGGCTGACCCCCGCTTTAGCCCCTTGAGCAATTACCGCAGCTTTAGAGGCGGCTAATAGCTCCCCACCAAGCCCTTGACCACGGGCAGATTCTGCAATGGTGTTTGATTTGAAATAACACACATCGTTAAAATCAACGCCCCACTGATTAACCGTGCACCATTGATCTTGCGGCCATTGTCCCGCGGCATACGTTAACCGAAAGCCAATAAGTTGTTCATTTTCAAGCGCGACAAAATTGGCATTAATGCCATTTTTAATGCCTTTGTGATAAATCGCTGTCAGTTCAGCGATATCCATATAACCACTGCCGTGGACTATTTCACCTAGGGTTATCACTGCATCAAAGTCAGCGGGAGTCAGTTGTCTAATCATTATTAACCTATTTTCTTCACACCTTAATTCAACTTGAGGTGTGCTCTTATTGTTGGTTTTAGCACACCATATCACACGTCATTATCGGTAAGTTAACGATGTTAATCTTTTGTGATAATTTGGCGATAAGTAGGTGAGATCCATTGTTCATACTGGTTGCAATTAAACAAAGGAGCTCGGTTATGAAACGTACACTAGTGACTGCAAGTCTTATGGCTGCTGGATTATTCAGCCTTCCAACTTTCGCTGCTGATATTGAAGTTAGCGTGACAAACTTAACTCACGGAAATCACTTCACCCCTATTTTGATCGCAGCCCACGACGCTGACAGCCACCTGTTTCAAGTCGGTACCGAAGCTTCTGCAGCGTTACAAAAAATGGCTGAAGGCGGTGACATTGCCGACTTAGATACAGCTGTAACCGGTAATGCAGGCGTAACATCAGCAAATCCGGCAATGGGTTTGCTTGCTGCGGGTGCCAATGTAAGTGGAGTAATGCTTGATACTGGCGACAACACCCATTTATCTATCGTAGCGATGGTGTTACCCACTAATGATGCCTTTATGGGCTTAGACGCTTGGGAAATTCCTACCGAAGCAGGCACGTATACTATGTACGTCAATGCATATGATGCAGGCACAGAAGCCAATGATGAAATCATTAATGGCGGCGGCATGTCTGGCGTACCGGGTATTCCTGCAGCCCCTGGTGGTGACGGTGGAGCCAATGGCACAGGCGTGATGGATAATGCTGACAACAGCAATGTACATACTCACCCTGGTGTTTTAGGTGACATGGATCCTGCTGGTGGTATGAGTGACTTAGACAGTCGCGTACATCGCTGGTTGAACCCTGTAGCCAAAGTTGTGGTGACAGTAAAATAAGGAGGTAGCCCATGAAACGCACTGACTTTACACTTAAGCCCAGCTTAATCGCCATGCTGGCTGCTGCAACACTGCTTACTGCCTGTGGTGATGACGATGACGATACCGTTGTTGTTACCCCACCAGCTCCAGTGATGCAAACCTTCACGGTAACCGTGACTAACTTGACGGCTAACCAACCAATGTCGCCCGTTATCTTAGCCTCTCATGCTAGTGATGCCATGTTATGGAACGCCGGTGAAATGGCCAGCGAAGCACTCGAGAAAATGGCTGAAGGTGGTGATACTGCCGACATAGCAGCACTAAGCGTGATCAATAGCAGCGTTAACGGCACAGGCTTATTAATGCCTGGTATGTCAGAAACATTGACCTTGACCTTAGATGAAGCCGACGTAGCTAGCATTAGTTTGGCCACCATGTTGGTTAACACTAACGATGCCTTTACTGGTATTAACAGTTACACCATTGCCGGCATGGAAGTGGATGCAACAACCGCGATGAAGTTTATGGCTTATGATGCTGGCACTGAAGCCAACAGCGAAGCCAAAGGTACTATGCCAGGACCTGCTGATGGCGGCGAAGGTTTTAACGCTAGCCGTGATGATGTCGACTTTGTGCATATTCATCCTGGTGTTATTTCAATGTACGACGGCTTAGCTGATTCAGTACTGGGTGCATCGCATCGTTTTGATAACCCAGTATTAGCCGTCACCATTATGCGTACTGAATAATTTTAATCGGTCGTATTGACTGAATGAATTTCAACCACATTGAAATTTATTCTCCTCAAAGCGGGTCTAAGTATTAATGCAATTACTGGATTTGCTTTGAGGAAGTCACCATGAATGGAAACGCGAAACATAATGGCCATGTTTGTCCGCAACATATTTTGTTAGTAGAAGACGAACAAGACTTGGCTAAGTTAATCATACTTAACCTCAAAGCACTCAACTACAGCGTCGACCACGCCACCACCTTGAAGCAAGCCATGCACATAATCGAGCATAAAAAGCTCGACCTCATATTAATGGACCGCATGCTCCCCGATGGTGATGGCATTATGTTGTGTGAGCAACTACGCCAAGACGGTAAGGAAGTCCCGTTGATGCTATTAACCGCCAAAGATTCAGAAGCAGATGTGGTACTAGGCCTTGAAGCAGGGGCAGATGATTACCTCGTCAAACCCTTTAGCGTATTAGAGCTGCGCGCACGAGTAAAAGCACTATTAAGACGCGGCAAAGCCCAACATGAACAAACCCAACAAATTGAATTTAACAGCGTAACCATTAACTCCAGTACGCGTGAAGTTACCGCGTTTAATAAAGCGTTAACCCTCACCGCCCGCGAATTTGATTTACTGCTATTTTTAGCCAAACACCCGCAACAAGTCTTTAGCCGCATGCAACTGTTAGAAGCAGTATGGGGCTATAACTACGACGGCTATGAGCACACAGTAAACAGTCACATCAACCGTTTACGTAACAAGCTTTCTTTGTGCTCACCTGAACATGATCTTGTCAAAACAGTGTGGGGCGTAGGCTACAAATTTTCACCACCAGAGGTGCAAACCAACTAATGAATCGCTTATTTAATCGGTTGTTTTTAGCATCCACAATCATCGTGTTATTACTGTTTGTGGCGTTATGGCAATGGTTGCAACTTAACCATGAATTCAGCCGTAATCAAATTCAGCAATCACTGCACCTACAACTTGCTGAACACATGGCACATATCAACCCTTTGTTATCGCAAGGGATCACGTCAGACGCCGCGCTTAAAGAAGCCTTTCACGACTTTATGCTGTTAGGGCCAAGCTTTGAAATTTACACCTTAGATCCAGATGGCAAAGTGATTGCTTATGACGCCAAAGAAGAAAAAATTAAAACTCATCGAGTCGATACCACAATCATTCAGCAGTTTCTAAATGGCGACAACCTCCCAGTGCTTGGCACAGATCCGCGCAGCGAAGATACCCACAAGATTTTTTCCGCTAGTAAACTCATCACCGAAGATGGACTGCACAGTGGTTATTTGTATGTGATCATTGGCGGTGAAGATTACGACAGCTGGCAGGCACTGATTAACGCCGAAAACCAACCTAAAATCTGGGGCGCTACAATCGGTTTTTGGATTATTTTTGCTTTAGTGCTATTCGTGATTTTATTGCGCTATTTTACCCGCCCAATCCAAAAACTCGCTCAAGACTTAACCGAGCTTAAAAACACCCCGATGTCTGACGAACTGATGCTCCCCCAGCGCTATCGTGGCAGCTTAGAAATAAGCCAGCTCAGCCATCATATCAATCATTTATTGCAAGAAATCCAATTGCAACAACAGCAAGTTAAACGCCAACAACAGGCCAAACACGACTTTTTACTGCATTTATCACATGACTTAAAAACCCCGCTTACCGCATTGTTAGGTTATATCGATACTTGGTTAATATTACCCGAGCACGAGCGCGACGAGGCGCTGATCCAATATGCTGCAAACTCAGGCCAAACCTTACAGCAGCTACTGGCACAATTATTAGAATTGGCCGCCCTAGAAAATGGCCAAATCGATGCGCAACTGCAACAAGTCAACCTAAGCGAACTGCTTAGTGATATTGAACAAACCTTTACTCCTCGAGCCAAAAAGCTCGGGGTTCAATTAGATTTTGACATCAACCATGCTAGCCAAATCTATACCGACCCTGCACTAATGCGCCGCATACTCAACAACTTGGTCGATAACGCCCTGCGCTACACTCCCGCAGGTGGCAAGATACAAATCATCAATGCACAACACAATGGCCAACAATGGTTAACCGTGCGTGACACAGGCGCAGGCATGCACAAGCATGAAGTTGATGCCCTGAAGCAATTGTCGATGACAAGGTTGTCGTTTGAAGCGAATCAAAGCCTGCCACAACTCGGCGTCGGACTCGCCATTGTCAGGCAATTATTAGGCTTATTGAAATGCAGAATTGAAATAGACAGCCAACCAGGCGTAGGCAGCGAATTTAAGATAGAGCTTGTAACGCAGGGTTAATCTCATTTTTGAATCGCAAATGATCAGCGATTTCATCATATATTCAATTGGTACTGACTCAGGTTTGTTTATCATTAAGCTTCAAAGTAAACAAAATCAATTATATCTAAACAGAAGAATTAGAACTAAGTCCTAACAAAAATTTGAGTTACTGTGAGTTAACAATATGGCCTGCGGCCACTAACGTCGTGGCGCTTCGCCCACACCAGATTAACATCGCAAGGTTCCACCCTGCACGGGCCAAAAGGGGATCAACAGCAATCCCCTCTTGGATCACCCCT
>NZ_JBEOPM010000009.1:0-165011 GCF_040310165.1 Shewanella sp. AC91-MNA-CIBAN-0169
TCCCACCAAAGCAAAAACTGGCACTAGTGGCCTAAGTCTCTACTTTTGATCTCAGCTAAAAATGGGGAGATTACCCAATAAATATTGAAATTGCCATTGAACGTTTAGGTTCCTCTTTAAGTTCGTTTTGCTATATTAGAAACTTAAATATTGATTATATTAAGATTAATCCTAGTTACGTGCGTGATATAGCTCAATCTGATATACGCTTTTTTGTCCAAACAGTAATTCAAAATTTGTCATGGTATTGGTATTAAAATCATCGCACCACGGGTAGAATCTGTTGTTATAGATGAACACTTTTCACTCATGAATATCGATGGTTTACAGGGTAATGGATTGTATGCTGTACGAAATTTCAGTTCAATAATACCTGCAAACACAACAAGTACATAAATCAGTTCATTGCAGCTGAACTACTTTAATCATTCACCAAATAGCGAGGCAGAATAATGCGCAAAAATAAATTAACCATGTTATTCGTTTCAGCATTATTTCAGCGGGCATGTCTGCCAGTGTTATGGCTGAAGATACGTTAACTGCTAGCACTCAAAATGCTCCGATTTAAGAGCAAGCACAGCAATTATCTATAGAAATCCAAGCCGCTAATGGCAATGAAGAGCTGACTAAGCAAGCATTGAAGGCGGCTGCAGTTGCAGGTATGGCCTCTGATGATATTTTAGCTGTCGCACTTGCCAACGGTATTACCCCATCCATAGTGGCAGAAGTCGTAGAAGAAACACAAACTTCCGGTGGTGGTGGTGGTAGATTTGCTGCTGCACCAGTACCTGGTGGGCAGGAACGATTTCTGAAAGCTATCATAGTAGTAAAATAAGTTTTTTTACAATGAAAAACAGCGCTTAATGTGCTGTTTTTTATACCTATAATACTCGCAACATAACTTAAGCGTTGCGAGGATAACCTATCGGTAAGTATTGTCAGTCTTTTTTGTATGGTTCATAGCCGTGTTAAGATTAAATTGACCGTTATTAAAGTATTTACGTTTAAAATCGCTATCTACAGATTTTGCATTAACTACCGTATTCATTTTAACGCTTGTTCTATATCCGCGATAAGATCTTCTACATTCTCTAATCCGACTGAGATACGTAATAGGTCGTCGGTAATGCCTGCAGCTAGTCGGGCTTCTGGGGTGTAAGGGGAATGGGTCATTGATGCAGGGTGTTGGATCAGCGATTCTGCGTCACCTAAGCTTACGGCGATAGTGAATAACTTTAAACGATTAACAAAGTTGATTGCGTCTTGCTTATCACCCGCCAATTCAAATGCGATAACACCGCCGGCGCGTTTCATTTGGTTACCGATGAAACGATGACCTTGGTGGTGTTCTAAACCTGGGTAAAAGACCTGGCTGAATTTAGGGTGTTTATCTAAAAATTCAGCTAACACTTCGGCATTATCACAGTGACGAGTTAAGCGTACGTCTAGGGTTTTTAAACCGCGTAAAATTAACCATGCATCGTGAGGAGAAATCACGCCACCAAAGTCTTTTAAGATTTCGTATTTTAATCTGTGCATGTGTTCTGCATTGCCGCACACAATACCTGCGATGACATCGCCATGACCGTTTAAGTATTTGGTGGCACTGTGGATCACCATGTCAATGCCTAACGCTAGCGGTTGCTGCAAAAGTGGTGTCATAAAGGTGTTGTCGACGATTGAAACTAGATTATGTGCTTTAGCGACTTTGGCCATAGCAGCAAGATCGAATACTTGTAAATGTGGATTTACTGGTGTTTCGCAAAATAACACTTTGGTGTTTGGTTTGATGGCGGCTTCGATTGCAGCTATGTCGGAAAAATCGACCAATGTTGATGTAATACCTAAGCGCGTTAGCTGAGTGGTCATGAGCGCGAAGGTGCAACCATAAACCGCTTTAGATGCGACTAAGTGATCGCCTGCATGTAGATGAGTTAATAATGCACTGGATACAGCAGCCATACCAGATGCAGTTGCCGCGGCATCTTCAGCACCTTCTAGCAGCGCCATTTTACGCTCGAGCTCTGCGGTGGTTGGGTTACCGAGACGAGTATAAATATAACCCGGTTCTTCTCCGGCAAAACGTGCTCCGCCCTGCTCGGCTGTATCAAATACAAAGGTGGCAGTTTGATACAAAGGTGTGGTAAGTGAGCCAAAGGCTTCGCGTTGATGTCCGCCATGAATGGCTAATGTGGCTAAGTTCCATTTACCCTGATTGTTATCTTGCATTGCTTCTCCCTGCGCCACCTTGTTATGAGTTGTTACCCTCTTTGGGGTTATTGTTGTGGTGGTCGGAATTTAAGATACAGTGGAATAAAATATAACCAAGTGATTGTTGAAAAATAACCCACGAAGTGATGTAAAAACAATTTTACAAACAGCTGTTTACATCGTTTAAATCACATATGTTAGTGCGGTGAATATACGGAAGATGTGTGACAGCAAGGCAATTAGTTCGACAAAGATTGCTTCAGTTTAAGCATTCCTTGATCGATACTCACCAGCGGCTGGTAGCCTAAGTCTTGTTTTGCTGCGCCAATGTCAAAGTAATGGCTGGTCGACAGTTGCCTTGCTACAAAGCGAGTCATAATGGGCTCTTGCTGTTTATTAAACAAACCATAAACAAATTCAAGTACAACACCTGCGGTGTAAGCGACACGCGTTGGTACACGTTTGGTCACGGGCGGTAAGTCGACACACGCTAAAATGCGATTAAGCATGTCTGCCATGGTAATAGGTTGATCATTACTTAAAAAATACGCTTTACCGGCGCATTTAGCGTCTGCTATTAAGTCTACTGCAGCCAAAATATGGGCGTAGGCGGCGTTATCAACATAAATGGTATCGACCAGTTTATCTTCATTTCCCACTAGCTTTAATCGCCCTGCTTTAGCACGTTCAATCACTCGAGGTACCAGGTGAGGATCGTTTGGCCCCCAAATTAAATGTGGCCGTAAGGCGGTGGTTCGAAGTTGAGCAGAATTAGCTGCAAGCACATTTTGTTCGGCAATGGCTTTAGATTCGCCATAGTAATTGAGGTATGTGTCAGCGTAAGGAGCTGATTCGTTAATGCCGTTTTCGTCACGCCCTGCAAAGGTCACGCTTGGAGTACTGGTATAAATAAGATTTTGAATATTAAGACTTTTACAAGCATTAACAATATTAGCCGCACCATCAACATTAGGCGAATAATAACTTTGCTTACTGCCCCACACGCCTGCCTTTGATGCTACATGAAACACTACGTCACAGCCTTGCATTGCCTGTTTTACCGTGTCAAAGTCGCTGATATCACCTTGACGCATATCAACACCAAGCTCAACAAGCTTAGGATAATATCCTCTGGCAAAACCCACTACCTCAATACCTACGGCCAATAAACGCTGACAAATAGCAAACCCTAAAAAGCCGCCTGCACCGGTAACAAACACTTTGTTGACCGATAGCGCTAATTGTTTAAGTGCGGCTTGCTCTAGGGGATGTAAGTCTGTCAGCTTCATTATTATTACCTTGCTCTAACTTTAGGACTGGTCTTATTCTTACTTAATAATTACTTGAGTACGGCCTTATTCTTTCCACTGCTTTTGTGCCCAAACAGCGAGCTTTTCTCTGAAGATTTTAGCATTATGGCGTACATCTACAGGGAAGTCGGGATGAATTAAAAAACGACCAATACCTTGCGTATGTGGATACTGCTCGGCTAAATCTATTAACTCTTGATAAAGGGCTTTAGCCGTTGAGCAAACAATATCTTTTTGCAATTCGATACACATAACTGGCACAACGTCCCCGCCCACATTAACGCCAACAATGGCAGAACGTTTGACTTGAGTGTGAGTATTAAACACTCGCTCACAGGGCAGTGTATAAAAGCGCTTTAATTTTTGCTTACCGCGCGTAGCATCAACAATATGGCCTTTACGACCACACATCCATAATAAGCCATTATCATCGAGATAACCCACATCTCCCATGCGGTGCTTAACGTGTTCACCGTCGTGTATTTTTGCTAACTCAGTGGCATGTTGACGCTGATAATAGGCTTGACTGACCATAGGGCCGCTCACGACAATTTCACCAATTTCGTTAGCGACAAGTTTTTTAACATCGACCCAATGAGGTTGAGGCTTATCTGTAATCGCAATAATATCAACGCTCACCGACGATATCGGTTTACCGACACAAATGCCTTTACCTTGATCGGTCTGTTGACTGGTATTAAATAACGCGTGGCTACCAATCATACTGATGGGTAACGACTCTGTCGCACCATAAGAGTTAAGCACTTCAACTTGTGGGTTAAGCATGTTGCTAAAGCGCTTGATTGAGCTAATCGTTGCCGGAGCACCCGCTGATATCACTCGCTTAACGCTAGTGAGTTTATGCTGACTTTGTTCGCCTGCTTGGCCTAATCGCTCTAACAAGGCAGGATTAACAAACATGTTGCTACATTGATATTGATCGATTGCGGCAAACAAATGCGCAGGGTTGGCGGTAATAGGTTTACTGGCATCCATGTCTGGCACAATGGATGCCATGCCTAATGCAGGGCCAAATAATGAAAACAGCGGAAAAGTCGCTAAGTCTCGCTCGCCAGGAGCGATGCCGTAATCGTGTTTAAGTGCGCTTATTTGCGCTTCAAACATCCCATGGCTGTACACCACGCCTTTGGGAGTACCAGTACTGCCACTGGTAAACAAAATAGCGGCCATATCATCTGGCTTTAGCAGGGCCATTTCAAAAGGATAAGCCTCATTTCGGCCTATTTCGGTAATAGTTTCTAAACTTGTGGCATTTGTTAACCAACGTTCAATGCCTGAACCACCGACATTAATTACCTGTTTAACACTGCTTTTGCCCCACCCAAGCACCCGCCTAGCAATATGCGCTTTAGGTATGCCGATAAAGGCATCTGGTTGCGACTCTGCAAAACACTGTTTAAGATTTTTGATGCCCATACCTGGGTCAACTAAAATGGGTATAATACCGGCTTTGAACAAGGCAAATGTTAACGAGAAAAACTCAATGCTTGGGGTGACCATTAACACGGCTTTCATGCCGCGCTTGATACCGTACTGAATGAGCCCTTTAGCAATCATGTCCGATTGTTGGTGTAAGGTCACAAAGTCGATTTCTTGATAACTGAATTTACCTTGCTTAGCGTGCTGCACAGCAACTGCAAGACCGGCAGGCATAGCTTGCGCAGCCGTTTTAAGGTGCTGACAGATATTGGCATTAGCAAGTGTAGAGGTTTTGGTCATGTGGCTTCATTTTGGGCTAATGTGAATAACGCATATATGCTGGTTAACAAGTACGCCAACATATAGATAATTTTAGACGATTAAATAGCTAAAAGGCTCAAATGAGCCTTTTAGGGTGTAATTAATTTTTTTCGATGAAGTCTTTAATTAAGCCAATCACTTCGTCGCTGGCATCTTCAAGAATGTAATGACCGCAGTCAGCAAACTCGTGCACCGTGGCGTGAGGCATTCGCTGTCGCCATTCTTCTAAAAAATACTTATCAAACACAAAATCTTGTAAACCAAAACAAATCAACGTCGGTACGTCAGCAAACTCGCTTAAGCTATCGCCAATGCTAGTCACTAAGTCGTAGTTTCTGTCGCCAGGTTTGAGTGGAATGTCTTGGACAAAGCGTAGTGTCGAAATACGGTTTTTCCAAGAATCAAATGGCGCTACATAAGCTTCACGCACTTCTTTAGACATGGGTTTACGTTTGACACCCACATACGAGGCTGCTGATGAAAATGCATTTAAACCACGGACTAACAAGGTGCCGAGTAAGGTTTCGCGGCAAATCCATAATGCCCAGGGAAAAGGCTTAGTTTTAGGAAGATGAAACGCGGCCGTGTTTAAACACACAATGCGTTTAATACGCTCAGGATGACGAGCCGCAAAGCCCATACCAATCATACCGCCCCAGTCGTGTACCACGAGGGTGATGTTTTGCTTTACATCAAGACTGTCTAGCAAGGCTTCTAAATCATCAATACGGTTTTTTAGGGTGTAATCGTATTGTGGATCATCGGGTTTGTCTGATAAGCCGCAACCAATATGGTCTGGCACAATACACTGATGCTGATCGCTCAACGCGCTCACTAAATTACGGTAGTAGTAACTCCAACTAGGATTACCGTGCACCATAACGACTGGCTCGCCTTGGCCTTCGTTTATGTAATGTAGTTTATTGCCGTTACGGTCTAAATAATGACTTTTAAATGGCAGTAAGTTGTCTAGCATGATGCATCCTGTTAACTATTTTTATAATGATATGCAAAAATTCAGTGCAGCCCAAGGCTTACCACTTAATTCCTAACATCATGCAGTTCAAACCACTGCCTATCCCTAAAAAGCTGACTTGGTCGCCAACACGTAAAAAACCTTCATCGTGGGCAATTGCAGCAGTAACCGGTAGTGAAACCGTGCCCATGTTGCCTAATGTTTGATAGGTGGGATATTCTTTTTCGTGGGGGATGTTTAATGCATTTAGCACTTGTCGGCGGTTTGATGCGCCCACTTGGTGACAAATCACTTTATCAACTTGCTCAACAACCCAATCACGCTGCTCTAGGAAATGCTCCCAAGTGTGCTTAGCAAGCTCTACGCCTTCTTTAAGCAAGGTAACTGCATCGGTACGCATAAACTCGCGATATAATAAGTGCCCAGCTTCTTGTAGGCCCCATTGACACAATTGGTGATGCTCTGGTGCAGACAAATGACTCGCACCTAGCAATTGATGCTGGCGTGTGGTGGTAAGTGGCAAAGTGCCATCGGTTAAAATGACTGCTACCGCACCTGAACCACCGGTTAACGTAGCCAATGACTGAGCAAAATTCTGCATTGTCGGTTCGGCTAGCATGTGGTCGATGGTGGCATCAACGATATCTCGTGCAGATTCACACGACACAACCATGCCGGCTTTGATTTGCCCAAGTTCGATACGATTGGCAATATCTAAAATACCCGACAACACCCCTAAACAAGCATTGCTGATGTCGTAAATGGCTGTGTCTTTAGACACGCCAAGTTCGGCAGCAATACGGCAAGCGGTTGCTGGTTCGTGTTGGTCACGGCACACACCCGTGTAAACCACAGCACCTAAGTCGCTGACATTAATACCGGTTTCATTCACGGCTTTACGTGCAGCAGCAATAGCGCCGTCTGATAAACGATGACCTTTAGGCCACCAACGACGCTCGGTAATTCCGGTTAATGCGGCAAGTTGCCCCATAGGAATACGAAACTTTTGATAAAGCGGGGCCAAGCGAGATTCTAAATCGCTACTCGACACTACTTGGGGTGCTAGCTCATAAGCCAGACTATTGATAAAGACGCGTGAATATTTCATTAAACCGTATAATTCGCTTCGCTCTAGCAAGCACAAAAGCCACTAGAATAGTTGTTATTCGTTATTAACCCGCCATTTGAACAAGAATGGCTTAATTATTCAATCAAAAACAGCAAGCTAATGCGGTAATTTGGATAATATATTGTGGTTAGATTTTATTATTTGATTAACTAGTTTGTTGATTTTCACAGTTTTAGGGCAAATAGACTAGTATAAACAAAGGTTTAATTTACAGTTTTGTGACAAAGGCTGCTATTAGTTTGTTTTAATTGCTTGGATCATCGCATTTCGTGGTGTAACACTGTTTGCACAAAATTCAGTCAACGCCACTTGATATCCCTGCTCTTGTAAAAAACACACTCGATCGAGCAACAGCCAATGCTCCAAAGCTCGGCGAAATAGATGGGCCACTAAATCTATTCGCTTAGTAAGCCGTTGTCGCTCAATTCCGCGGTGCAAATAATGGCTCAAATTAATCTCACTGGATATAACTAAATGCTTTTGATTTGCAGCCCATTGGCAAAAGTCGCTAAAACTGCCACTGAGCTGGCTTTTTTTAATGGTCGGCACCGATAAATAAGCATCGATGCCGCGAATTTCTCGTTGCAAACTGTCAAAACCTAAGCGCCATGATATCTCTTGATTGCGTAATGTTTGTTTTTTGGTGCCTGCAATAACGCTTTGTTGCAATGGCAGCTGTAAGTCATGCTTTGACAGTTTGACCGCACTGACTTTGGCTAAGGCCGATAGCGGTTGATAATGTGTATGTTCAATCAAATGATAACAGCAGGGTGAAATAGACATCACCCGAGTGCCTGCCGATACTGCGAGTTGGAGTAAACGAATGTGTAAATCACCACAGGCGTGCAATGCGATTGCATGTTGATCAATTAACAAAAGCGGTTTACCTGGGTCGATTGGCGCAAAAGCATCGGCACAAATAAAAATTTGCGGTAATTGCCATTGTTTTGCAAAAACCTGGCCTTGTGAGCATAAACTCGCTTGCCACTCAATACTTGTTACCTCAACATTTTGCTGCTTAGCCACCAAGCGGCCCAAATGCCCTTTACCAGCACACCACTCTAAAATAGGTAACCGAGGTAGTTGGGGATGAGATTGTGGATCAACTTGCTCCGAGAACGCGGTAATCTGTTGCCACTTTCGACCTTTAATATGGGCACTAAAATGCGCTGAATCGCTATTTAGGTGATCATTCACGAGTGTTTCAGTGTCAGAAACAGCTTGAGCATCGTCACTGTTGATCGTACTTGTAGGCAAAGTGATGACTAACAAGCTTAATTGGCTAATTAACTGATCAACCTGCGGCAGTTTGCTTTGCTTGATATCGCTAATCAGACTTGGCAACAACGACTCTACAAGCTGTTGCTGATCCATATCAATAGTATCTATTTCTACATCATCAAGTTGCCACACCTTTTGGGCTAATTGTGGGAAATTGTGCTGCCAAGGTAAGTGGTCACACTCAAACGCGACCAGCTGCCATAAGGGTTTTAGAGCCTCAAGAAGTGAGTCTATGGCATTAAAGGTCTGTTGATATTTGATTACGGACATATTGAGACTTGTAGTTAACCTTAGCCGATTGAAATGATAGGATGCGAGTCATTAAATCACCGAACTGGAATTATAAACTATGCACTCACCTTGTGTCGCCCGTTGTGGCTTAAATGCTGACGATTATTGTATGGGCTGTTTTCGTCACATTGATGAAATTGTAACGTGGTCACAAGCCAGTGAAGAACGTAAGAAACAAATTTTTGATAGTTTAGAAGGCAGAAAACAGCTGTATTTAGGCGACAACAACAACCAAACGTTGTCACGGGCAAAATGGTTAGAAGCTGAAAAGCGGATTAAACGGTAATAAGTGATTGCGAGCGATTACGAGCGATTACGAGCGATTACGAGCGATTACGAGCGATTACGAGCGATTACGAGCGATTACGAGCCTAGATGCTAGGGCGGACTTCGTCCAGCTAGTGCGCTTCGCTTCTATAACAACGGTAAAGCATCAAGCAGATCCAGCTCAGAAGTATTTCCATGATGGGACCTAGCCCTAAGCTTGTATCTTTTGAATTTGATTTTATAGCATCTCGCCGCGAAGCGACCTAGCTCCTAGGCTGTTTCCCGCTTGTCATCGCCTGTTATCGATTTTTATCGTTCTTACCAGCTTTGACATTGCCTGTATAGCATCTCGCCGCGAAGCGACCTAGCGTCTAGGCGGTTTCCTGCTTGTCATCGATTTTCATCGATCTTACCACTTTCACCGTCTCAGCTCTACTTCTTCATCATCGCTTTTAAGTCTGCGAACGGATTGAAAGTGGCAGCATCTTGTTTGGCTTCTTTAGTGCTACCGTAACGAATCAACTCTTCAAAGCGTGAATGTTCATTGTCGTGACAGTACAGGCACAACAACTCCCAATTCGTACCATCTGACGGGTTATTATCATGATTATGATCACGGTGATGCACAGTTAATTCAGATAAATTTTTATGAGTAAATTCTCTAGTGCAACGCCCACATACCCAAGGATAGAGCTTAAGCGCTTGCTCACGATATCCTTTTTCACGAGAGGATTTGTAGTCTCTGGCTTCAGCTAATACTTTATCTAATTTACTTTCGTTGGCTGACATTAATTTATCACTCGTAAAAAAAATTACCCCAAGGATAATCACTGTTATCGCTTGGGGCAATTGTTTGCTAGATCTTATTTTACGATTATTCTGCTACAGGCGAAGAATTCGATAAATAAAGGTAATGTAAATAACGCTCATATTGAGTCACGATATCTGCAATTATCTGTGATTGGGTATAACCCATCACATCATATTGCTGACCGCCGTGCTCAAGATACACTTCAACACGATAGAAAGCTTGTTCAGCATTTTCGACAGTTAATTCAGCACCCATCATGTTGTGTGCTCGAATCCGTAAACCATACGCAAACGCCAGAGCTTCATCTGAACCAATCACCAAACGTATACGCTCATCACTCAGTATCATCTCAGCTTTAATATTTTTTGCGATGAAGGTGTCTTTGACTTCATTAAGTGCAGGACGAGCAATGGTGTCGAGAAACACCTGTGCATCTTGATGGCTTGGTTGTGACACCAATACGTCAAGGCGATCTTGCCAGCTCATGTTAGCTTTAACATATTGCACACTCGTATTATGCGACTGCACACTGTTGATTTTAAGCCAATCATCTTGCAATGCTCGGTACAAACCAACACACATAAACAACATTACAATTAAAAATGGTAATGCACTGGCAATTGCCGCGGTTTGTAAGGCTTGTAATCCGCCAGCAACTAACAATACAGAAGCAACAACACCTTGTAACAGAGCCCAAAAAATACGTTGCCAAACAGGCGCGAAAGCATCGCCACCAGATGTGAGGTTATCAATCACTAATGAACCCGAATCCGATGACGTAACAAAGAAAGTTACCACTAAACATAAGGCGATAACAGACAACAAATTTGACATTGGCATATGCTCAAAAAACATAAACAATGCCACTGATACGTCACTTGATACCGCTTCAGCCAAATAAGTTGCACCATGATTCATGATGGCATCAATTGCTGTGTTACCAAATACCGTCATCCATAAGAATGTTAACGCACTAGGTACAAACAACACACCAATTAAGAATTCGCGAATTGTACGACCACGACTTACGCGGGCAATGAAAGTACCGACGAAAGGTGACCATGAAATCCACCAGCCCCAATAAAGCAGAGTCCAACCACCGATCCAGTCGTCTTTTTGCTGATAGGCGTATAAGTTAAACGTTTTCCCAACAATATCACTTAAGTAACTACCTGTGTTTTGTACAAAAGCTTGCAATAACATTACGGTCGGACCAAGTAATAACACTGCAAGTAATAACAAACATGCTAAACCAAGATTTAACTCACTTAAGCGTTTAACCCCTTTATCAAGGCCAGAAAATACCGATACAGTTGCAATTAAGGTGATAACAATAATTAAGCAAACTTGCACTGTGGTATTGTTTGGAATATCGCTCATTAGATAGCTCAGGCCAGAGTTAACCTGTAAAACACCAAAGCCTAATGACGTTGCCACACCAAACATGGTACCGATAACCGCAAAAGTATCGACCGCATGACCTATTGGGCCGTATATGCGCTCACCAATCAGCGGATAAAGCGCAGAACGAGGTAACAAGGGTAACTTATGACGGTAGGAAAAATACGCTAAACTTAAGGCGACTACAGCATAAATAGCCCAAGCATGAATACCCCAATGGAAAAAGGTAATTTTAAGCGCATCTTTTGCTGCTTGGATGGTTTCTGGCGTCGCATCTGGTGGGGCTAAATAATGCATCACCGGCTCTGCTACACCAAAGAACATCAAACCAATTCCCATACCAGCAGAAAATAGCATCGCTATCCAGCTTTTATAGCTGTAGTCAGGTACGGAATGATCTGGGCCAAGCTTTATGTCACCGAAGCGACTAACCATGACAAAAATAATAAAGATTAAAAATATCGCAACACTGAGGATATAAAGCCAACCGACTTTTACTTCAACCCAAGATTGGACACTTTTAAAAAATTGACTGGCACCTTCCGGCCAAACAGCACAGAGCAACACCATTAAAAATATGATCACCACCGACGAGAAAAAAACAGGTGGATTGATACTCGACTTTATAGCCACAAACTCTCCTTTTCGAGTGAAAAACACTCGAAAATCAAAAATACCGAAATAAGTGCAAGAAATTCTATCTAATAAAAATGGCTTGCTTTATAAAGAATAACGGACGTTATTCACACATATTGTTGGTTAACTAGATGATAGTTACCATTTTGTGCACTTATACTAAAACTATGCTGACAATGCAACAAAGATAAACTAAAGCCTAAAACCAATCTCTGCCTGACTAACTACAGGTTAGAACTTAGCATTGCTAGATGCTATACAAGCAAAGTAACAAACGATGATAAGCGCATCGCTCGCCGTTATCGCGTGATACCGATTGTTACCGCTTCAACAGGCTCTTATAGCAGCGAAGCGAACTAGCAGGACCCTGTCCGCTCTAGTCTCTAGGTTTGTTATCGCTTGTTAGCGCCGTTACCGCTTGATACCGATTGTTACCGTTTCAACAGGCTATTATAGCAGCGAAGCAAACTAGCAGGACGCAGTCCGCTCTAGTCTCTAGGTTTGTTATCGCTTGTTAGCGCCGTTATCGTTTATTAGCGCCGCTATCGCTTGATACCGCTTTTATCAGTGTTATCGCTCGAACCGTCTTTCAGACTATTTAAGCTGCTTTACTGTTCGATATTCCAGCGGTTAAATTAAAGCGCATTGCATCTTCAAATGACCAATCGACAAAAATAAGGTCGTCGCGTTTAACCAGACTGGTCACCCCAGCTATTTGGTAACTGAGTTGGAATAATACTGGCACCCAATCACCTTCTGGCAATGCATCGGCAAGGGGTTGTGGTGCAAAGTCACTCATAATAAAGCCCACGACAAAACTACCATTGGCTTGTTTGACTAATACCGTTTTTTGGGTTTTAGGTTGGCCGTCGCGGTTCATTAAACTGGCGATATCACGAATACTGCCATAGACGGATTTAAACAAAGGAAACTTCATCAGTTGGTTTTCTACCCAACTGTACACCCAAGCAATTGGACTAACGGAAAATAATAATCCCGCTACAAACACTAAACTCGCCACCAAACAAAATCCTGCGCCAACAAAAGCCGATTTTACCCCCACAATATCAAGCAATAATTTACCTAAGCCATCGAGTGAGATAAACAATGACCAAAATAGCCAAATAGACAACACCATAGGTAATAAATTGGTTAAACCACGAGCAAGGGTATTTTTCATGAACGATTTCTTCTACATCAGATTTAGGCGCCAAAGATAACAAATATCCATCAAAACCGCTAAACAAAAACGCCCTATGCTGGGCTGTTTGTTCGATAAACAGTGCAACATAGGGCGTTTCTAAAGTCGCTAAGACCTATTACAGCTCTTTTTCCATTTCTTCGTAAGAAATATGGCGAACGTCTTTACCTTTCACATAGTAAATAACGTATTCACAGATATTTTTACAACGGTCGCCGACACGCTCAACTGCACGCGCAGCCCATAATACGTCTAACACACCAGGGATTGAACGAGGATCTTCCATCATATGAGTCATTAATTGACGAATAATACCTTCATACTCTTTGTCTAATTTCGCATCTTCTTTGTGTAACTCAAATGCTTGATCAGCATCCATACGTGCTAATGCATCTAAGGTTGAGTGCAGCATACGTGTGGCGTGACGCCCCATGTTTTCAATACTCACCAATAAAGGCTGTTGACTGTTAGCGCGCTTTTCTACCGCGGCTTTGGCGATACGAACACAAGCATCACCAATGCGTTCAAGATCGGTAATGGTTTTAGAAATAGCCAAAATTAAGCGTAAATCACTGGCAGCAGGTTGACGCTTAGCAATAATACGGGTGCACTCTTCATCAATAGCCACTTCCATACCATTGACTTTGTGGTCGCCTTCAATCACTTGTTGCGCTAATTCTGAGTCAAGTGTTGCTAGCGCATCCAATGCTTGCTCAAGCTGGCGCTCAACAAGCCCGCCCATGGCTAATACGCGATTACGAATATCATCAAGCTCGGCATTAAACTGACCTGATATGTGTTTACTTAAATTCATTTTTTCCATGATACCCACCTAAATTCTGTATGTTAATTAAAAGCGTTTTAAGCAAGATTAACCGTAACGACCAGTAATATAATCTTCTGTTTTACGCTTTTTAGGGGTCGTGAAAATGGTGTTGGTATTAGCGTACTCAACCAATTCACCCATGTACATAAAGGCCGTTTGATCTGACACTCGTGCCGCTTGTTGCATGTTATGCGTCACAATCACCACGGTATATTTTTGCTTTAACTCAGTAATCAATTCTTCAATAGTTAAGGTTGAGATTGGGTCAAGTGCTGACGTTGGCTCATCGAGTAATAATACTTCTGGCTCAATGGCAATGGCACGGGCAATCACCAAACGTTGTTGCTGACCACCGGATAAGCCAAATGCATTGTCATGTAGACGGTCTTTCACTTCGTCCCAAATCGCTGCGCCACGCAATGAACGCTCTGCCGCTTCGTCTAAATCACGACGATTACTTAACCCTTGCAAACGTAAACCATACACCACGTTTTCGTAAATTGACTTAGGGAACGGGTTAGGACGCTGAAACACCATACCGACGTTACGACGTAGTGCCGCTACATCGACTTTCTTGTCATAAATGTTCTGCCCATGAAGTAAGATTTCACCTTCAATTTTACAACTATCAACCAAATCATTCATGCGGTTAATACAACGTAACAGTGTTGATTTACCGCAACCACTTGGGCCGATAAATGCCGTAACTTGTTTTTTAGGGATCTTCATCGACACATCAAATAGCGCTTGTTTGTCACCGTAACGTAAATCAAGATTACGGATTTCAAGTGCGGTATCCTGTGCCGGTAAATTAGCTAAATCAACGGCTTCTGTTTGCATTGCTGAACTATCAATAGAAATCATTTTATCTTTCCTCAGGATATCGCTAATTAATGTTCTAGCGAACGGAATTTTTCACGTAAATGGTTGCGCACGCTGATAGCGGTTAAATTAAGAGCAACAATTACAGATACTAATAAGAACGAAGTTGCGTACACCAATGGGCGTGCAGCTTCTACGTTAGGGCTTTGGAAGCCTACATCGTAAATATGGAAACCTAAGTGCATGAACTTACGTTCTAAATGCACAAACGGGAAGTTCATATCAATCGGTAATGTTGGGGCTAATTTTACTACACCCACTAACATCAACGGCGCCACTTCACCGGCAGCACGTGCCACGGCTAAAATCAAACCAGTCATAATTGCTGGGCTTGCCATTGGAATAACAATGCGCCATAAGGTCTCGGCTTTAGTCGCGCCTAATGCCAAGCTGCCTTGACGTACCGCACTCGGAATTCGGCTTAAACCCTCTTCGGTTGATACAATCACCACCGGCAAGGTTAAAATGGCTAAGGTTAATGCAGACCAAATCACCCCAGGAGAGCCAAATGTCGGAGCTGGTAACGCCTCGGGGAAGAACAATTGGTCAATTGAGCCGCCCATCATGTACACAAAGAAACCTAAACCAAACACACCATAAACAATTGACGGTACACCGGCTAAGTTAATCACCGCAATACGGATAAGCTTAGTAATAGGGCCTTTCTTGGCGTATTCGTGCAAGTAAATAGCAGCGACAACTCCAAATGGCGTCACAATAACGGCCATGAGCATCACCATAAATACCGTGCCAAAAATAGCGGGGAAAACACCACCTTCAGTATTGGCTTCACGCGGGTCATCACTAACAAAGCGACCTATTCCCACAAACCAGTGACCCACTTTACCTAGCAAACTCATGTGATTGACATAACTTACGTCTAAAATTGAGTCCAGTTGCAAGGTGACTTCAACACCGCGCATGTCTTTAATCACCACAGAATCACGCGCCGCTTTATCACGCAGGGCAAACAAGTCTTTTTCAAGCACTAAGTAGTCTTGGTTAAGCTGTTCAATTTGCGCCTTGATATCCGCTTTACGCTCAGCCGTTAATTCACCATCAAGCTCATAACCACGCTCTTTCAAACGTAGACGTTCCATTTGATAATTTATCGAGCCAATATCGCTTTTTTGCAACGCCAAGGCTTCGTCAGAAATTGCCACTGCGCGGTCGATATGGTCAAACAAAGACGCTTCTATGTCTGCTTCATTAGTTAACTCTAAACGTTTACCGTCTTCGATTACCGCAACAGGATAACCGTAAAAATTACCGTTTTTAGTTCGTTCAAGTTTAGCGACATCAGCAGGCATAGAGCGGCTAACGATATCGGTTCCTAAAATCCAACGAAAATCTAAACCAACAAACTCACGGTTACCGGTTTTTACCAAGTAACGAGTAACAAACTCACCAGGGTGTTTGGCAAATTTATGACCAGCTGAAATTAAGCGCTCTGTAGGCACCTCTTCACGGTCGTAAATCTCACCAATTAAGGTACTTTTAACACCATTGTTGTCTTCGAGTTGCCATTCATAAACATCAGCAGGCCAAAAGTAACTCAAGCCACGCCAAGCGATTAACAGTAATAAGCCTAAAACGGCAATCAAACTGATACTAACGGCACCACCGGTCATCCAAATCCACGGTGAACCTGATTTAAACCACTTACCCATTGCACAAACCTCTCAAGGCGATTGGCGAATTAATCATTAATTGAGTCATCATCTTTCCTTACAGTGAGCTATAACGTTCGCGTAAACGTTGGCGAACAACTTCAGCAATGGTATTAAAGAAGAAGGTGAACACGAACAATACAAAGGCAGCTAAGAACAATACGCGATAATGCGTACTGCCAATGGCCGACTCAGGCATTTCTACGGCAATGTTTGCCGCTAAGGTACGCATACCTTCAAATACACTCCACTCAAGGATTGCAGTATTACCGGTAGCCATTAACACAATCATGGTTTCACCCACTGCACGGCCTAAGCCCATCATGATAGCCGAGAAAATACCCGGACTGGCGGTAAGCAATACCACCTTGGTCAGGGTTTGCCAGTTTGTTGCACCCAGTGCCAAACTGCCGTTTGATAAATGACGTGGTACAGAGAAAATCGCATCTTCAGCAATCGAGAATATGGTTGGAATGACCGCAAATCCCATGGCAATACCCACAACCAGCGCATTACGTTGGTCGAATGTGATGCCTAAATCATTGGTAATAAATTGACGAGTATTGCCGTCAAATAACGCCACTTCAATTATTGGGCTGATTTCAAAGGAGAACCAACCAATAAATAGAATCACTGGCAATAGCATTAGCTCTTGATAGGTTTCAGGTAAGCGCTGCTTCCATTTTTCTGGCAATTTACTCCAGGCAAAGGCAGTGGCAAGTATTGATGTGGGCAATAACATCAACAACACCACAATGCCGGGCAAATGATCTTCAATCAGTGGCGCTAACCATAAACCAGCCAAGAAACCTAAAATAACCGTCGGTAATGCTTCCATGATTTCAATGGTAGGCTTTACTACATTACGCACTTTAGGTGTCATGAAGTAAGCGGTATATATCGCCCCCGCAATAGCCAATGGCGCAGCGAATAGCATGGCGTAAAATGCCGCTTTCATGGTACCAAATGCCAGTGGCATTAAGCTCAACTTGGCTTCAAAGTCGTCAGAACCAGAAGTGGACTGCCACACATATTGTGGTTCAGGGTAACCTTCGTACCATACTTTTTCCCACAATGCGCTCCACGATATTTCTGGATGATCATTTTCAACAGAGAAAAGGTTAAGTTTGTTATCGGCTTCAATCACCAAGGCGTTTGAACGCGGGCTGAAGCCCATTTTACCTGGGTTAGTTAACTGAAATTTCTCGTCGAATAACTGACGTTCACTGGTTGTATAAAGCAGGGTTAATTCGCCATCTGCACTCAACACTGCAAAGCTTTTACGATAAAACTCTGTCGCCATTACACTGACTGGAGCAAGGTCATCAAACTCACGAATCTGCTGATATAAACGACCTTTTTCGCTATTAACTTGGAAGTACTGACTCACAATACCGCTGTCATAACTCACCAATATAGAGCTTGCTCCGGCAAGTAAATTTACTTGCTTAACTTCAGCATTCACTTTTTTAACATCGACAACTTGTAGTAACTCAATAGAGTCGGCATCGCGAGTGTTATAAATAAATAGTTTATTATTGGTACTCAAAATAAGCTGACGATGATCAGGAGTCATTATTGCTGATATAACATTACTAGGAGCATCGCTTATAAACACTTCAACAGATGACCACTCAACTTCTTCAGTCATCATGTTTTCTTCGCCTTCTTGGCGATTAAGCTTCCAAGCACCATTGGCATTTTGGTAAGCAAAGCTCATGCGGCTGTCGCTAAAATCAAACACCAGATTATAAACAGCGCCCTCACTATTAATCGTTAATGGCGTTTCTCCCATCGGATAACGTAAAGTCGGCGTAATCAAGCGTTTATTGTCTGGGTAGGTTAATCCAAACTCAATGCCGACAACAATCACTTGGCCGTTGCTCAGCCCTAATGCAAAACGTTGCTCACTTGGGCTCGATTTAGCACTGCTGGTGACCGTTGTGCCTTCAGGAATTTTTGGCTTAAAAGATGAAATCAATTCACCGCTCGCGGCTGAATAAAAGTCAACTACACCCGATTCGGTCACGCGATAGAGCACTTCGTTTTGTTCATCGCTACCAACAGTTAAGGTTTTAACATCAGCATGTTGATAACTCACACTCGTAACAGGTTCTATATGTGCCCCATCAAAAATGGGCTTGATGACATACAGCAAATAGAAAAATATTAATAACAGGGTGACAAACACTAATGTGCCGCCAACGGTTACCCCAATCTCTGCTGCTTTATCCTTAAATGCTCTGCGGGTTGCATGTCTATCAACGAGTAGACTTTTTTCCGCAGAACCAGGTTTATTGACCTGACTTTCCATTAAGAACCTCTAATAATTAATCGATGCCATAATTAGCGCTTTGAATGTGTAGTCTACTATGCTAACAATAAATATTTATGACTAAATATATGAAAGTAAACAGCAGTAAAACAATAACACAATCTTAAGTGGCTGCGATTATATGACGTAAATATGACATTTGTGTTACAGACATTATTTATAGGAGAAATATCGAATGATGCGTTATCTTATTACTCTTCAAGCACCTGATAGAAAAGGTTTAGTAGAACAAATTGCTAATGTAGTTAGTCGCCATGGTGGTAACTGGCTAGACTCTGAAATGCGCCATATAGACGGTATTTTTGCAGCAATATTACAATTAGAAGTGCCTGCGCTAAAATGGGATGAGTTAATTGACGCCTTGGAATGCATTGACGGCTTAACTTTAACCTTCGCTAAAACAACCTTAAGTGCTAAACCTATTAAACATTTGCACTATAACTTAGTCGCATATGATCGCCCAGGGATTGTGTTGCATATATCTAATAAAATGAATGCCCTAGGCGTAAATATAGAACAATTTAGTAGCCAATATGAAACCGCCAGTCACACGGGCATTGCATTATTTAGAGCTACTATGGCATTAGGATTAACCGATCCGAGCCAAGAAGAGCAAATTACAGCATCACTGTATGAAATGGGTGATGATGTTGTATTAGATAAACTGAGTAAATCAGCATAAGTTAATTTAGACATTGAAAACCAATTAAGTCTAAAATCCGTTTTGATCCTCTGTTAAACTGCCACGAAATAATGATGATAAAAATGGATTAACGATGTTTGGAACGCTATCAAAACTGAAAACCCACCTCAATGATAACCATGAGGTGGAATATCATTTACCTGTTGGTGAAGCGCGTTTGGCGCTTAACCCGCTTATTGGTAAGTCATTAACCATGACTCATACAGGTAATATTTTTTGCAGCAACTGCGGTAAAAAGACTAAGAAAAGTTATTCTCAAGGTCACTGCTACGTATGCATGACAAAACTGGCCAGTTGCGACTTGTGTATAATGAAACCAGAAACATGCCATTTTGATCAAGGCACTTGCCGCGAACCTGAATGGGGCATATCAAATTGCTTTGTGCCCCACTACGTGTATTTATCGAATACATCAGGGATTAAAGTCGGCATTACTCGCCATACTCAAATCCCAACCCGTTGGATAGACCAAGGGGCGACTCAGGGCTTACCGATTTTTAAAGTGTCGACCCGTAAAATGTCGGGCTTAATCGAAATTGAATTAGCTAAATTCATTAACGACAAAACCCATTGGCAAGCTATGCTAAAAGGTCATAATGATGATGTCGATTTGGTTGAACAAGCAGCCCAACTTATTCCGCTAATTGAAGATAAACTGCAAGCGCTCGCAGTCGAATACCAAGACATTGTTATTGAACGCCTTGATGCCAACATTCAAGCGATTAGCTACCCAATTACGCAGTTTCCGGTGAAAGTTAAATCACACAACTTTGATAAAATTGCTGAAGTCACTGGTATTTTGCAAGGCATAAAAGGTCAATACCTTATTTTTGATACTGGGGTAATTAATATTCGCAAGTTTTCATCTTATGAAGTAGACGTTAGTTATTAAATTATCTAGCGATTAACTTGCTAATGACTTGTAACTTAATCGCTAAAAACCGTCTACATGCCGAAATAACGAGTTCAAAGGTAAAATTTGAACTTGTTAAGTAAAAATGACCAACCAGAATTACACTTAGTAACTAATAATTTATTTGCTAAATATCAAACCGTTAACAGTAAAACGAGTGTTTTTTTAGTCTTGAAATGACAAATTTAACCAAGCGTTAAAAAAATCATTATGGTGAATCACTCATTTCCCCTAGAATTCGATTTATAAAAATATCTTATTAATTCACTACAGAGACCCTTTCATGGAGTTAGTATTCGCCATTGCTTTATTTGCTTTTTCTGCCGGTATTACTCCTGGCCCTAACAACATTATGCTAATGACCTCTGGGGTTAATTTTGGTATTAAGCGCAGTATTCCGCACTTAATGGGTATTAGCTTGGGTTTTCCGACCATGATATTAGCGGTCGGGCTTGGGTTAAGTGCAATATTTCAAGCTTATCCTTTTATTCATATTGTGATTAAAGTGATTGGTATTAGTTACCTACTTTATCTGTCATGGTTAATTGCCAATAGCAGCAATAAAATGGAAGGTAAAAAAGTAAGCAAACCGTTTAGCTTTTTACAAGCGGCAGCATTTCAATGGGTAAATCCAAAGGGATGGATTATGGCGGTAGGTGCCATTGCTACATTTACCTCAGTACAGCAAGAGATCAATAGCCAAGTCGTGACCATTGCCAGCGTATTTTTATGCGTGGCATTTCCGTGTGCGATTGTTTGGTTAGGGTTTGGCGTGGCACTTAAACGTTTACTTAAAAATGAGCGTCAGCAACGTATTTTTAATATCACAATGGCTTTATTATTAGTGGCATCGATCATTCCAATGATGTTACCGCCAGCAACCCACTAATCAATTTTTTAGCGTTAAAAGGTTAACTAATGGAACAACATGAATGTCTTACTCATACTGAAAATTGGGTAAAAGATGTCATTATGAAATACAACATTTGTCCGTTTGCCCGTCGAGAAGTCGAACGCGCTAGCATTCGTTATGTTGCCATTGAAGAAACTAAAACAAAGTCTGTGTTAAAGGCGCTAATTGAAGAGTGCCAATACTTAGATAATCATCCTGAAACTGAAACCACGCTGTTTATTTTGCCGCGAGGTTTTGAAGGTTTTTACCCTTATTTAGATTTAGTCGATTACGCTACCGATGAGTTAATTGAGCAAGGCTATGAAGGTGTTTATCAATTAGCGACCTTTCATCCGGACTATTGTTTTGAAGGTGAACCACAAGACAGTGCGGCTAATTTTACCAATCGCTCCCCCTACCCTTGTTTGCATATTATCCGTGAAGCCAGCATGGAAATGGCATTAGCCAACTATACTGATCCTGAATCCATTCCTGAGCGAAATATAGCTTTTGCGGAACGTAAAGGCAGCGATTTCTTTGTCCAATTACTGCAACATTGCACTAAATGAGTTGAGAAAGATAACCGGCGATAAAGAGCGGTGACTAGCGGTGACAAGCGATTAACAGCCTAGAGACTAGGGCGGACTTCGTCCTGCTAGACGCTGCGCGGCTATAAGAGCGGACAATAGTTGGCTCCGTGGTGTAGCAAAAAACCTTCAGACTTAGTCGCTCAAGCTTTTATAGCCTCTAGCCGCGAAGCGTTCTAGCATCTAGGCTCTTTCGCTGTTCTTTCGCTTGTCATCTTTGCTTAGATTGTCATCGCCCTTACCGCTTGTTATCGCTCGTTATCCTCGTTATCGATTTATCGCCTTAGCTTTTAGAAAGGATAAATTTGCTGACTTGTTGTGACATATCACTGGCATCACTTAATAGGTTGTCATTGAGCAAAGCAATCTGTTGTGATATTTCCTGCGTATGGTGATAAATATCGTTTATTTTCATGGCATTACGATTTACTTCTTCTGCTACGGCCGATTGTTCATGTGTTGAAGCGGCAATTTGTTGGTTCATGCTGTCAATCACGCTAACGTGTTGAGCAATCAATTTAAGCTCATTACCTGCATGTTGTGACTCTGTAACGCTTTGTTGTGCTTGTACTTGGCCTCGCTGCATAGCACTGACGGCAGTGGCTGCACCCGCTTTAAGGCGCTCGGTCATCGCTTTAATGTCTTCTGTTGAACGTTGTGATCGCTGAGCTAAGGTACGAACCTCATCTGCAACAACGGCAAAACCTCTTCCTTGTTCGCCCGCTCTAGCGGCTTCAATTGCCGCATTTAATGCGAGTAAATTAGTTTGGTCAGCAATAGAGCTGATGACCGCTAAAATGGTCACAATATCTTGTACATCTTTATCTAAACGTTCAATACTTTGTGCGGCATTAGCTATCTCTTTAGCCAACAATTGAATCGCATCGCTAGTTTTACTGACATCATTGTTGCCACTCTGCACTTCGATATTGGCATTGGCTGAAGCTTCTGAAACCTGTACCGCATTGGCAGCAATTTCATGGACGGTTGCGCTCATTTCTGTCATAGCAGATGCAACTTGTTCGGCTTCTGACGAACCTTGTTCAACATCGGCTTGCATTGAACGAGTAAAGCCATTCATTTGTTCAACGGCATGAACCAAACTCAATGCATTTCGACGTACGTGGGTAATAACGTGTTCAAATTCTGCCATCATTTGATTAAATGCTATCGAGATTTGGCCAAACTCATCATCAGATTGATGGCTTAAGCGAGTGGTTAAATCAAACTGAGTACCAGCATGCAATATCTGCTTGTGTAGCTGACTTAAACTACGATGCAAATAGCGAGAAACAACCATGCTCATCACAATAGCAAAAATCAGAGCCAGCAATAACACCGCGCCGGTGAGATACATATGCTCAGTTGCTTGTGACAATTTGTCTTGGCTTAATTGCGACAAATCTTGGCTGAATTGTTTTTCAAGCTGAGTTAACAGCTCAATACGTACCGTTGCGATTTTAAACCAATCTTCAGGGCTTTGCTGCGCCATTGCAGCGCTGTCTTGTGCAAAAGCAATTTCACGAAGTTGACTAACATTTGCCATAGCACTGTCTTGTTGGGCTTGTTTAAAAATGCGAATGTTTTCTGGGCTAGCTGCGGCAATAAACCGTTCGGCATAAGTTTGTTGTTCCGCCACCAAAGTGACAAACTTTCGATATAACCCAGGGGGAAATTCACTGCGACCAAAAGTTGTGCTGAGTACTGCTCGCTCTATTCCTGCGCGTTCTTTTAATTGTAAAAATGCTGCGAACGCTTTGAGTGTTATACCTATTTGGCTATCTACACTCTGACTAGCTGCATTATCGACCATTGATAATAATAGGGTGTTGATGCGGGTATAATAACTAACTTGCTCTGCGACACTGATGTTAAGGGCCGTGACATTATTACGCATTTGGCTTAGCTGATTAAATGCTGAAGCAACTTCATTATATGTGGATTGTAATTGTTGCGGAAAATCGTCTTGCTGAGCAACAAGATTAAAACGTTGAATTTGTATGTCTGTTTGAGCACGTTGAGTCACTAAATTGTCTTTAAATGCTTGTCCTTTAGATCCGAGGAAACCGGCACTCATACCTCGCTCTTTTTGCAGTTCATGTACTAAGGAGCTATTGATAATGGCAACCTGGGTTAAATCAATAACCAGTGCTAACTGATGCTGAGTTTTGTACTCATTATTAAGGTACATACCACCGAATAAAATACTGGTTAATAAAGGGGGAATGACAAGTAAGGCCAGTTTACGCGAAATATTGAGGTTGCTAATCCATTGCCAATTCATACATCATCCTTTTTAAAACACTTGCGATAAGTAAATTTTTCTTCACTGAACCATAAACTAGATTAATAGATTTTGGTAAGTTATTTGCAACAAACTCAGATCTTGCTCACAGCTAATTTAGTTTCTTTTAATTTAATAATGCTTTAAATACATATAATTGAATAGTGAAAGTTATTCCACCTGCGTTAACGCCATACTTACGACATTGTCGGACAATAAAATCAATGAATGTTTTTATCGTGAATGGTTGCAGCGATAAACAAACTAAACACTATTTTTAGACCATCAATAACAACTTATAAACAGAGGCAAAACTCACTGATCAATTCAGGCCATTCATTAACCTCATCTATCGAGTCTGCAATGTGTAAGGTCGAATTAGGTATTGTGGCATGTAATTGAATGGCAGTTTCTATGGGATGGGTCTTGTCGCCGTGCCACGCTAAAATCAGGGTTGGCATGGTCAGTTCGGCAAGTTGCTGCTTACTGGGCAGATCGTTAAGGGCGGCAGCGCGAAACAAATGATCTAGCGTTTGACGTGTCATTAGTTTTAATCCGTCGAGCATGCCTAGTACACTATGTTCATGACCATTAATCAGCCAACTTGGAAGTAATTTATCCCAATGTTTAGCGTTTATTTTAGCTAAACCTTTACCACCAAAAATGCGCGCTGCTTTGGCCATTTTATGATATTCGCCTACTTGTACTGCACGAGCATGCCATGCTGTGGGCGGGTTCATCAAGATTAACCCTTTTACCTTATGCGGATGTTTTAATGCTGCGAACAAACACGTAGCACTGCCCATTGATTGGCCACCTAAAATAAGCGATGGCGTTGCGTTAAAGTGCGTCGCGATACTTATCATGTCATTGGCAAGTTCTGGCCATAAATAGTCTTCTACGCACTTACCGGCAGAAGATAAGCCATGTCCGACGGCATCATAACGAATAAGCTGTAATTTTTTAGGAAACCGATGCCAGGCATATAAACCAATCGCATCTTCACTTTGGATACTGCCGGTTGACCCATGAGCCCAAATCAAAGTTTGTCCTTTACCATTAATGGAACAATTAAATTGATTGATATTAAATTGCTCTGTCATGATGCGGCACTCCTAATGAGGTTATTTATCCTCTTACTATTTCAATCAACCTATTAATAAATAATTTGATTGCATCTGTGGTATCAAACCGAAATGCTAAACCGTAATGAATTTCACTTAAGCCTTTGTTACGACGAGTTGGAAATCGGGTCATTTGAGCATTGTGATAGTAATCATATTTCGCGTGTACCCCGTCAATCGTAGCCAGCTCAGTGGAAAAAACTTCAAATGCCGGACGAATGATCAGTAATGGCGTTTTTCCTTCTACATGCAAATAAACCGGCTCTTTTAACTCAGGTAGCATGTATTCGGTGACATTCTTAATATTAAAATTAGTACGACATTGCAGTTCATTCAAGGTTGATGCGACTTGTTCAAGGGTGATGCTCATAAAGTAGATGCCTGTGCTGGAGAATGTCATTGATTTATATCACTAGAGTATATGGCCTAGCCGAATAAATAAAAACAAAAAGCCCCGAACAATTGTTCAGGGCTAATGGTGTTAATCAGTGGGCATTGGTTACAAACAATGCTGGTTACTGACTGTACTGGTTATAAAACCAGAATTACGCGTCAATACCTTTACTCACTAAGAATTCGTCGTAAGTGCCTTTAAAGTCATTAATTCCGTTAGGAGTCACTTCAAGAATACGAGTGGCTAGTGACGATACAAATGCACGGTCATGAGACACGAACATTAACGTCCCTTCGTATTTTTCAAGCGCGTTGTTTAACGACTCAATAGATTCCATGTCCATGTGGTTGGTTGGCTCATCGAGTAATAAAATGTTCGGCTTTTGCATGATAAGTTTACCGAAATACATACGGCCTTTCTCACCACCAGATAATACTTTAACTGACTTTTTAATGTCATCTGCACCGAACAACATACGGCCTAAAATACCGCGTACAGATTGATCATCGTCATTTTCTTTGCGCCATTGGCTCATCCACTCGAACAAGGTCATTTCATTAGCAAAATCTGCTTCATGGTCCTGGGCGTAGTAACCAATATTGGCATTTTCAGACCAATTAATGGTGCCATCGTCTTGCGGGATATCATGTACTAAAGTACGTAACAAGGTGGTTTTACCCACACCGTTTTGACCCAAGATAGCAATACGTTCACCCACTTCAACCATTAGGTTAAGTTTGCTGAACAATGGTGTGTCGTAACCTTTGGCTAAGTTTTCAACCACTAATGCATTACGGAACAATTTCTTTTCTTGTTCAAAACGAATAAACGGATTGACGCGGCTTGATGCTTTGATGTCATCTAGCTTAATTTTATCAATTTGCTTAGCGCGTGATGTAGCTTGTTTCGCTTTAGATGCGTTAGCAGAGAAACGGGCGACGAAGGTTTGTAATTCAGCAATTTGCGCTTTCTTCTTGGCGTTGTCACTCATTAAACGTTCACGTGATTGCTGTGCAGCCATCATGTATTCGTCGTAGTTACCAGGGAACACTCGTAGCTCACCGTAATCTAAGTCAGCCATGTGAGTACACACTGAGTTTAAGAAATAACGGTCATGCGAAATAATAATCATGGTGCTGTTACGTTGATTCAACATGTCTTGTAACCAACGAATAGTATCGATGTCCAAGTTGTTGGTAGGTTCATCAAGTAGCAGTAAATCTGGATTTGAGAATAGTGCTTGTGCCAATAACACACGCAATTTAAAACCTGGAGCAATTTCACTCATTAAACCAAAGTGTTGCTCAATGGAAATACCTACACCTAGTAGTAAGTCACCTGCGCGAGATTCAGCAGTGTAACCGTCCATTTCAGCAAATTCCATCTCAAGCTCAGACACTTTGATGCCGTCTTCTTCGCTCATTTCAGGTAAAGAATAAATACGGTCACGTTCTTGCTTTACTTTCCACAGTTCTCTGTGGCCCATGATCACAGTATCGACTACTGAAAAGTTTTCGTAGGCAAACTGGTCCTGGTTTAATTTACCCATGCGTTCGTTAACATCTATAGAGACGTTACCGCTTGATGGCTCTAAATCACCGGCAAGGATTTTCATAAAGGTGGATTTACCACAACCATTCGCGCCAATTAAACCGTAGCGATTACCGCCACCAAATTTTACTGAGAGATTTTCAAACAGTGGCTTAGCGCCAAACTGCATCGTGATGTTAGCTGTTGTAATCAAAATGAAATTCCAAATCGTGTTGTGTGTTAAAGCCCATATCAAATTGTAGTCTACTTGCTCGAGTTGACATCTATATGACTCAAGCAAACAAAAATGATATTGAAACTGGCATACGGCAGAGCCGAGGTAAATACGAAGCGCGACAGTGTAAGGATTTTTGGCCTAATTATCAACCTAGCAATGATACAAATACTGCCCGTTTTGAGATGTGACGGTGATGAAAGAAGTATTTGCGCGTCATTATAAATGTCTAAATAGCGATAATGCGTCAGCGTTGATTTAATGCCGAAAACCTAGAGCCGCTTTCGGCATCAACCATAACCTTGTGAACCGTTTAGTAAAAATCTTAATTACATTATACCTTTGCAGGTTCAGCCACATCATCTGAGAGAGTTTCAGCTTGGGTAAAGCAGTTTTGTAGAATTTTTTTAGACGGATATACACCCACAGTGCTATCAATCATCTGCGCATCAAAATCGATAATAATTGGAATTAAATTAGTTGCTTTGGTGATTTGACGTTTTCTCAATGCTTTCAATATACTGATGTCTACTTTTGAAGGAGTGCTGTCGAAAGTAAAATACAGATAATGGATCGTACTTTGAGACGTCATCCCTAGGGTTTTCTTCAACCCAAGTAACGCAGTAAATAACTGCTCATGCTGAGCTTGAACTTGCTCAATTGACACCTTACCCATATCAATTACAGATATTGAAATAATATTGTTAAAATACTTTTTCGCCGCAATAAATGCTATGCCTTCAACTTTGGGTTTACCTTCTGTCTCGATAACAGATAGGTCTAACTCAGTAAAGTCATTGCTATTGATTAAGATATCTTTCAATCGCTCACGCCCAGTCGCTAACGAGCTAAAATAAGCCGCCTTTTTTTGCATGCGCTGTCTAACGTAAAGTGCTAATGAGCCACAAAGCAGTAAAAAAACTATTTTCCCACCGATACGATGCCAGAAATCGAGGTATGGAGCTTGAGGTAATACCACGCCAGCCTCTAAAACGAGTCCAGTGACTTCCAAGGGGGTTAAGTCTATATACAAGTCTTGTTGTGACAACATTCCAGCAAAACGGCCATCATAATTCCACAGTGGTAGAAACAATATATCAACAGATTTATAGATATAACCTACATCAATGAATTCACCATCTTGTGTTTGAAAACGTGGATCATCGGGAAGTGCCACAACAGGTACAATGTTTTCACCACCAAAAGAGATTAAACCCGCTTTGGCGTGTGCAAGATGGGGCGTCATTAATAAACAGAATAGACATAGCAACAGAGTATTTTTCATTTTAATCCTTTATTAATAAAAAATAGGCGACTAGCGAGGAGGCTAATCAATAACCGAGGAACCACAGGTTTTAACAGCAATGAGTCTTTTAGATTCCATTCAAACAGCGACTCACCGCCATTATACTAAAATATGTCTAGACGACAACGGCATCGCTTGTAATCGTCTATATCACTTAACGTTTTTTAGAGCTTCAAATAACCAATAAGATAATCCAATCCACCAGTGATAGCGGCGACTTGAGCATCGTTACATTCTTGCGCTGTCACGTTTGGACTGTCTGGATAAACCTCTGTGGTGGTATTGAAGTGATTGTCAGTAATACCAGCACATAAACTGAGTTTTTTGACCGGATAGTTAATCACCCCAAATTGCTCAATCGGTACTTCAATTAATTGTCCATTATCGTCAGGCGCGATATGAGTCACTTTAGCCACTGAATCAATCACTGCTTTTTGGAACGCTGGAGTTGGGTTATCACTGTCGCCGACTAGGTAGAAACCGTCAGGAATAATGCCTTTATCGTATTCAACGCCATCACGTGCAGACAGCAAAGGTCTAAACTCTAACTCATCAGTGTCAGTCGTTTCATGTAAATCGATATGGGCATATACATCTCCCAAACTCGCGACAAATGCTATCAATGCAGCAGACTCTTCTGCTGGGCTATCGGCATAAAAAGAGCGATTAGGATCAATGGCTTTCGGATTCCAACGGTTAACGGTCTCATAACCCCACGGGCTAACACACGGCGCGATGGCCACATTAAAATACTGAGTATAATCCTGTGCTTTAGTGGTTAAAAACTGAATCGCGCCATGTACGCCGCTGGTTTCATAACCGTGTACGCCACCGGTCACAAGAATGGTTTTTTTATTGCTATCCCACTGCTGAGATTTAAATGCAAACAGTGGATACTTATCAGCGTCATAAGATAATGCGCCGTATTGTACTTGTTCAAACGGACCAGTAATCTGAGCCAGTTTACTCACCACTTCATCTTGATATGAGCGCTTTATGGCAACTTGTGCTAACCATTGTGCTTTATCTGCATCGGTCCATTTTTGACCTGGTGTACCAATTGGATACGGTGTTGAATTGCTCATATAACCTCGTTAATCGTTTATTTTATTGAGTTATGTATGTGTAAGTCACTTGATTTTAACTGATGTTTATTGCTCAACTATTTGTTTACTTATATACCGTTTTACTGACCATTTCGCTGGCTAACTGGATGGGCTTTGGCAAAGATAACCAATGCAATCCCAACAAAGATAATGCCCGCCGATACACCTAGATGAAAACTGATTACTTCATCTAAAAAGAGAATGCCACCCACAGCGGCAATAACAGGCACGGTTAGTTGTAAAACAGCAGCATGGGTTGATGTGAGTCCACGCAATGCTTGATACCACAACGCATAACCAATACCCGAGGCAATTGCACCTGATAAGACGGCTAACAACATTCCTTTGGCAGACAATACCGTTGTTTGTGGTATTGAGACTAATTGTGGCGCTGAGGTTAATTGTGGCGCTGAGGTTAATTGAGGCAGGAGCCACACCACCAATATCATCACCGCGACCAGAGGTAAACTGCGAATAAAGTTATAACCTGTATCAAATAATGGGTTAACTGACTTTTTGCCAAGCAAAGTATATCCACCCCAAGCACAGCCGCTAATTGCCATTAACACGAGTCCGGTCATCGAAGGCGCACTCACGCCGGGCAACACTAAATAAGCAAAACCACTAAAAGCCAATAATGCGCCAATCCATTCAAGTAGGGTTAAGCGTTGGCCTTGAAAATAGCTGATTAACATCATGCTAATTTGCACCGCGGCAAACAAAATCAACGCACCAGTGGCGGTATCGAGTAGCACATAGGCGTATGAAAAAGTCACCGCGTAAATAAACAATAATGCCGCAGCAAACATGCTGCCACGGCTAGTGGGTCGGCTTGTCCCTGCTTTAGTGTTACGCAATAACATTAATAGCCCCAACACTAAGGCACCAGCAGCTAAACGAATAGCAGTAAAACTACTGGGATCAATGAGTGCCGGAGTTTGTTGGGTCGATAATGCCATACGACACAACACTGAATTGGCAGCAAAGGCGACCAAGGCAATTAAGGTATACAAAGCGATAGAAAACCTTGATAAAAATGCAGATAAGCTAGACATAACAGAGCTACTTAGTCGATTTTTTGAAACTAAATTTATGAGTAAACCACTGTATTACAGCCACTTGCTGTACGTGGGTTAAGCCAAAGTAAACACAAATCCACGGTGAAATGAGTAAAAACCACGGTAGCGCCGCAGTCGAGCGACCTGAAAATAATAAATACAAAAATCCGCCATAGATAATAATCACGCCCAGAATGCCTACGATTAGCATGATTTTTTTAAGCAGGTATTCTAACTTCGCCACGTCATTAATCCTTAAAAGTAAAAAAGCCACGCCGAGCATAAGCTCGGCGTGACAACATCATAACAAACTGAATGCAGGGAATACCAATCACATTCATTATATGAAAGTGCGCAACGCGTTATATTGCGCTGAGCGAACAGATAATGAGCACAATGAATATACTCTATCGCTTATAAGCGAATACCGCCGTCAATTTCAAATACACGGCCGTTAACGTAATCGTTTTCAATAATAAAACGTACGGTTGCAGCCACTTCTTCAGGCTGACCTAAGCGCCCTACTGGGACCATTTTTTCTAAACGCTCTAATGCTTCAGGTTTCATCGCTGCGGTCATTTCGGTAGCAATAACACCAGGAGCCACGGCGGCACTGCGAATATTATGACGGGCTAACTCTTTTGCCCACCCAACCGACATTGCAGCAACGCCAGCTTTAGACGCTGAGTAGTTAGATTGCCCCATGTTACCGGCTTTAGCAACGCTAGAGATATTAATAATTACCCCTGCTTGCTTGGTTTCAATCATCGCTGCTGCGGCTTCACGGCCACATAAAAAAGTGCCGGTTAAGTTAACATTGATGACAGACTGAAACTGCTGATACGACATGCGATCGGTGACAACGCCATCTTTGGCTTTAATCATTAGCCCATCACGTAAAATACCGGCATTGTTAATTAACACATTCACTTTACCAAAGTCTTCAACGATAAATTTAAAGCCAGAGACCACATCTTCTTCATCAGTAATGTCTAGGGCGTAACCTTGAACTTCAGTTACAGAACCTAAATCAGCACAAGCTTGTTCAAGTTTAGCCTGATCAACATCGATAAGCGCCAATTTAGCACCTTGGGCAGCTAAATCATGCGCCATAGCGAGACCTAACCCACCAGCTCCGCCAGTAATGACGACAACCTTATCTTTTAATTCCATCAACTGAATCCTTTATTTTTTCTTTGAAAATTGTTCAAAAATACTCGAAAAATCACGACGACCATGGCCTTGGCGAGCATGATTAACATATAAACTGCGAGCCAGAGAACCCATTGGTGTGCTTGAATGAGAGGCGACCGCCGCTTCTTGCGACAACCCTAAATCTTTAACCATCAAGTCAACCATAAAGCCACCTTGGTAATCTTTTGACGACGGCACATTCTCCATCACATCTGGGCATGGATTGTACTTTTCTAACGTCCAGTTACCGCCGCTACTGACTTTCATGATATCAGACAACACTTTAGGATCTAAACCATTATCCAAACCAAGTTGTAATGACTCGCTAGTACCCACCATTAACACAGACAACAGCATGTTATTACAAATTTTAGCAATTTGACCTGCACCTACTACACCAGCGTGAAAAATATTGCCGCCCATAACCGTTAATACCGTTTGCGCTTGTTGATAAGCTGCTTCACTACCACCACAAATAAAGGTTAAGGTACCAGCTGCCGCGCCTGCTGTGCCGCCTGATACTGGCGCATCCATAAATTCGATACCCTTCTCAGCGGCTTTTGCTCCCACTAAACGGGCACTGTCGGCATCTATGGTTGAGCAATCTATCAGTAATGCCTGTTTAGACACGACATCTAACAAACCTTTATTATTGTCATCGCCTAGGTACAAGCTGCGAACATGCTTGCCTGCTGGCAGCATGGTAATCACAAAGTCGGCGGCCGCCGCTGCGCCGCACGCGGTTTTAGCACTGAGTGCGCCTTGCGCCGTTAACGCTTCTACTGCGACAGGGTTTAAGTCAAACACAGTGACTGTCATACCCGCTTTAACTAAATTGGCCGCCATTGGGCCACCCATGTTACCTAAACCAATAAATGCTACTGTTGCCATATCGTTAATCCTTTTTAAGTAAAGTCTGCTAATGGGTGTCTATCTTCAGCCCAAGGCGAGGTAACCAATTGGGTCACTTTATTCGCATCCACTGCGTCTACATCTGCAAATAACCATTTAGGTTGGCGATCTTTATCAATCAGTAAGGCGCGAACACCTTCGCAAAAATCGCCCATAGAGCAACAATTGACACTCACACCCAACTCCCACTTAAAGCAATCAGCTAAGCTAAGTTCTGTGCCAAGTTCTGCCTGAGCAAAAATCAAGTGCCAGCTAATAGGACTGCCAGCTAAGGCGGTTTTTTGGGCTCGTTTTAGCCAATCAAGCTCAGTGTTTAATGTCGATAATTGATGATGCACATCAAGGATGTCACCCGCCATCAACAAATCAATTTGTGCTTGGAATTGTTGCAGTGGGCTAACGGATAATGCCGCTAAGTGTGGCTGACTCATATTGGTCAACAATCCGCTTAGCAGTTGATGATTTATCTCACTATCTTGACTCCAAGCCAGTTCAGCCATGGCATCGAATAACGGCTCTTTTTCATCGCTATTAAGAATATGATTTCCTAAACCGACATACAGCGCATCTGCACAGTTCATGTTGTAAGCGGTTAAGCCTAAAAACAACCCTGTTTTTCCCGGCATACGGTTTAAAAAGTAGCTGCCGCCAACGTCTGGGTATAAACCAATGGTCACTTCAGGCATTGCAATACGGCTACGCTCGGTAACAACACGATGGCTCCCGCCCGCCATTAGCCCGAGTCCACCGCCCATAACAATGCCGTCACCCCACACTAAAACGGGTTTGCCGAATTGATGCAGTAAATAATCAAGTTGGTATTCTTGGGTAAAGAACTCACACGCCTCTGTGGTCATGTTGTTCGGATTGGCGATGGATGCATGGTAAATGGCACGTACATCTCCACCAGCGCAAAAAGCTTTTTCGCCGGCGCCATCAAGCACAACACACGCAATACTGTCGTCTTGTTGCCATTTAGTGAGTTGTGCTTGCATTGCTGCAACCATGTCGAGGGTTAATGCATTAAGTGCTTTTTCAATATTCAGAGTTACCACGCCAATAGATTGACCTGATAACGTGCCTAAGGTTTGAAATATTACATCTTGAGTCATTAGCAATTCTTCCAGTTTGGGGCGCGTTTTTGTAAAAAGGCCTTCACACCTTCAGCCTGATCTTCGGTATTAAATAAGCCAACAAACAGTTCACGCTCAAGCGGTAATGCTTGAGTTCGCGGCATAGTTCGTCCAGCTTGAATAAGGGTTTTACATACGCTGACACTGCTAGGTGATTGCTTAGCCACTTTCGCTGCTAACGCCACTGCGGCATCTAAGACATGGCCTTGTTCAACGACTTCTTCCACTAAGCCAATTTTTTCAGCCTTCGCAGCATCAATACGCTCGCCACATAAAATCATCCGTTTTGCCCAACCTTCACCCACTAATGCGGTTAAGTTTTGGGTGCCACCAGCACAAGGCAGTAAACCCACTGAGGCTTCAGGCAATGCCAATTGGGCTTGCGCTTCTGCAATTCGTAAATCACAAGCTAATGCCACTTCTAACCCGCCGCCCATGGCATAACCATTAATGGCCGCAATAGATACACCTCTAAACGCACTTAAGGCTTCAAACGCTTCGCCGAAATGTGTTGCCATGGAAGCTGCATTGTCTTTATCGCCGTCAGCAAACAAATTCAAATCGGCACCTGCTGAGAAAAACTTGTCACCTTGACCGGTGATCACAAGCGCATAAACATCTTTGTTTTGATTCAGTTCGAGCACGATATGTTTCAGCGCTTGCAAACTGTCAGCGGTCCAAGTATTAGCTGGCGGATTATTCAGAGTCAAAATGGCCGTGTGGCCGACTATATGTTTTAGAATTGCAGGGTGTGTAGTCATAATGCTATGTCCTTATGCTAAAGCTAGTGAGTCACGAGTGGAACCGCTAATTACAGGATCGGATGAGCATCGCTAGCGAGCAAACGGCGAGCAATAATCAGGCGCATAATTTCATTAGTGCCTTCTAAAATCTGGTGCACGCGCACATCTCTGAAATGACGTTCTAAAGGGTATTCACGGATATAACCGTAACCGCCGTGAATTTGCAGCGCACCGTCACACACTTGGAAACCTACATCGGTCGCAAAACGTTTCGCCATAGCACAATAAGCACTGGCTTCAGGGTCTTGAGTGTCTAATTTAAAAGCTGCTAGACGTACCATTTGACGGGCTGCAACTAGTTCGGTTGCCATGTCAGCCAGTTTAAACTGCAATGCTTGGAATGCCGCCAGCGGTTTACCAAATTGCTTACGCTCATTCATGTATTGAGTTGCGCGAGTCAGTGCAGCTTGCGCGGTGCCAATTGAACAGGTGGCAATGTTAATACGTCCGCCGTCTAGGCCTTTCATGGCAAAGGTAAAACCTTGGCCTTCTTCACCAAGTAAATTGGCAGCCGGTACACGCACGTTTTCAAAACTGATCATTCTTGTTGGCTGTGCGTTCCAGCCCATTTTATCTTCTGCTTTTCCGTAAGTGACGCCTACTGCATCTGCTGGTACGGCAATCGCTGAAATCCCTTTAGGGCCAGATTCACCAGTACGGCACATCACTACGAGTAACTCGGTTTCACCGGCACCAGAGATAAACATTTTTGAACCGGTGATCAAGTAATCATCACCATCACGCACAGCTTTAGTTTGCAATGAAGCGGCATCGCTGCCGGCACCAGGTTCTGTTAAACAGTAAGATGCTAATAACTGCCCTGTGGTTAAGCCTTCTGACCACTGCTTACGCAAGGTTTCTGTACCCCACGTAGTCACCATCCAGGTTGCCATATTATGAATAGTTAACATTGCTGTAGTGGCTGTACAACCATGGGCTAATTCTTCAAAAATAATTGAAGCGTCTAAACGAGACAAGCCCATGCCGCCTTCTGATTCTGGCGAGTACAAAGAACAAAAGCCCAGTTCACCGGCTTTTTGAATTACGTCTTTAGGAAAATGATGCTCTTCGTCCCACTTGGCGGCGAATGGCGCGAGTTCTTCGGCAGCGAATTGACGGGCTAAATCAGCAAACTGACGCTGATCTTCGTTTAAATTAAAATCCATGCTGGACTCCTAATATTGTCTTGGATGACTCTTGGGTCATTTATTGCCTTAGCCGCATACCGCTTTAAGCGGTTAACTCATTACTAGGTGCAATGGGAGGTAAGGTGGTCTTGTTGTTTAGCGAAAAATATTACCGTGACAGCGTCACGGCAATAAACATCATTTCTATTTAAGATCAATACTCATGTTAGGACCGCTAACGGCTTCTGAGTCAAACCAACGGGTGGTGATGGTTTTGGTTTCTGTGCAGAAACGTACCGCTTGCTTGCCGTAGGCGTGTTGGTCACCATAGAAACTGCCTTTCCAACCGGTGAATGAGAAGAATGGTAATGGCACCGGAATTGGCACGTTAATACCCACTTGGCCAACTTCAATTTCATGTTGATATTTACGTGCAGCTCCGCCAGATGCAGTAAAGATTGAGGTACCGTTACCGTATGGGCTGTTGTTAACCAGTTCGATAGCATCATCTAAGTTATCCGCTTCCATACAACACAGTACTGGGCCAAATATTTCTTCTTTGTAAATGCTCATGTCGGTGGTGACATTGGTAAACATGGTTGGGCCAACCCAGTTACCCGACTCGTAACCTGCAACGGTGAAATCGGTTCCATCGAGTAAACAATCAGCACCTTCAGCTTTACCTTGAGCAATCAGTTTGAGTACACGCTCTTTTGCTGCTGGACTGATAACAGGGCCGTAAGCTGCACCTTTGTCATCCCATAAACCAGGACGAACTTTAGCTAACGCTTCTTTTAATTCAGGGATCCACTCTTTAGCTTTACCGACAAAAATCGCGACTGAAATCGCCATACAACGTTGACCAGCAGCACCCACAGAGGCTCCGACCATGTTATTGATCACTTGCTGCTTGTTCGCATCAGGCATGATCACACAATGGTTTTTAGCACCTGCAAACGCTTGAACACGTTTTAGGTTGTCGGTACCGGTTTTATAAATGTATTGGCCAACACCCACAGAGCCTACAAACGAAATCGCTTTAATGGCTGGGTCTCTTAGCAAGATGTCGACTGCTGTTTTGTCGCCATGAATAAGTTGTAACACGCCTTTTGGCGCGCCCGCTTCAACAAATAACTCCACTAAACGTTGCGGCGTCATTGGATCTTGTTCTGACGGTTTTAAAATAAACGTATTACCACAAGCGATAGATAACGGGAACATCCATAATGGGATCATCGCAGGGAAGTTAAACGGAGTAATACCGGCACATACACCTAATGGTTGAGTGTAGCTATAGGTATCGATATTACGAGCGACGTTTTCAACGGTTTCGCCCATCATTAACGAGGCAACACCACAAGCATGTTCAGCAACTTCAATGCCGCGCCATACATCACCTTTAGCATCTTCAAAAGTTTTACCGGTCTCGTGAGCTAAAATAGTTGCTAGTTCATCGTGATGCTCTTTGAGCAAATGTTGATAACGCAACATGACGCGCGCACGTTCAGACACGGGGACTTCTTTCCAGGTTTTAAACGCTTCTTTGGCACTGTGAATGGCCTGCTCTACTTCGGCAGTAGTAGCGCAGTTAATTTTAGCAATAACGCTATTATTGGCTGGATTGGTCACATCAATATTGCGATCGCCGCTGCCATAAGTGAATTCGCCATCAATATAATGCTTAACTTGTGTGATCATCTTGTTTTCCTCGATCCTTGAATATCTTATGAGTGAATAACATCACTCGTATTGAGTTACTGCGCAGGTAATGCGATTTATTATGTTTGTCAGTCGCACATATTAAGTGGCTGCGTATACATTTACCTGTGCGGTGGTCTTGTCGAACTTAACTTGTATTGTCTATTTACACTTCTATCGCCATTGCTGTGGCTTCGCCGCCACCAATACATAACGATGCCACGCCGCGCTTAAGGCCGCGTGCTTTTAGGGCATAAATCAATGTGACTAGCAAACGCGCTCCAGAACAACCAATTGGGTGTCCCATTGCACATGCGCCGCCATTAACGTTAACTTTATTGGCATCTAAGCCAAGTTCAGAAATCGCTAACATGGTCACCATGGCAAACGCTTCGTTGATTTCATATAAATCGACATCATCTTTGTTCCACTGCACTTTATCGAACAGTTTTTGCATCGCGCCAACCGGTGCGGTAGTGAACATTGAAGGTTCTTGTGAATGAGTAGTGTGACCTTTGATGGTGGCTAAAACATTTAAGCCAAGTTGCTGGGCTTTTTCGCGCGTCATTAACATTAACGCTGCTGCACCGTCTGAAATAGAACTTGAGTTGGCGGCAGTGATCGTGCCGTCTTTAGTAAATGCTGGGCGTAATGTTGGGATTTTTTCAGGACGGGCGTTACCCGGTTGTTCATCTATCTCAACCGTCACGTCGCCACGACGTGTGCTGATGGTTACTGGCACGACTTCGTCTTTAAATGCGCCAGAGTTAATCGCTGCATTGGCTTTTTCCAGCGAACTTAATGCAAAAGCATCCATTTGCTCACGAGTTAAACCAAAGTCATCAGCGGTTTTTTGAGCAAATGTGCCCATTGCGCCACCAGTGTAAGCATCTTCAAGGCCGTCTAAAAACATGTGGTCCATGACTTTGCCGTGCCCCATACGCATGCCGCTGCGTGCTTTGTCGAGTAAATATGGTGCTTGGCTCATGCTTTCCATGCCACCCGCAACCACAACTTGGCTGCTGCCCGCTTTAATTAAATCGTGGGCTAACATGACGGTTTTCATACCAGAACCACACACTTTATTGACTGTTGTTGCACCAACACTTAACGGTAAACCTGCACCTAGAGTTGCTTGGCGAGCAGGTGCTTGGCCTAAACCGGCAGGCAATACACAACCCATCAATACTTCGTCAACAGCATCAACGCTGATCCCCGTTTGGGCGATAAGACCTTTGATAGCGGTTGCAGCTAATACTGGAGAAGCTACCTCAGACAATGCGCCTTGAAACCCACCCATTGGTGTACGTTTCGCGGCAACAATAACGATATCTTGACCTGTTTGCTCTGTACTCATAACCACTCCAATTTACTGCGCTTGAAAAATTAACATCAATAATATGGATATCACTTTGACGTTGACGCGAACGTAAAGCAAGTAAAAAATGGTCTAAATACTGATGTTAATTAATAGGAATTGTCAGTGAAGATTTACAGTTTAAGAATGTCACATTTGAATTTGATGTAAGATGTTGTTTTTTATAATACATATCAATATCTATTTATCAGTAACATGATTACTGTTGAGTGAATTATTCAGCGTAAAACTTTAGTCTAAGCACAAAGTAGCCGTAGTGACTCAATAAACTAAATCGGCACTTAGAGAAGGTTATTGGTCCACTATCACTACTTGATTGCGGCCGTTGTCTTTTGCTTGATATAAGCCTAAATCGGCTTGCTTAATAATGTCGACAAGTTCATGAGTTTGCGGGGTTAACATAGCGACAGCCACACTAATGGTGAAATTCATTTTAACCTCGTTAAACACAAACTGGTTTGACTCAATACTGGTTCGCAATCGCTCGGCTATGTCAACGGCTTGTGCTTGCTCGGTATCGGGTAAAATAATTAAAAACTCTTCGCCACCTATGCGGCCTAAAATATCGTTTTTCTTGAGCCAATTACGTGCACGTCTACCACACGCTTTTATGGCTAAATCACCAACGTCATGGCCATAATGATCATTAATGACTTTAAAGTTATCTATATCGAACATAATAACGGCGAGTGGTCGATGATGTTTTTTAGCCTGATTAAAGCGCTTTTTGCCCTGCTCAAAAGTATGACGTCGATTAGCAATGCCAGTCAGATAATCCGTTTGAGAGCGACGTTTAAATTGTCGGCGAGATTGCCACAAGAAAATGACCAGCACTAATAACACCAAAGCAATTAGCACCGCGATTGCCATTGATAAGTTAGTGATTTTTTGAGTATCGATTTCGGCTTCCAAATTCAGCTTATTGATGGCCAATTGCTTTTCGAGCAGGCGGTTATTAAACTCAGCCACGGTAAGATTATGGTCTAATGATGAATTAACCACATCGTTATTTATGATGTTAGCAAAGTTCTTTTTTTGTAAATCGATGGTATCCAAAAGCTTATTCATGCCCAGATTACTCGACCCATTGGCGTAATCAATAATGGCCGCAATCATCAATTTCAGTTCATTGGAATGGCCGTCATAAGTCGCCGAACCAGAAAATATTTCAGCATACTTAAAAGCTTTATCTGGTTGTTGTTGGCGAAAATAACTCAATGCCAACCATGCATGCGTAGCGTCGACAAAGTATTTTTCTTGGGTTGTATCTTGCACTTCAAGTGCGCGTAAAAAATGATCTATACCTTCTTGAAATAAACCTTGAGCCCAACAGCTAATACCCGTATTAAATTGATAGAAAAAATCAAAATCAGCAAACTCTGGCGATTGCTCTACCAGTTGCTGCATTTGGGCTAAATGAGCTTTATTTTCCCCCCACAAGGCCAATTTAATCGATTCGCCCACCATGTTATGCAACATATTAAACATGTCTTGTTTATCTTGGGCTTGCTCCCAAAAGTCATAGGCTTTGTTAAAGTATTCGTAGGCTTTACGGTTTAAACCATTGTCACGATAGATAGCAGCCGTGGCATTGAATATCATCGCTTGACGACTCAGTCCTAATTGATGCTGTTGTGCTAACGCTAAAGCTTCATTTAACCTTTTGAGACCTTCGCCAAAATCACTTGGTTTATTATGGCAATACGCACTTTGCGCTAACACTTCGGCCAAGATATCAACGTTTCCAAGCTGACGGGCTAATGTAATCGCCACTTCACGATCTGGGCAATAAATTTGGGTGTCGTTAGTTTGAAGGTAAAGTATGAATGAGCGTTCGAGATAGCTTTTGACCAGTTCTTTGCTAAGAGGATGTGGTGTAAGTAATTTAATGGCATGGCTATAGCTGTTAATTGCAGCAACAAGATCACTGTTAACTTCTTGCTCTATTGCCAGTAAATGCAATAACTGGCCTTGCTGTTCAATCGGCCATTGAGCACTTTGTGGTAGCTGTTGTTGTAAAAAGTCAATGCGTTGTTGTGATGAGCTTAATGTGGCTAACTGTTGTTTGATATCAGTAATTTTTGTGCTATCAGTAATTTCTGTGCTAACGGTATTGTTGCTAACAGTATTGTTGCTAACATTGGCGCCATTCATAATAGTGCCATTAGCGTCACTAAAAATGTCACCGGCCCCCCAAGTAGTTAGCGGCCAGCTTACTGCACACACCAATAATATCATCAACTTGGTTTTAACCATTTAACCTCGACCTTACAATAAAAACATCTAAGTTTAACAATAGCTTTTATCGAAACGAAGTCAACGTTAAAACGCCGGTATAACTATATTCAAGTTTACTTTTTACTTTCCCATGGTGTTTTCGCATTCATGTCAGACAAGTCATATGGCGTTAACTGGTAAACATAATAATTAAGCCAATTACTGACTAACAAGCTGCCATGACTATGCCAACGAACAATAGTATCTTGTGTTGGGTCATCTTGTCGGTAATAGTTTTGCGGAATATCTGGCTTGAGGCCTTCGCCAACATCGCGCACATATTCTTCATTCAAGGTGTCTTTTTGATATTCAGGGTGGCCCATAACAAACACATTATGATTATCACGACTGAGTACAATATACGCGCCAGCCTCGTCTGATTCAGCCAACACTTCTAAATCTGGATGTTGACGAATTTGTTCAATATCCATTTCAGCAAATCGTGAGTGCGGTGCAAAAAACTCATCATCAAAACCGCGCAATAGTGGGTGTGGGTCGCTGGTTCTTCGATGATTAAATACACCTGAACGTTTATTCGCTAATAACTGACGATGTAAATCATAAAGATGATACAAACCAGCATGAGCTGCCCAACACAAAAACAGTACTGAAGTGACATGTTGTTGTGACCAGTCAATAATTTCGCGAATGTGGTCCCAATACACCACATCTTTAAAATCAATTTTTCCTAACGGTGCACCTGTAATAATCAAACCATCGTAATTGTTATTTCTAATGTCTTCAAAATCACGATAAAAAGTATTCATGTGATCCACTGATGTATGCTTAGATTCCTTATCATGAATGCGTAATAAATCGACCCCAACTTGCAAGGGCGTATTGCCCAGTAATCGCAATAACTGGGTTTCAGTTTCGATTTTATTAGGCATTAGATTCAAGATTAATACCCGCATTGGACGAATGTCCTGATTAGCAGCTCGGGTTTCAGACATCACAAAGATATTTTCTGACTCTAAAATACTTGCTGCAGGCAGGTTATCTGGAATTCGAACCGGCATACGTCTCACCTTTAGATTAATTAAACACATGTACTTGATTAACCAGCGCTCGATTAACCAACCAGCCTTTTCACAATAACGTTAATGTCTGTTATGTCACAGTTTCAACATTCAGTTTAGCGCTAAAAACAGCGGTCATCATCGATTGTCAAATGTCGTTTGCAAACATAACTAACCTACTCACCTAGCCTAAACCGCGACAGAATGGCTTATTACTAACGTTAATATCGGTCAATCTGTTAGATAACCATCATACACCTGGATGGCTAGAAGTCTACACGTCTCAAGTTGAATTTTTTTCTTACTTGTTATCAACTGATGTTATTTCTATTATGAGTCATTATTTTTGATGAGATGAATCATGTCTACAGCGACAGCGATGATTATTGGCGCCAGCTCTCAACTGAGCCAAGCCTTAGCCAGACAGTTATCTGCACAGCAAGTTTCGCTGGTGCTTTTTGTTAACGACCCTGAATCACTTAACGAGTTTAGTCAAAGTCTGCCTGGCGATGTCAGTGTATATCCGTTAGTAATTAATCAACCTGACACACTAATAGCACAGCTGAATGCCGCTTGGAGCAAACATAATGGCGCCCATTTGGTGATTGTTAATACCGGTGTTAATGATTACGATTCTACCCTGCCTTGGGCAATTGATAAGCACACTATCGATATTAACGTAATGGGCTTTGCTGCGGCAAATAACTGTATTTTTAAATTAATGTGCGAGCAAGGTTACGGCCAACTAGCCGCCATTAACTCAATAGCCGGTCAACGTGGAGGGCCTAATGTGGCTTATCATGCCTCCAAAGCCTTTGCTGAAAATTACCTGCAAGGCTTGAGTATGCATGCACAACGATTAAAGCTGCCTATTACCATTAGTGATATTCAATTAGGGTTATTTGATAAAGCCGTTCATTTGAATACACAATTGCTGTTGTCGCCTCTCGATAAAGTGGCTACACAAATCATCTCAGCCTTGCAAAAAGGTAAACGCCGAGTGTATGTCACTAAACGCTGGCGCATTGTCGCGTGGATAAATCGTTTATTACCAGAGTACATTTACAATACTCGCCATTGGAAACCGCGTAAAAAGTCTCCATAAGTGCCATCAACAAAAACAGGAACCCGTAGGTTCCTGTTTCATATGTTCGTTTTTCGCTAACGTATTCTACCCTAGCTTAATAAGTATAACCGACGCTGATCATGTAAACCCAAGGATCAATGTCTGTATCAACCACAACATGATCTGCCCCCATATCAAAGCTCACATCCGTTGCAATTTGAGCATACCAAACAGACGCATTAACCAACCATTTCTTATCAATTTGATAATCAAGCCCAACTTGAGCCGCCACGCCCCAAGAGTTCGATAGGCTCAAATTATCTAAGCCAAGATCTTTCGCCTCTTGAGTAAATTCACTGTCATAAAAGTTGGTAAAATTAACCCCTAAGCCAATATAAGGACGTAAAGCAGACTGTGAATCGCCAAAGTAATATTGTGCGACCAGTGTTGGAGGTAATTGCTTTGAGTCAGCAATTTTACCGAGTTCACCCAGTGACACATCGTGACTAAAAGGCGATGCCGCTAATAATTCAATACCGATATTATCAGTTAGCATATAACCAAAATTTAGCCCTAATTGGACATCGTTATCTACGCTAAATTCAGCAATATTTGCGACTACAGGGCTTGACTCATTTGGAGCAACCATTGCCACACCAGCACGAACAATAATATCTCCTGCTTGATGGGCCGCAGCACCAAATGAAAAACCAGCAGTTAATAAAGAAGCAGCAACTAAACTTAGGGTAATTTTCTTATTCATTTTTTAACACTCCTTGGCAATGACAACTAGATGCAATTCTGTGCATCCTTAACATTTGCGGTTAACCTACTGAAGTTAATCGTTAACATCATTGATTCAGATCAACAAAACAGCAGTACCTCTATAGAGGTACCTAATTAGATCCCAGACACATGATTTAGATCACAAAGTGAGGCGGTAAAGAGATGAAAGAGGTATTTAACAGTTAGGTTTTGTGAGGTTGAACAGGTGAATTATTATTGATGATTAATCTGTTACAGATAGTTTGCAGTAATGGATTAACCATCCCTTTTGGGACACGCGATGGTTAAAAATAGCTTTGTCACGCTTTGGGTTTGGACTTAATGACAAGTCAAACAAACAGCCTAAACCAAACACACTCGTCACGTGTAATTGAAACTCAGCTGTTGTATGGTCATCAGAGGGAACTAATTTAACCCCTATCGCCGTTTGTTTTTCTGGCCAAAATGACATGGCATCAACACAAGAACTATAGGGCATATCACCATTTCTAAGATGCATTCTGGCTTGGTTTTTCGCCGACCATGGCAGAGCTATCTGCTTAACGAGTAAAGCTTCAATCGCCTGGTCTTCTGCAGAAGATGGGTTGTTATCACACCAGTAAATGACATCAATGTCGTTTAAGGGCTGTGAGGTCATGCTGTGCAAATTATCCCAGATCAAATTGCGTATAAAACCCGCACTAATTAACCAATCTGTGATCCCTTGTTGTTGCATCACTTTCTGACACGTCATTAAGGCTGCCATTCTAAGTTCATCTTGTTGTAACCACTGCCACAACAAAAACAATGGCTTAGCCTGCCCATGTTGCAACTGATCAATGGCCACTTGGTTTAACAGGGGCGGATTTAACTGGTGCTGATTAAACAAGGTTTGATTACGTCGCGTCATGCTGTTGTTCTGGCGCGGCATCAGCAAATGCAGGTAACTTATGGCACTCATCCCAAATTCTGACAATATTAGGATACGCAGCAAGCTCTAAATTAAAGCGCTTGGCATTATACACTTGCGGGATCAGACAAATATCGGCCAGCGAAGGAGTATCACCAAAGCAGAAACGTCCAGAATATCGGCTTAACTGCTGTTCTAAAGCAGCAAAGCCAAGGTGTATCCAATGGTGATACCAACGCATTTTATCAGCTTCTGAGACACCCATTTCGTTAACTAAATATTGTAATACTCGAAGATTATCTAAAGGATGAATTTCACATGCTATGGCTTGAGCCATGCTGCGAACAATAGCTCGCTGCTCAATATTGCTGGGAAGTAACGGTTGCTGAGGGTGTTTTTCGTCGAGGTATTCTATAATGGCTAACGATTGCGATAAGTTAATCTCGCCTGACTCATTATTGTCGATAAACGTCGGCACAAGATCCGAGGGGTTGAGTTGATGGTAAGCCTCAGAATGTTGCTCACCACCATTATTAACCAAATGAACTGAAATATGTTCAGCCGTTAACTGCTTTAAATTTAACGCAATACGCACGCGATATGCCGCACTTGAACGCCAGTAGCCATAGAGTTTCATGTCAATTCCCTTATTTTTATTTTAATCTGCCTAACAAAAAGGCAATAACGATTAATCGCTATTGCCTTTATATTTCGATTTATATCGCTTTCATAATCTTAAGCTTTGTATTCAACCACTTTTTGATCGATAGAACCAAAGATACTCACACCGTTATCATCAAACATTTCAATGCGAACAGTGTCACCAAAATGCATAAAGGGTGTTGATGCTTTACCGTCGGCAATGATTTCAAGCATGCGTTTTTCAGCTAAACAACTTGAACCAGCACTGCGATCGTAATTAGAAATAGTACCAGAACCAATAATTGCACCTGCGCCTAATGGACGTGTTTTAGCCACATGTTGGACTAACTGGCTAAAGTTAAACGTCATGTCGACACCAGCATTAGGGCGGCCAAACAAATCACTGTTTAAATGAGTCACTAACGGCAAATGTACTTTGCTGTCTTGCCATTTGTCACCTAACTCGTCTGGGGTAATCGCAATGGGTGAAAAGGCACTCGATGGCTTAGATTGGAAAAAGCCAAAGCCTTTGCCTAATTCACCTGGGATTAAGTTACGCAGTGATACGTCGTTAACTAACATCAATAATTTGATGTGCTTAGTTGCATCTTCGCTGTTAACACCCATGGCAACATCATCAGTAACAATAGCGATTTCTGATTCGAAATCGATACCGTATTCTTCACTGGCCATTTGAATATCCGCTTTAGGGGCGATAAAACAGTCAGAACCACCTTGATACACTAAAGGATCAGTCCAAAACGATGCTGGCATTTCAGCGCCACGTGCTTTGCGTACTAACTCAACATGGTTAACATACGCACTGCCATCGGCCCATTGGTAGGCTCTTGGTAAAGGAGATAAACAACGTGCTTCATCAAAATCTACTGCATTGTCCATCTGGCCGGCGTTTAGTGCTTCATACAACTCATTAAGTTGTGGATATAGCAAATCCCAAGCATCTAATAATTGCTGCATAGTATGGGCAATAGCGGGTACCGCGACTGTTTTGGTCAAATCTTTACTGACTAACATCAATTGGCCGTCGCGACGTCCATTGTGATAACTTGCAAGTTTCATTACTGCTCCTAAATTCTGGGTGAGATCTGCGTCCTACTCGATACAAGACTCTCAATCTAACCATAGAAATAACCGATCGTGACGGAAAATCCTATAGTAGGTACTAAATCACATTTTTGCGGTGCTAATCGTGATTTGTAAATTATTCGTTACAAAACATAAAAGGCCACGTCAACACTGATTGTTAGCGTTAAAATGACCAAAATGCCAGCACTTGGCTGGCATTAAATCGTTACATTACTTTTTCTTACTAATACTGTAATCACGCAACTTGTTAGCAATAGCGGTATGAGACACACCTAACTTTTTGGCTAATTGGCGTGTACTTGGGTACGCGGGATATAACCGACGTAATAAACTGGCTTCATACTCTTTCATCGCCTCGTCTAACGTGCCTTCGAACTCTTCATCGAAGTAGCCAAACCCTTCGGCATATGAAGGTAATTTAAGTTGTTCAACGGTCAATTCTGTTGAGCCATCCCACATTGATACCGCTCTAAAAATCGCATTTTTCAATTGGCGCACATTACCCGGCCATGCGTAGGTAAATAGGTAATCGCGACAACTTGCCGATATACGTCTTAAGGGACTCGATAACTGCTGACTATAATGCTCTAAAAACATCTCAGTTAATGGAATCACATCTACACGACGCTCCCGTAGTGATGGCATGTGATAGCTTAAGACATGGATTCGATAGTACAAATCTTCTCTAAACTCACCGGATTGGCAAAGTTCAGCCAAATGTTTTTGGGTTGAACAAATAATCCGCACATCGGCGCGTACTTCTTCATCGCCACCAATCCGTCTAAAAGTTCCGTCTTGTAATAAACGCAATAATTTAACTTGTGCGGTTTTAGACATCTCGGCAATTTCATCAAGAAACACCGTACCGCCTTTTGCTTCTTCAAATAGACCGCGTTTAACGACGGTGCCATTACTAACAAAGCCAAACAACTCTTCCTCTGCGACACTATCGGGCAAAGCCGCACAGTTTATCGCGATAAAAGGATGTTCACGGCGCATGCTGGCATCATGACTCGCACGGGCCATCAACTCTTTACCCGTTCCCGTTTCACCGGTGATAAGTAACGGTGCATCAAGTTGTGCCATACGCTTGGCTTGCTTGAGTATGTCTTTCATTTTGTCGCTGATAGCCAATACATTATCAAAACCAGTGGTTTGATTTTGCAGAGCATTAAACTGTTTACCCACTCTAGCGGGTGATTTCAGCGAGATAACCGCACCCGCCAAAATAGTTTTTTCATCGTCATCGGGTAAGTAAATTGGCAGCATTTCAGCCAAATACTCGCTCGAGTTAATTTGAACTCGTGTGGCTTGCGCCAACACCGGTATTTCACTCATCCAACGAGCAAAGTTAAACCCTTGTACCCAATGATTAAGTGACTCGCCCACCACTTCATGTTCAGCCATACCAAGCGTCAATAATGCCGACTCATTGGCTATGCGGATCCGCCCTTTCGCGTCTGTTGAAAACACCGAATCGGGTAAGGTTTTAAGTAAGGTTTTTAGGGCGTAATGTTCTTGCTCTGACGGCATAAAAGATACGGTACGGACATCATGCACACTTTCGACTTTACGAATTTGTGGCATTAGCTCACGCAGGGTTTCGAAACTGATTTCTGCAAACTGCAAAAACAGGAAACCTTTATTACTGGCATCAATGGCAATTAAGTTAATACCATGTTTTTCAAGCACGACGAGGATGTCTTTCGCTAAACCCACGCGATCGATACAACTGACTTCCAAACGCATAATGTAACGATTCCCTATTTATTAATGTTTTATTGCGGAAATTTGGCATAACGTTAGAGGGATATGGCTTCAGTGGCAAGTGAAGTTTACAGCAGAATTGTAACAGAGAAACTATTTCAGCACATTACGTTAACGTAACATGCTGAAATGGATGACGATAGTAACTAGTCTAACAACTGGTCTGTCTTGGCAGCCATAATGAAATCGTTTTTGTGTAAGCCTTTAATTGAGTGTGACCACCACGTCACTGTGACTTTGCCCCATTCGGTTAAGATACCTGGGTGATGGAACTCTGCTTCAGCTAAATCGGCCAACTTATTGGTAAAGGCCATCGCTAACTTAAAGTTTTTAAATTTATATACCCGCTCTAACTGCATAATGCCGTCACGAACTTCAACGCCCCAATCAGGGATCATACCGACAAGCTCTGCTAACTCTGCATCCGTTACTTTTGGTGCATCTGCTTGGCATGCTTCACATTTCATCTCGGTTAATGCGTTCATTTGTACTCCTTGGCTTAATTAAATAGTGTCTCACTTGCAGATTGTTGAGCTATCTTATTGGTTGCTCTGCTGCAATAAATCGTTAACTGGCTTTGACTTTTAGAGCAAATTTAGGCTCAAACATGCCTAAATGACGTGCTTTTGTCACCATGCTCATAATGTCCATACGAGCAATTTCATCTAAATAGTCAATATGATCGATAACATAATAAATAGGTTGCATGATATCAATACGATACGGTGTGCGCAGTACGTCGAGTAAATCAAACGGCTTACGTTCAGGGCTGTCACTTAATGCATACATGGTTTCACCCGGTGAACTTAAAATGCCGCCGCCGTATATTTGCAGTGATTCATTTTTCGCCTGAACCAAACCGAACTCAATAGTAAACCAATATAATCGCGCCAGAAACACGCGCTCTTCTTTTGATGCCGCCAGGCCTAACTGTCCATACATATGTGAAAAATGCCCAAATGATGGATTGGTTAATAACGGACAATGGCCAAATATCTCATGAAAAATGTCAGGTTCTTGCAGGTAATCAAACTCTTCTTTGCTGCGAATAAACGTCGCGACTGGAAACTCTTTATTGGCCAGTAACTCAAAGAAACGCCCAAATGAAATCAGTGCAGGCACTGCAGCAGTTTTCCAACCCGTTGCATCAAGTAACACTTTATCGATTTCAGGCAATTGTGGAATGCGATCAACTGACATGCCTAATGCATCTAAGCCTTGTAAATAGGCTTGGCATGCGCGGCCCGGCATATTCGTCACTTGGCGCTGATACAATTGTTGCCATAATTGATTCTCATGCTCTGAGTAATCAATGTAACCTTGGGCATCAGGTTGGTGTGCAATATACTTTGTTGCTGTACTCATAGGTTCCACTTTACGTCAACTTCACTCCCTACATAGTGTGCTAAGGGTGATGTTTTGTTAACTCCTTCACAGTTTATTGTCTTGCCATAATGTAGTGCTAATCGTAAACAAATAAATACAACTACTGATTTAGCTCTCACTCAGCGCCCATTTTTATAACTACTATTGACTCACTTTATAGGAAAGCTGACCGGTATTAATTTGAACGTGCCATCAATAATTTAAATGGCAATTGAACTGTGATAATTTACAATACATGAGAGGCTATTTATCTAACTGATCGGATAAAAGTTGATCGCCAAAAATCAACCAGCCCTATAACTTGACTCATTAATTCACAGGACGATTAAACTATGACAATTTTGGTAACCGGCGGCGCAGGCTATATTGGTACACATACCGTAGTAGAGCTATTAAAGGCCGGACAGAAAGTGGTCATCGTAGACAATCTATCAAACTCAAGTGTTGAAGCGTTGGCTCGAGTTAGAACCATTACCGGTAAAGATGTCACATTTTATCAAGGCGACATTCTAAACAAAGCCTTACTGCAAAAAGTTTTTGCAGATCACAGCATCGAATCCGTCATTCATTTTGCAGGATTAAAAGCTGTCGGTGAATCGGTCGAAAAACCATTGAAATATTACGAAAACAACGTCACCGGTTCCATCATTTTATGCCAAGTCATGGCTGAAAATAACGTCAAAAACTTAGTTTTTAGCTCATCTGCCACGGTTTACGGCGATCCCGCTAGCTTACCCATTAAAGAAGATTTTCCTACTGGCGCAACCAACCCTTATGGCCAGTCAAAATTGATGGTTGAGAATATTTTAGCTGACTTGCATAACTCGGATAACAGCTGGAATATAGCTCGTTTACGTTACTTTAATCCAGTCGGCGCTCACGAAAGTGGCTTGATTGGCGAAGACCCTAACGATATCCCTAATAACTTGATGCCATTTATTGCCCAAGTTGCTGTTGGCAAACGCCAACAATTAAGCGTTTTTGGTGATGATTACAACACACCAGATGGCACAGGCGTACGTGATTATATTCATGTTGTTGATTTAGCTATGGGTCACTTGCAAGCACTTAAAAAGCTGCAAACTAAACCTGGGCTGGTGACTTATAACCTCGGTACGGGCATAGGCTACAGCGTATTAGACATGGTCAAGGCATTTGAAAAAGCTTGTGGCAAAACCATTGCTTATCAAATTAGTCCTCGCCGCCCTGGTGATATTGCAGCCTGTTATGCCGACCCAAGCTTTGCCGCTACAGAATTGGATTGGCGTGCAACCCATACCGTTGAAGATATGGCAAATAGCAGTTGGAAATGGCAATCAAATAATCCTGATGGTTACAATACCAACGCCATTAATTAGGTGATCTATCAGAGTCACTCAGGTTTTTCAGTTTGAGGCGCATTGTTGAAAGAATGGTTATTCCCTTATGACACAATGCAACAAAAAATGGAAAACCTGAGTGGCTCCCGCAGGACGAGTTTATGCACCTACTATGCTGCTTAATAGTATTTTGACGTACGACTGCATGGTCTGTTTTTTCTATAAAAAATAAGACATTGCCACCATCCATGGCGGCCAGATGCGCGAGATAGAGCAACGTAGGAGCTGTTGCCGAGAGCAACTATGCCTACAATCCTATTGCTTGCCTAGAAGAATTGCTTGCCTAGAAGAATTACTTGCCTAGAAGATGCCGATTCTCGCTGAATGACCAGATAATTATTGGAATTGGTATGAATTGCCAAGCGCTTAACAATTTTGTGCTGCAGTTAATGCTAATATTGATTGCAGCAAATATATTTAAGCTCAATTGGAACCGAAATGAACCAAGGTATTAATCAAAGTCGCCGTAATCTATTTAGTCGCAGAAAATCCAATGTTACCCGCCCGCCGTGGAGCAAAACGGATCAAGAGTTTACTGACAATTGCACACGCTGTGACAAGTGTATTACCGCCTGCGAAACCCAAATAATTAAACGCGGTGAAGGTGGTTTTCCTGAAATAGATTTTACTAAAGATGAATGTACCTTCTGTAAACAATGCGTTGATGTGTGCCCAGAGCCTGTATTTGATCGCGATCAATTATTACCTTGGTCAATTACAGCAGCGATAAAAGACAACTGTTTAACCCATGAAGGTGTTTGGTGTCAGAGCTGCAAAGATGCCTGCGACCCTCGCGCAATTAGCTTTATTATGGCAATAGGACAAGTGCCTAAACCCATGATAGATACTGATGCCTGTACTGGTTGTGGTGCTTGTGTGTCTCCTTGCCCCGCGGATGCGATACTCATTGGCAATTCAAACTGATTTATCCTCCAAAATGTAGAAAGATGTTATAAATACAGTCAGCGATTTTAGTGTTGTTTATCAACCTATCACGTTATATTACCGACATAATACCAACTTAAGAGCACTAAGATGTTTCGTCAAAAGCAACCGGCTAATCCACTCAGTTTTATCGCCCAAGAATGCCATTTAACCGGTAAGCTCATTTTTAGTGGTGATGTCCTAATTGCAGGTCATGTGAGTGGTGACATCAAAGCGCAGGGCAATGTAACCATTGAAACTAGTGGCACTGTCGATGGTGATATTTTATGTCGCGAGTTAATGATTGCTGGGCAATTAGCAGGTAAAGCGCGTTGTAAAAAAATCACCCTCCATGAGCAAGGGATTTTTGAAGGCGATGCTTATTGTGAAAATATTGAAATTTTAGATGGTGGCCAGTTTTTAGGTTATCGTCACAGAGAGCCTCTTACGAGTACTTCCTCAGAAAGTTAATCTGGTTTTTTAGCTGCTGTTTTACCTGCCTTATAGCGCGGGCAAGAATCATCTATCTTTAACCAACTAGCCTGCTCGTCAGTGTGTATATGATAAGTCGGTGGTACTAGGTTTGGTTGGTCTAAAGAGGCTATCGACAATGAAGTGTATTGTGGATAATCTAAATGTCGGTAAGTCAATGAACAGCCACAGCGCTGACAAAAACCACGTCGAATGTTATCTGAAGAGGCAAATTCAGTCACCGGTCCTTGTAACCATTGGACTTTGTCTGTATGAAAATCCATCCAGCTCATGACTACCGCACCAACGCTTTTACGACATTGATTACAATGGCAATGATCGGCTTCAAATGGCATACCGATAACTTGATAACGTATCGCGCCACATAAACAACCGCCTTGTAATGCCATTTGAACACCTGCTACATGATTGTTAGTCGTTTCATTCGATATCTGTCGCAGATGTTGTGTGCTGCTGAGTTTGTAGTTGGGCTTGCTGTTGCCATTGACGCAACAAAGTCACAAACTCTTTCGGTTCTCGATCTAAATTATCAATCGATAAATACACATGGTAACCCAACTGTTCGTTTAACGTTTGACAGCGATGACCAAACATTGCCAATACCCCACGGTAACGTTCACCATTGACCACTAGCGGCGTAAATTCAGCCCCCAAATAACCTTCTAAACTTTGTAAATCTTCATCTTGGGTGGCCGCAGTCATGAGTAATGGCCGCTGTTCGGTCAGTAAACCAGTGGCAAGACGGGGTGAAATACAGTCTAAAATGGGATTAATCTGTTTAAGCTTAACGCCAATATAAGGTAGCTCAATCAACTGCAAGTTTTGATTTACTCGGGCACAATCGACTCGTTGAATATTATGCCATTCAATAAACACTTGGCCGCGGCGATGAAAAAATGCCACACCTGCAGGAGTTAGCTTAAAACTAACCGCCGGCTGATGCACTTTAGCGACACCTAAAATGAGTGCCACTGAGCCTAATGCAAAGCACAACATTCCTACGGCAAAAAAACCGTTAAGGCCGATAAAAACAATCAAGCTAGCCGTTAAACTGATGGCACCAACCACCGTTAAGGTTATGCCATTTCGTTTGGCAAAAGGGCTAATTAGTAACTCATCATTGACCACGGTTTGTCCTTTAAACTAAATATAATAAATAAGGTTTTTAATATCGCTTTGCGTCTTTTGGCTAATACATTTAATCAGCAGTCATACCTTTAATATTAAGCCACAAGATGCCAACATATTCATGGATAGATTTTTGCGAAGCTAGCAGTTGCTCTGCATCTAAACGCCACCAGAAACCTTGTTGTGCGATAAAATCACTCGGCGCAGGCTGGGGTTGCATTCCTAATGAGGTGAATATCATCATCGCCCGCGGCATATGAGTTGCTGAAGTGACTAATCGAAATGGTTGCAGCCCAATTCGCTGTTGTAAAGCATAGGCCTCTTCAATAGTGTCTTTGGGTTCATTAAAGGCCACAATACTGGCTTTGGGGATCCCTAACTCTTCTGCAGCTTGAGCCATAATGGTCGCATGAGCTGTCTTCAGATATCCGCCACTCCAACCACTCACAATTAAAGTGCATTGCTGTCCCAACCTAAACTGACGAACGCCTTCGGTTAAACGAGCCAGTGCTGTTGATGATAGTTGCTGCACTGCAGTATGGCCTTGTTGCTCACGATTGCCTGAACCTAATACCATCACAACACAAGAACCAGTAATCGGTTGATGATTAACGTTATGCTGTGATTCTAATGAATCTGCTAAAAAATAGCTCACTTGCGATTGGCTTGTTAATGTTAGCACCACGATAGCGGTAACCAAGAGCACTCGGCCAAATTGCAGTAACGTTACACGATTCGTTCGCCATAAAATGGCAGCCAGAACGAACAACATTATGCTAAAAGGAATTGGCATCACCAATTGTGACAACAGTTTTTTAAGCCAAAACATTAATTATTCACTTCGTTTATCATTATTGCGGCTAGTTTATCGTTATCGAGCACTAAAACAAACTCAAAACAAAAACGGCACCTTTAAGTGCCGTTTAATCTACTGTAATACTTAATGTATTTGCATATCGCGTAAGAAGTGATTACTTCTCGTCTTTGCCCCACAACCATGCTGCACCGCGAACACCAGATGATGCACCAAACTTATTTTTAACCACTTGGGTACCACATTCACGGCCAACAACATATTTGGGTAACACTTTAGGTAATTCAGTATAAATAGCTTCAATATTAGAGACGCCGCCGCCAAGTACAATCATGTCTGGGTCCATCATATTAATCACGTGTGCGAGTGAACGCGCTAAGCGATCGATATAACGTTCAAATGCGGCTGTGGCTAACGGATCGCCTTGTTGCATCATCTCAGAAATTTGAATACCGCTAGTGGCATCACCACCCGCTTCACGAAAATCACGAACAAAGCCTGTGCCAGAAATAAAGGTTTCAATACAGTCACGATTACCACAAAAACAAGTAGTGGTATTAAACTCATCTGCTGTCATCCACGGTAATGGGTTATGTCCCCACTCTCCGCCAATGCCATTACCGCCGCCATGGACACGACCGTTAATCGCAACACCTGCACCACAACCGGTACCAATAATGCCGCCAAATACAACCCCTTTACCAGCAGCTGCGCCATCAACGGCTTCTGATACTGCAAAACAGTTCGCATCATTAGCTACACGTACTTCACGGCTTAATACTTCACTTAAATCTTTATCCAGCGGATGACCGTTAATCCAGGTTGAATTAGAGTTTTTTACCAAGCCAGTAAACGGTGACACAACACCTGGAATGCCAACCCCAACAGAGCCGGTTTGGCCCGTTGCTGATTCTGCATCAGCCACTAAGCTGACAATGGCTTCAATGGTACCAGGATAGTTTTTTGGCGTTGGAATGCGCTTTCTGAAAATTTCAGATCCATCATCGGCTAAAGCCACTATTTCAATTTTTGTACCACCGAGATCGACGCCCATGCGCATCATAACTTGTCACTCCATTTGCTTATTATTAATTGGGGTTCCATATTGGGCTTGCAAGAGCTGATAACGATTAGCGCTATTTGCGTGCAAACCATGCCGATGAAGCAGCAATAAAATACGGATTTAAAATATTTTCTTTTTGGTTGTATTGCAGCGGTGTAAGCGCTGGATATTCAACCACCTGACCACCAGCACTTTCTAATACTGCTTGCGCTGCGGCGGTATCCCATTCACTGGTTAGGCCTAATCTTGGATACACATCTGCTTGCCCTTCGGCCACCATACAAAATTTTAATGAACTGCCGACGCTTAACATTTGGTGTTCGCCAATAGTCTGTAAATAAGCGGCAACATCAGGGCTAACGTGAGAGCGGCTTCCGACTACAATAGGTGGCGATTGCAATGCTCTGTCACGAATATCTAATAACGATATTTGTCCGTTATATTCAAGCCATGCCCCTTGACCAACAATACCGCTATAACATTTGTCTAATACTGGTGCATATACCACACCGGCAATGGCTTTGCCTTGGTGAATAAGGGCGATGTTGACGGTAAATTCGCCATTGCGTTTAATAAATTCTTTGGTGCCATCTAGCGGATCGATCAACCAATACGTTTGCCACGTTTGTCGCTCTGCCCAGCTGATATCAGCCGCTTCTTCACTCATTACAGCAATATCAGCAAAATGCTGTTTAAGGCCAGCGACAATCACATTATGGCTGGCAATATCGGCTGCAGTAACAGGGCTATCGTCTTGTTTAACCTCAATCTGCAAATCAGTTTGAGCATAAACCTGCATAATCGCAGTACCTGCATCTTTAGCAATGGCGACTACCTGTTCTAGCTCAGCTAGAGAAAATGTAATGTTCGACAAATCAATTCCTTAAAATTTATAACGGCTTCAATACCATTAAGGTGCATTTGCTCCATTATGCCATTGTTGACATCATAAATTTATATAATCATTTGATCGCACTTAAACTAAAACACTCTGATCATGCCATTACATGATTACAACATACTGACAACACCTCTAAACTTGCTCGATACTAAGCTAAACCACTCACCACTCAAAGCAAACAGTGCATCTTTGCATTCGTATTCAGTTAAAAATCAACATCATAAAATGACACTATTAGCTGGGATATCACAGTAAAAAACCATCGTCACTCACAGTACTGGCTGATAATTATTGACTACATAAAACAAAACCCACTGTTAAAGCGCTGAGTCTAGTGACATAATTTCTGGTGCTATTTTGCCTAAGGTAACGTCAACACTGCCATCAATTGTTTCGCATCCGGCACCTGTTTTAGGTGATTTAGCACATTCATATACACGCACGTAATCCACTAACATCGACTGCGGAAAAATCGACTCATCGATACCGGTTTTATTCACATTCGCGGCCCATGCGCCACCCACAGCAAGATTAAGTAACATGTGAAATGGCTGATTAAACGGTGCATCATCAGGTGCGTTGACCACATCACCATTATCATCGACATACTGGCTAAACCAACCCGATGCTCGTTGAGTGGCAAAATGAACATCATCGACATACCAACGGATTTCACCTTGTTGCCATTCAACAGCATAAACATGGAAGTCGTCTGCAGGATTGAGGTCATGTGGTAAACGATATTCTGTGCCCGTATAAACATTGTTGGGCCATTGTTTACCGTAATGTAATGTGCCATGTACTGCAGACTCTGGCGCCTTATCGTCGGTAACAACCTTAAGGTTTACGGCCTCCATAATGTCTATTTCACCTGATCCAGCCCAAGGACCGTATACCCAATCTGTCGGTAACATCCATATCGCCGGCCAAGTCCCCTGACCTTGCGGTAATTTGGCGCGAATTTCAAAACGGCCGTATTTCCAATCACCTTTGTTTTTCGATACTAAACGAGCAGAGGTGTAATCTAATGTTTTCGATGTATCGTTTACGTCATAGCTTGGATCAGAATCATTTACTGCAGGCCCAGAAAAGGTTTCTCTTAATGCCGTAATCGCTAACAAACCATCACTAACTGCAGTATTTTCAGGCCGTGCGGTATAACACTGAGCCTCATCATTGCCGCCACCGTAACAGTCAACAGCAAAGCTCCACTTAGCAGTGTCTATTTGGTTACCCTCAAACTCATCTTGCCAAACCAGTTGCCAACCTGATACTGCGGTATTGGGTATCACTGTATCTGTTGCTTGTTCTGTTACATCATCAGCATTACAGCCAGACAGAAATATGACCGACAAAGTTAACGCAGTTAAGCAGGATACAAATGAATGATGCTTATTGAGTTTGTTCATTTTTGTCCTTATCCATTTATCGTTCTCTGTTTGCCGCACGCAGTAGTAAAACAACAAGCGTCGCCAACCATTACTATTTAAAATTGAGTTTAACTAGCCCTATCTGATGACTCAGATAGGGCTAATTCGCTTTTAATTAGTTACATTGTATGGTGTTTTCTGCTGAAGCAGCTTGAATGACCACATCACTGAAACGAATTTCAACTGCCGCGTCGGTGGCAAGGTAAAATGGCATCACAATTTTAGCAAAATCCATTGGCTCATCAGCAAAACATGCCAATGAAAAGCTTAAACGTTGCCATTCACCTAATTGAGTATTCACCTGCTTGGCAATATCGATTTGCTTACGACAATCACCTTCACATGCCATACCTAGCCATAACGGCTTTTGCAGTGCTTGTGTTGCATTAATACTCACTGATAACGTGGCATCACTATTACTGTAAGCCCTTAAATCACGGGGGAAATTACTAATTAAGCCTACAGTGCCCAGCTCATTGCCGTTAAAAGAGACTAAGCGCGCATCTTCTTGAACTACACGATCCATAGTACGAATGGTTAATGCGCTATTTTGCGCTACGCTACTGGTTAACCCTTGGCGCTCAGAAGCGTTAGCGATGAACATTGACCAAGGCGATTTTACTGCGCGCTCAAATAAAGGTAAATCTTCTAGTGTTTGAGTTGCAGCTAAATTGTCTTCCGACAAATTGTCTAACACAACCGCATCACTGGCAGTAGATTGGTAAGTTAAGCCATAGCCATAAGGTATAAGCGGCTGATAATCAGCTTGTGCTTGTTTAGTGTTGTATTGGGCTAATGGCACATTAATCTGAGTTTGCTGAGGTGTCGCAGGCCATGAGAATGACAATTTACCGACAAAATCATGAGCAACTTTGCCATCAGCCTGAGTAAATAACACATCTGCAACGCCTTGCCCTTCAGAACCCGGTAACCAGGCTGCGACAAATGCATCAGAGCTGTTGAACTCAGCATTAACCCACATAGGACGGCCACTAATAAACACAGATACCACTGGAATACCTTGCGCTGTTAACTTCTGCAATAAAGCAAGATCACGCTTGTCTCCACGTTGATATTCTAAGTTATCAATGTCGCCGTTACCTTCTGCATACGGCTCTTCACCAAACACAACAATCGCAACATCTGGCTTTTGCTGTGGTTCAAATTCACCCGCAACACTTAATGTTGTTGTACCACCAGCTTGAGTGACCAATTTATCAATACCAGCGTAAATTGACGTAGCACCAGAAAAGTCACTATTTTGGTTATCAGTACCCTGCCACGTAATGGTCCAGCCACCCGATTGTTTACCGATATTATCCGCAGCATCACCTGCAACCAACACCTTTGCATTAGGCGCTAAAGGCAATAAACCTTGATTGTTTTTAAGCAGTACTAAAGATTCACGTACCGCTTGACGTGCCACATCACGGTGACTTGCTTGGCCAATTAATTCAGTTTTACCCGATAACGGCCGATTGGCAGGGCTAGGTTTGTCAAACAAACCTGCACGGAACTTAACCCGTAAAATACGTTTAACCGCATCATCAATACGCGCTTGGCTTATTTCGCCATTATTCACCTGTGCAATGGTGTTTTCATATAACGGTTTCCAAGCGGCAGTTGGCACCATAAAGATATCTAAACCGGCATTAACGGCTTGCGCACACGACTCATTGGTACAGTTAGCGACTTGTCCGTGACCGTTCCAATCACCTACCACAAAACCATCGAAATTTAATTTATCTTTAAGTACATCTGTTAATAGATATTTATTGCCATGATTTTTAACCCCGTGCCAGCTATTAAATGATGCCATAACACTTTGTGCCCCAGCATTGAGTCCCCCCACATAGCCTTGTGCATGTATGTCATATAAGTCTTGTTCGCTGGCAATATTATCGCCTTGATCGATGCCATTTTCAGTGCCGCCATCGCCTAAAAAGTGCTTAACCGTTGAAATCACATGTTGATCAGATAAAAAGTCACCATTAACTGAGCCTTGTAGACCTTCAACGATGGCGTAAGAATAGGCTTTGACGATTTGTGGGTCTTCTGAATAACCTTCATAAGTTCGACCCCAGCGATCGTCTCTCACTACGGCAACTGTGGGTGCAAATACCCAATCGATACCGGTCACCATCACTTCTTTTGCAGTTATAGCGGCTATCTTTTCAATTAACTTAGGGTTATTAGCCGCCCCTAAACCAATGTTATGTGGGAACAAAGTCGCGCCGATAACATTGTTATGACCGTGTACGGCATCGGTGCCCCACATGGTTGGAATATTAATCCCATCAACACTGTCATCGACCGATGCTTGATACAAAGATTCCGCCAGTGCAATCCAATCTGCAGGCGTAGCATGTTTGTCATTGTTAGGGTATGCACCACCACCATTGAGATACGAGCCAAAACCATATTTACGCATATCTTCAACGGTAATATCGCGAATTTCAGGTTGGATCATTTGCGCGACTTTTTGCTCTATAGTCATTTTAGCCACTAACGCATCAATTTTGGCTTCTAAAGCATCATCTTTGGCGATAGCAGGCTTAAGATCCGGCCAAATGGCTAATGACGACTTAGCTGCTGTATCACCAACCATGGCAGGGGTAACTGCTGTTTTTTTATCTTGTTGAGTGGCGTTATTGTTCTCGCCGCACCCACTTAAGCCGAGCAATACGCCTAAGGCTATCAAGCTTGTTTTTGTCGGTGTGCTGACTTTATGCATGCACTGTAATTGAGTTAATCTCATGGTCTTCCCTTATACCTTATCTGCGAATACTGGACGTTTTGCAGCACATCCAATCAAACCGTAATAACCAATAAATACGTAACATAACAGAGGTAGAATAAAGGCTAATTGAATGCCTAAACTGTCAGCTAACATGCCTTGTAATAATGGTAAAACAGCACCTCCGACAATGGCCAAGCATAAAATACCCGAACCTTGACTGGTGTGCTGTTTTAAATCTTGTAGCGCTAAACTGAAAATGGTTGGGAACATGATTGAATTACACAAGCCGACTAGCAACAATGCCCACATGGCAACGGTACCGGCACTCAACATGGCTGCTGCCACTAAAACACACGCACATAGCGCATTAAACGCGAGTACTTTGCCTGCGTTAATTTTTTGCATGACTGCAGCACCAATAAAGCGCCCAACCATCGCGCCACCAAAGTAGTAAGCAATGTAATGCGCAGCCTCCGATTCCGACACGCCGCCAATATCATCTTGAGTTAAAAAACTAATTAAAAAGCTGCCAATCCCTACTTCAGCGCCCACATAAACAAAAATACCCACGGCACCCAGCACCAAATGCGGGTATTGCCATGCGCTACCTTTTACAGCGGCATTAGACTGAGTGTCTCGTTTGCCCAGTAAAGGCAGTTTTAACAACATAAAAATGAATGCTAATACAAACAACGCACCCGCTAAAATAAGGTAAGGCGTTTGTACTGCAGAGGCTTGTTGCTGAATCGATAGCTGGCCAATCACTTCGCCAACCTCAGTGACTTTGCTGTCATGTTCAACGGTCGATAAAATTAACCAACTACCAAAAAATGGCGCCACCGTGGTGCCTAATGAATTAAATGCTTGGGTTAAGGTTAAACGAGACGATGCGGTTTCGGCTGGGCCTAATACGCTCACATATGGATTTGCTGATACTTGCAAGATGGTAATGCCCGAAGCCAGTACAAAAAAAGCAAATAAAAACATATTGTAAGAGCCATAACTGGCCGATGGATAGAACAGTAAACACCCTACACATGCAATAACCAATCCGGTAATAATACCTTTTTGATAACCAATTTTACCGACTAGGGCTCCTGCCGGAATAGACACAATAAAATAGGCTCCGAAAAAGCAGAACTGTACCAGCATTGCTTGGGTGTAATTAAGGTCGAACATGTTTTTTAAATAAGGGATTAAAATATCATTTAAACAGGTTAAAAAGCCCCACATAAAAAATAACGAGGTTAACGCTATCAAAGCAAAACGAAAGTTGCCTTGCTGGTGAGTCGAATCGGCATTTGCCAACTCAGGTTGAAGCGGTGAAGTCGCCATGACATTCCCTTATTGTTGTTAATAGTTATCTTGGGTTGCAGTACATAACGCCATTGAATGGATACCAATAATCTCACGCCAAGAGTTAATTCCCCGTAAACCCTAGACATTTGACTGGTGATCATTTCCACACTTGAGCAAGCAGATAAGCATTCAATAATTAACCAAATCAATTATTGACCTTTGGATAATTAATCACTAATCTCAATGTAAGCGCTTTCATTTTTAACATATCGATAACTGATGTCAACGATTTTTAAACGCGAGAGCTTATTTTTTACTGCGTATCTATCACGGCGCAAGGCCTTTTATCAGGGTATTTCAACGTAATAAGTTAGTCATAAAAATAGACACAATTAAATAATACTAAGTGAATTTAAATATGAAAATTATGTTACCAGCCGATTCTAAAATGCATTCAAAAGCGTTCACCTTTGGTGTGGCGACTGCTTCTTTTCAAATTGAAGGCGCAGTGGATTCTCGTCTTCCTTGTATATGGGATACCTTTTGTGCGACTCCAGGCAAAATTCGTGATGGTTCTGACGGTTCGCAAGCATGCGAGCATGTAAAGTTATGGCGTGAAGATGTCGATCTAATTGAATCGCTAGGCGTTGACGCCTACCGTTTATCGATTTCATGGCCACGCGTAATGCATAAAGATGGCAGCCTCAATCCGCAAGGTGTGACGTTTTATACCGACTTACTCGATGAATTAAATCGTCGTGGTATTAAAACCTTTGTGACCTTATACCATTGGGATTTACCACAACATATTGAAGATAATGGTGGTTGGTTAAATCGCGAAACGGCCTATTTATTTGCAGACTACGCCGACAAAATCACTCAGGCATTCGGTGACAGAGTCTATTCATATGCAACCTTTAACGAACCATTTTGCAGTTCTTACTTAGGTTACGAAATTGGCGTTCATGCGCCTGGATTAGCAACCAAAGCGTTCGGTCGTCAATCTGCACACCATTTATTATTGGCTCATGGTTTAGCCATGAAAGTATTGCAAAAAAACAGTCCTAATAGCCAAAATGGTATCGTACTTAACTTCACGCCTTGCTATAGCGCGACAGACTCTGCAGCAGATGTTAACGCCGCAAGTAAAGCCGATCAGTACTTTAATCAATGGTACATCAAACCACTGTTTGACCGTTGCTACCCTGACATTATTAATGACTTCGCCGCTGAAGATAAGCCCGTTATTGAACAAGGCGACTTTGATATTATTGCTCAACCTATCGACTTCTTAGGCATAAACTTTTACACCCGTGCGGTCTATAAAGCAGACCCAGTAAATGGCTTTAGCCAAATCGATATGGTCGACAAACCTAAAACAGATATTGGCTGGGAAATATACCCACAATCCTTCACCGACTTATTAACCTCTTTGCATGCACTTTATCCTTTACCGCCGATCTACATTACCGAAAACGGTGCGGCAATGGATGATAAATTGCAAGACGGTAAAGTGGATGATCAAGACAGACTCGAATACTATAACGCTCACTTAAATGCAGTAAATAATGCCATTGAACAAGGCGTTAATGTTGTAGGATATTTTGCGTGGAGTTTAATGGATAATTTTGAATGGGCTGAAGGCTATTTAAAACGTTTTGGGATTGTTTATGTTGATTATACAACTCAACAACGCACCCTGAAAGCCAGCGCCTATGCGTATCGAGAATTTATAAACTTAAGAAAATAATATGTTAACCAGATAAAGCCGTTGTATAAAACGGCTTTGTTCTATTCAAACAGTTGCATCATTTTAACAAATAACAACAATTGAGGCATGTATGATAAGCACCAGAGAAAAAATAGCTTACGGGCTCGGGGACACTGCCAGTAATATTGTTTTCCAAACTGTTATGCTGTTTTTAACCTTTTTCTATACCGACATTTTCGGTATTTCGCCAGCATTTGTCGGCACCATGTTTCTAGCTGTACGCTTAATTGATGCGGTCACCGACCCATTGATGGGCGCGTTGGCAGATAGAACCAATACCCGTTGGGGTAAGTTTAGACCCTACCTATTATGGTTTGCCCTACCCTTTGGTTTTATCAGTGTTTTAGCCTTTACTACTCCTGATTTAACTGAAGACGGCAAAATGATTTATGCCTTCGTTACTTATACCGCACTCATGATGGTCTACACCGCCATTAATATCCCATATTGTGCATTAGGCGGCGTGTTAACAGCCGACCCAAAAGAGCGAGTGTCAGTACAATCTTACCGTTTTGTATTTGCAATGCTCGGTGGTTTATTGGTGTCAGGTTTAACCTTACCCCTAGTCGAATTTTTAGGTGAAGGCGATCAAGCCAAAGGTTACCAACTGACTATTGCCGCCATGAGCGTTTTGGGTGTTGCGATGTTTCTTGCCTGTTTTTGGGGTACTAAAGAGCGTTTACACCCGCCAGCGGATCAACAGTCTAGCTTTAAAAAAGACTTTACCGATATGCTCAAAAATGACCAATGGCGTGTGTTAGCTATTGCGGCAGTGTGTTTATTATCAGGCATGGTGTTACGCACTAGCTTAGCGATTTACTACGTTAAATATTTCCTTAACATGCCGGACTCCATCACCCTATTTATCACTCTGGGTATGGTTGGTAATATATTTGGTTGTATTTTAGCTGAGCCTTTGGCTAAACGCTTTTGTAAGGTCAAAGCTTATATCACTTTGCAACTGCTTGCGGCAGCGATGTGTGTAGTGAGCTACTTTGTACCTAGCGATCAAGTCGTGCTCGCCTTTGGAATGTTTATTATCTGGGGCTTTACGTTCAACATGGCCACCCCATTACTTTGGGCAAAAATGGCTGATGTTGTCGATTATGGCCAATATAAAAATGGCGTACGCATTACCGGGATGATTTATTCCTCAGTGATTTTCTTTATCAAACTGGGTGTTGCCATTGGTGGTGCTTCTGCGGGGTGGTTATTAGCAGGTTATGGTTATCAGCCTGATACCATGCAAACGGAGCATACTCAGCAAGGTATATTATTATCATTCACTATTTACCCTGCGATTGGATCTTTAGTCGTGGCTTTTGTAATGCGCTGGTACACTTTAGATAATCAAAAAGTGGACCAAATTCACTTAGAATTAAATAGAGAAGCAAAATAAAAGCATGTTAATCTTGGAGCCATGTGCTCCAAGACGGCTTTTTAATACTCATTATATGGCAACTATTTACGATGTATCAGTGATGGCTGGTGTGTCTCTGGCGACTGTGTCCCGAGTCATGAACAACAACACCAAAGTAAGCGATAAAACCAAACAAAAAGTACTCGATGCAATGAAAGCGTTAGGTTACCGGCCTAATACGATTGCACAGTCACTCGCCTCGAACTGTTCAAACAGTGTCGGGGTTTTGGTGTCTCAGCTTGACGGTCCTTTTTACGGTCCCATGATGACCGAAATTGAAACAGCCCTTAGAACAGCTAACAAGCACGTGATTATTGCTGCTGGTCATAGTGACGAGAAACAAGAGAAAGAAGGGGTTGAGTTTTTAATGAGTCGCGGCTGTGATGCCCTTATTTTGGACATTGAGGCTGTATCAGACGATTACCTAATCGAGCTCAGTAAAGGTTCAACGCCGGTGGTATTTATTAACCGCTATATCGACGCTATCAAAGAACGCTGTGTTTATCTTGAAAATGAACAAGGTGGCTTCATGGCTACCGAGCACATTTTATCACTTGGCCATAAAGATATCGCATACATTTCAGGGCCATTGTTTAAGCTCGATGTGAGAGATCGCCTAAAAGGACATAAACGAGCATTGCAACAATACAATATCGATTTTGATGACACCCTTTGCGTTGAAAGTGACTTTAAAGAAGCTGGCGGTTGTGAAGCGATGGAACGTTTATTGTCGATGAACAAACCGATCACAGCTGTAGTGTGTGCTAATGATCAGATGGCCTCAGGCGCTATTGCAGTGTGTTTAGAGCATGGATTGCGTGTTCCGGAAGATATTTCATTTATCGGTTACGATAATATCCCTTTCCCGCAATATATTTCACCTAAATTATCTACCGTCAGTAACCCCATTAACGAGATGGGTAAAATGGCCGCTCGCTGGGTACTTCGACAAGTTTACAACAATAAAGACGTGGTAATTGAACGCTCATTTCAGCCAGAATTATTTATTCGTGATTCAGCCAAAGCAGTTAACCTAAAAAGTCAATAACCTGAATTTACAAGACAGATAACATGAGCATATATCATTAATTGTTCATGTTATTTAGCAACGGTATTGGCTCATAATGCAGTCGCTATTAGCTAATACAGCAACTATCAACGAGTGTAATAACTATTAACATTTGATTTTTGATACGACCCACTAATAAAAAGCAAACCTCTCACATATTCACCGCTAACATAACACTTAGTATTTAAGTGAAACTCCAATACCTGCTCACGACTGACATTATTACGATTACCTGAGCTAGGTGATTACTGGCATGTTCAAGTCACTTATCAGCTCCCCTTTTCACCAGACAATATAATAGTCCAACGTATCTAACATTCAATGTAACACCTTCACCACCATTGTTGCTTTCACAAGGTATCTATATTGAACGAGCCAGCGCTGATGATAGTAATAGGATGAAGTCAAAGGCGTGAGTATTAACCCTATTGATTGACAACCATGCCACCCAAATAGATGACAACACCTTAGCTTATGCCTCTGAGCACACCTTATTCGAGCCCAATAGTAAGATAAGTCATAAATATAATTGGTAACAATCTAACCCACAAAAGAAAGCGCTTACATTTTAGCGCGGAAATAAATATTAAATTAAAAATGTTTAAAAACAATGGATAACAATATTTAGTATAAAAAAATCTACATCTGAGTTAATGAAATGTAATAATTCGAACTTGTTTTTGTTGACTGCGGTCACATTTTACACTAGTTTTATGTAAGCGCTTACATTAGATGTTTTATAACCCTACAATTATAAATAATGATTACTGCGTGGATAGAGAATTAAAAAAACGATTTGCGCCTAACCCGCAATATTGAGAGAAGTAAAATCTAGTCAATGGGGATTTCCTAGATGAAAACAACAAAATTTACAAAAACTAAGCTTGCGACCAGTTTATCGCTAGTGCTTGGTGTGAGCAGTATGTTACCAGCCTATGCTGCTGATGAAGCAAGTGAAGAAAATATCGAAGTAATATCGGTTACTGGTATTCGTGGCAGTTTAATTAAATCAATGGATGTGAAACGTTCATCAAGTGGAGTCGTTGACTCTATTTCAGCTGAAGACATTGGTAAGTTTCCTGACACCAACCTAGCGGAATCGTTACAGCGTATTACTGGTGTATCGATTGACCGTTCTAACGGTGAAGGCAGTAAAGTATCCGTGCGTGGTTTTGGTCCAGACTACAACTTGATCACCCTCAATGGTCGTCAAATGCCTGTGACTACAGGTTCGCGCTCATTTGATTTTGCTAACATCGCTTCTGAAAGTATCAGTGGTGTTGAAGTACACAAAACTAGCCAAGCTTCAGATTCAACCGGTGGTATTGGTTCTACTATTGATATCTTAACGCATAAGCCATTCAGCTCTCCGGGCTTAAAAGCCACATTTGGTGTAAAAGCAGTTGATGATCAATCAACCGATAATGGCTCAGTTACCCCTGAGTTATCTGGTTTATACTCAAACACGTTTGCTGATGATAAATTTGGTATTTCACTCTCGGCCAGTTATCAAGAGCGTGAAAGTGGCAACCAACAAGCACAGGTCGGCACCGGCTGGCGTAGCTTCCCAGGTTCTGCTGACAACAGTGATTGGGGCGGCGTTGCTAAAGACAGCACCCAAGTTAATCGTCCTGGTGATAGCGATATTTATTCAGTTCCGCAAACCACTGTTTATCGTTTTGAAGAACAACAACGTACCCGTACTAACGGCCAGTTAGTATTGCAGTACAGCCCTGTTGATAGCGTAGTCGCAAGCTTAGATTATACCTACATGCGTAACGACATCGACACTCAATCGAATGACGTATCAGCATGGTTTAACTTCGTTCCGTCTGAAAACGTATGGTCTGATGGCCCTATCGCCTCACCACTTATTTATTCTGAAACTTATGGTTCACCTGCTGATTTATCTATGGCGGCTGGTGATTATGGCGTACGTAACGAAAGTGGTTCCTTAGGTTTTAACCTTGAGTGGCAAGCAACAGATAACTTAAAGCTGACATTTGATGCGCACAACTCGGTCGCGGAAAACAAACCAAACAACCTTTATGGTTCAAACAACAATTTAAGTACTGCAGCGTTTGTGCGTACCAGCGCGGCAACTGACTTTAGCGGTGACTTACCAGTGCTTGCTGTTGGTGGTGGTAATGCAGTGACACCTGCAGACATGATGCTTACCGGTTCTGTTTTTGGTAACGCACGTAATAAGTCTGAAATTGATCAATACCAATTTGACGGTGAATACTTATTTGAAGATGCTGGCAGCATTGACTTTGGTGTTGCGTTAACGAACGTAAACAATCACTCACAAAGCGTCAACGTTCAGCGTAACGATTGGGGTGGAGTAGGCTCTGCAGGTGACTTTGAAGACGCATGGTTCCCAGTTGACACCATTCATGACAAATTTGACGCCAATGGCGGTGACTTCTCACTTTCAGACGGTAACTTCGATGTTTTAGATACCATTTTCATGTGGGACTTTGCGTCAGTACGTGATTTTGCAGCAGCAAACTATGCTTCTGCAGTAAGCGGTGATTGTGGTAATGGCTTCTGCCCTTCAACAAACTATGCAGCTGAAACAGACCGTTACACTGAAGAGGAATCACAAGCCGTTTATGTACAGTACAACTACGATAATGAAATTGCCGGCATGCCATATGACGTGCATTTCGGACTTCGTTATGAGCAAACTGATGTCACCTCGACCGCAGCCGTTGCTGGTTATGATGGCGCAAATTGGATTGCTGAAACTGAAATTGCATTAGTGGGTACTGGTGAGCAAGTTTTTGAAACCAAAACCGGTGATTACGACTACTTACTACCAAGCTTTAACTTCAATATTGAAGTGGTAGAAGATGTCATGCTCCGTGCAGCATACAGCGAAACTATTGGTCGTCCTAGCTACACAGATATTCAAGGCGGTACGGTATTAGCGACCCTTGCCAATCGTAGTAATGGTGGTGGTTCTGCAGGTAACCCTACATTATTGCCGCTCGAGTCTGAAAATATCGACTTCTCGGCAGAGTGGTATTACGCGCCATCGAGCTACGTGTCTGTAGGATACTTCCGTAAAGACACTAAGAACTTTATCAGTTCTGAAACAGTTAAAACCACTAACGGCATTTATAACCCAGCATCTGGTGATTTATATAAAGCTGCTGTGGCCGCAACGGGGACAACTGAAGCTGGCGCAGTTCGTGATTATATTTTCGCAAATTATGCTGATAATGCTGCTGTAGATGCCACCAATCAAATTATTAGCGGCAGTGCAGCTAATAATGATGAATTGTTGAACTTTAATATTTCAACGCCATCAAATAGCTCTAATAACTCAGTCATTGATGGTTGGGAGTTTGCGGCTCAACACTTCTTCGGCGAAAGCGGATTTGGTGTAATAGCCAACTACACCTTGGTTGATAGTGATCAGGCTTACGACAACTTCTCATTTGATGCACAGTCAGCATTAATCGGTATCAGTGACACTGCTAATGCGGTATTGGTGTACGAGAATTATGGTTTCCAAGCTCGTATCGCATACAACTGGCGTGATGAGTTCTTAAACTCTACAGGTCAAGGTACTGGCGCTAACCCACAGTACACAGAAGCTTACTCGCAAATCGATTTGTCTGTTAGTTATGATGTCGAATCTGTTGAAGGCTTAACCGTGTTTTTCGAAGGACTTAACATTACTGAAGAGTACATCCGTGTTCACGGTCGTGCAGAAGAGCAAGTGTTAAACCTAACCGAAACCGGCGCTCGTTATAGTTTAGGTGCTCGCTACACTTTCTAGCCTATAGCCTATAGCGTAATGCAATAGTCATTGAGTGATATTTCGGCTAATACCCCAGTGTTAAACGGAATTCACTCAAGTTCCCTTTCAGGTCGTTGAGGTGCCAGCCTTTGTCACCTCCTTTTATTGCAACATATTGAGTAACAAGGACGTTACTATTTTTTACGCCTAGTTGTTTGAAACCATACACGCAAAACATAAAAAAACTATTACTTGAATGTGCTGACATTTTATTGAATGCTAGTTAATGTGTTCTTTAAGCAATCAGATTTTTAGATTCATCAGAATAAAAATAATAATCACGCCAAAAGCGTAGGTAAAGATGATGCAAAAACCAATAACCGAAATAGTCATCGTTGGAGGCGGTACCGCTGGTTGGATAACTGCCGGTTTGTTGGCCGCTGAACATAATGTTGATAAAGGTGTTTTAGCTCAGTCTCCCAAACTCAATATTACTTTAATCGAATCACCGGATGTGGCCACTATTGGCGTAGGTGAAGGCACTTGGCCTTCAATGCGCTCAACCCTGAGCAAAATTGGTATCGATGAGAACGACTTTATTCGCCAATGTGATGCTAGCTTTAAACAGGGCTCTCGGTTTATCAATTGGTGTGCAGACCCACAAAGCAAGGTCACTGACAGCTATTTACATCCATTTAGTTTGCCCCACGGTCACCAAGAACTCGACTTATGCCAATATTGGCTGCCTCATGCCGAACAAGTCAGCTTTGCCGAAGCCGTTTGTAGCCAGCAAGTATTAACTCAGCTTGGTTTAGCCCCCAAAAGCATTGCCACTGCTCAGTATCATTTTCAAAATAACTACGGCTACCACCTTAATGCCGCTAAGTTTAGTCAGTTACTCACAGAGCATTGCACTCAAAAACTCGGCGTCACCCATATTCGCGACCATGTCAGTCAAATTATTAATAACGATCATGGCGACATCGACAAGCTGATCACTAAACAACATGGCGAAATCAGTGGCCAGTTATTTATCGACTGCACCGGCGCAAAATCTCTACTGTTAGGTGAACACTTGCAAGTGCCTTTTTTATGTCAAAAATCGGTGCTTTTTAATGATCGCGCACTAGCGATACAAGTCCCCTACACTGATGCAAATAGCTCTATTGCGTCTTGCACACACTCAACTGCACAGTCAAACGGTTGGATTTGGGATATAGGCCTACCAACGCGTAAAGGTGTCGGCTATGTATATTCATCAAGCCATACCAATGACATAGATGCACAGCAAACATTGTTTAATTATCTCGGTGTTGATGGCGCTGCAGCTGACAAATTGGAACCGAGACAACTGACGATTAACCCTGGGTATCGTGCTAAATGCTGGCAAAATAACTGTATTGCTATCGGGATGGCAGCAGGCTTTATCGAACCACTAGAAGCGTCGGCTTTGGCATTAATCGAATGGACTGCGTCTACCTTAGCCCAACAATTACCACCCAATCGTATGGTGATGGACACGATTGCTACGCGTGTTAACGAGCGCTATCAACTACACTGGCAACAAATTATCGACTTTTTAAAGCTGCATTATGTGATAAGCCGACGTGAAGCTGATGGTTATTGGCGTGACCATCGTGAGTCAAACTCAATCCCCGACAGCTTACAAGCCATGCTCGAATTATGGCGTTATCAAACACCGAGCCAACAAGATATTAGTTATAAAGAAGCCTTATTTCCGGCAGCCAGTTTTCAATATGTACTTTATGGCATGGGCTATAACACCCAATTGCCCAATCATGTGAAACCGTCAATGCAACAATTGGCACAGCGACTGTTTAATGACAATCAACAGCGCACCCAAGCGCTTGCTAAAAACCTGCCGAGTAATCGCGAGTTACTCGATAAAGTTGCGCAATATGGTTTCCCTAAGCTTTAAGACATGACATAAATAATCACGATAACAACGCAAATAAGATTACAGACAAAATTCACGTACAATAATCATAAAAATACGACGTATTTGAACGAACAAGATAGGACATCAAAATGAGCCAACATGTATTACTAAACAGTATTGAACATAAAGACGTAAAAGTGATGACTCATCGCTCTGCTGCACTAGGCGATAACCTTTGGTATAGCGTGACATTTCCGCAAGAGTTTCGCAGCGTGCAAGCCCACTACCCGATCTTTTTTCATAAAGATACTGCCACAGGTCAGTTTTACGCGGTGGCACTATTTGGTTTTCAGCAAAATGATAACGTGTTTTTAAGTGAACAAGGCTGGAGCGCATCATACGTGCCGCTTACTGTGCGTCGCCAACCTTTTTTAATCGGTCAACAAACCGTACTTGAAGACGGTGTAGAACGTCAGCAACGCGTTATTCATGTGGACTTAGACCACCCTAGAGTCAGCGAAACCGAAGGTGAAGCATTATTTTTACCTTACGGCGGTAACACGCCATTACTCGATGAAGTCGGCGAAATTCTTGAGGTCATACATCATGGTTTACAAGATGGTCAACGCTTTGTCGATGCCTTGATTGAACATCAATTGCTGGAATCATTCACTTTAGATATTGAGTTAGACAACGGTCAAAAAAATCAGATGATCGGTTTTTATACCATCAATGAAGAAACCTTAGCCGGATTGTCTGCTGACGCATTAGCAAAGCTGCACCAGCAAGGTTACTTGCAAGCCATTTACATGACATTAGCCTCGCAAAGCAATGTAAGAGACTTACTTAACCTCAAGAATGCGCAAGGTTAATAGTGATGACAACGGTCAAAACACTGCAGCAAGTCGAACGTATCAATGAATGTACATTAGAGAACGTCATAGACTTAATCCGTGATGCAGACAAACCCATGGTATTTAAAGGGCTGTGTCGCCATTGGCCGTTGGTCCAGGCAGGATTAGAGTCGGCACAAAGTGCGATGACTTACCTGCGACAGTTTTATCAAGGCATGCCAGTAACTGCGTATTATTTACCGCCAGAGCAACAGGGTAGAGTGTTTTACAATGAAAAACTTGATGGTTTTAATTATCAAGCCGGCCGATTGGACTTTAATCAGCTGCTAGACCGATTAAGCCAAGAAATGATTAAAGACATGCCTGCGGGAATGTACATGGGCTCGACCGATATCCACCAATGTTTACCCGGTTTAGGGGCACAAAACAGTTTAGATTTAGCGCCCATGCAACCGTTAACCAGCATCTGGCTGGGCAATCAAACCAAGGTGGCTGCTCATTATGACTTTCCGCTAAATCTGGCGTGTAACGTGGTTGGTAAGCGTACCTTTACCCTATTCCCACCCGAGCAAATTAGTAATTTGTATGTTGGCCCCATGGAACTGGCACCCGGTGGCCAAGACATCAGTCTCGTTGATATGGCGAACCCCGACTTTGAACGTTTCCCGCGTTTTCAGCAGGCATTAGACGCCAGCCTAACAGCAGAGCTAAGCCCTGGTGATGTGTTATTTATTCCCAGCATGTGGTGGCACCATGTTCGTGGCGTCGATGACTTTAACGTACTCATTACCCACTGGTGGCGCGATACTCCTGGCTTTTTAGGCCGCCCTAACAATGCCTTATTGCACAGTATATTAAGCTTACGCTCTCTGCCTAAAGCTCAGCGCCAAGCATGGAAATCGATATTCGAACACTACATTTTCGATCATGACGATGTTGATGACAGTCATATTCCCGACAATGTGAAAGGCATGCAAACTAAGCCATTAGACGAATTAACGGCCCGCAAAATACGTGCAGACTTAATCAATAAATTAAAACGATAATGCTGAACACAGCAAGATATCAAGCCAAACAGGATGCTCAAGATGAATAAATCAATCAAAAAAGTTGTCATTGCCGGTGGTGGAACCGCAGGTTGGATGGCCGCAGCCGCCTTTAGCAAACTGTTGGGCAAAAATCTTGAAATTGTATTAGTAGAATCTGACGAAATTGGTACTGTTGGTGTCGGTGAAGCCACTATTCCAACCTTGCATATTTTCCATCGTTTACTTGGGTTAAAAGAGCAAGACGTTATGGCAGCCACTAATGCCACCTTCAAACTCGGTATCCAGTTTGAAAACTGGCATGACGTCAACAAAGACTACCTGCATTCATTTGGCTTTTTAGGTAAAGACTGCTGGGCTTGTGGCTTTCAGCACTTTTGGCTTAAAGGCAAGCAACAAGGCCTAGTCAGTGACATTGGCGACTATTGCACCGAGCATTTAGCTGCTCGCCAAGGCCGATTTGCCGTATTACCCAATCAAGACTACAACCATGCTTACCATATGGATGCGAGCCTTTACGCTAAATTTTTACGTAAATTTGCCGAGCACCATGGCATGACCCGCATCGAAGGTAAAATAGCCGACGTATTACAACACGACGACACGGGTAATATCCGCGCGTTAAAGCTTGAAAATGGCGCGTTAATTGAAGGCGATTTATTTATCGACTGCACCGGATTTAAAGCGTTGCTTATTGAGCAAACCTTAAACACTGGCTTTGAAGATTGGAGCCACTGGTTACCGTGTGACAGTGCGATAGCAGTACAAACTGAAGCGGTTCAAAAACCAATTCCATATACTCGCTCGATTGCCCGAGAGTCTGGTTGGCAATGGCGTATTCCGTTGCAAACCCGCACCGGCAATGGTTTAGTGTTTTGCAGTAAATACATTTCTGATGCTGATGCGACTGAATTATTGCTCAATAACATTGAAGGCGCGCCGATCAATCAACCACGGGTGATTAAGTTTAAAACGGGTACTCGTCGTCAACATTGGAACAAAAACTGTGTAGCAATAGGGTTAGCTGCCGGCTTTTTAGAGCCATTAGAGTCCACCAGCATTCATATGATCCAACGCAGCATAGTGCGCCTATTACAGCTGTTCCCGTCGCAAGGCATTATAGATACCGATATTGCTGAATTCAATCAACAAACTAAAGTTGAAATGGATAACATTCGCGACTTTATTATTTTGCATTACAAGGTCACTGATCGCGAAGACAGTCGCTTTTGGCGTTACTGTAAAAACATGCCAATTCCAGCTTCATTACAACATCGTATTGACATGTTCAGCCAATCAGGCAAAGTCTATAAATACGGCAATGAATTGTTTGGTGAAAGCTCGTGGATACAAGTGATGATGGGCCAAGGCTTAATGCCAAAAGAATATCATCCTATTGTCGACATGATGGACGAAGCGGAATTAACCAGCTTTTTAAACAGCATTAAAGCAACGGTAAAACGTAAAGTTGATACCTTGCCAGCGCACCATGATTTTGTGCAGCATTACTGTAAATCAGCCAGCATGTAAGGTTGTAACATGACAACCGACTCATCGAACAACCAAACGATATCAAGCAAGAGTATTATCAAGGTGGGGCCATTTACGCCCCACATTGAGTTTATTGGCCTACAGCAAACGCCGGTGATTATCATTGATGACTTTGGCGCTGATCTTTCGCCGCTAATCGATATTGCGATAGATGATAGTCAATTTAATCAAGACCAAGGTTCATACTATCCAGGGCAGCGCGCACCGCTGCCCAAGCAATATGTAATCGACGTGATTAATGCGGTATACCAGTTAATATATGATACCTACAAGGTGTCACACTCGTTACGCATAAAGCCCCAACAATGCGTGTTTTCGGTTATCGACAAGCCTGCAAAACGTTTATTGCCGCTGCAATGCATGCCACACTTTGACACCCCAGACCCGCACTATTTTGCGATTCTGCACTATCTCAATGATGGTGCTCATGGGGATACTGGATTTTTTCGCCATAACGCCACGCAATATGAACAGATAACACCACACAACATTGACCATTACTTTAATCAGGCACAGCCGGTTGTCGATGCACAACAAGCGCTGACGCCTGATTATGTGGTCGATAGTAATGATCACTACACCCTTTATCATCAGGTTCAATATCGGCCAAATCGTTTAGTCATATATCCCGGTAACCTACTCCACTCGACGTTAGTCAACCCAGCAACCGACATCGACAGCAGTCCTAAAACAGGACGACTAACCGCGAATATCTTTATCAATTTCAAATAACACAGGGACCTCGTTATGGCTAAGCCACAGCACGGCAACATCTCGTCAAATAATAAAAAGAAAGCGCTTACAGCATGTGTTTCATCACTTATATGCTTAGGTGTCAGCCACGCTGCACTGGCGGCACACCCAACGATTACCCCACAAACCTTACATGCATTAACGGTGTTACCAGATAATGAAAAGCTGCGTATTGGCAATCGTATCAGCCAAGTCGAAGATGACATTAACCGCTTATTACCTCAATTAACCTTAGAGGAAAAAGTGTCATTAGTGCATGCTGCGGGCAAGTTTCACATACCTGCTATTGAGCGCGTAGGCATACATGAAATGTGGATGTCAGACGGCCCACACGGTGTGCGCTATGAGATCGATCGCAACTCATGGGCACCCGCAGGATGGACTAACGATTACTCAACTTATTTACCGCCATTAACTGCCATCGCCGCCAGTTGGGATCTCAACATGGCCACGCTGCACGGCAATGTGCTTGGCGCCGAAGCACGTCATCGCAATAAAGATCTTATTTTGGGCCCTGGTGTAAACCTCGCGCGCCTACCGTTATATGGGCGTAACTTTGAATACATGGGTGAAGACCCATTTTTAGCAGCTAGCTTAGTAGTGCCCGAAATTAAAGCGATTCAGGCCAATGATGTCGGCGCCACCGTAAAGCATTATGCCCTTAATACCCAAGAGCTAAACCGCACAAAAGTCAATGCAACACCTGATGAGCGCACCTTGCGTGAAGTGTATTTACCAGCATTTGAAGCGGCGGTAAAACAAGCCAACGTACATGCCATTATGGGCGCCTATAACGAATTTAGAGGCACTAACGCCAATCAGAGCGAGCACTTAGTCAATACTATCTTAAAAGGCGAATGGGGCTTTCAAGGGGTGCTACTTACCGACTGGAACGTCGACATCAACACTTATGATGCCGCCATGAACGGCCTTGATATCGAAATGGGCACAGATGTCGCTGATTTTGACGATTACTTTATGGCAAAACCGCTACTCGAGATGCTTAACGCTGGCAAAGTACCAGTATCGGTACTTGATGATAAAGTCCGCCGTATTTTACGGGTGCAACTCAGCATCGGCATGATGGATAAACACCGTTTATCCGGCGAGCGTAACACTCAAGCTCACCGTGATGATGCTCGCACACTTGCTGCCAATGGCATTGTATTACTTAAAAACGATAACAAGGTATTACCGCTTCACGCTGACAAACTTAAACATGTCTTGGTACTTGGTCCCAATGCTGATAAACGCCATGGATTTGGTGGCGGCTCATCAGAAGTTAAAGCACTCTACGAAATCAGCCCATTAGCCGGTTTAAAAGCCAAACTGGGTGACAAGGTCGACATTCAACTAATGCGTCCAGCCAGCAGCCAGTTTATGCCGATACCCAATGACTATCTCACCACTCGTCATTGGACAGGCACGCCATCGTGGCAAATTAATTATTACAATGACAACAAAATGACCCAGCTCGCCAGTGAATCATGGATAGCCGATCCGCAATTTAATGCCAAAGGCCAAAAACAGTTTGTCGATATTAAAGCCAACATCAAACCTCTTGAAACGGGCAGCCACAGTTTTAACATAAAAGCTGACGGCCAAGTGGCATTGTACATTAACGATACACAGCTGATCGCCAGCACCCAAGCAAACCAAGGACATGTTATCAGTAAAGCCATGACCTTAACTGCTGGTGAGACTTACGCGGTGAGCTTACGTTACCAAGGCGACAAGCAAGCAACCTTAGGCTGGGAAACACCCAACAGTTTGTACAATACCGAACAAGAGTATTTAGCCGCAGCTAAAAAAGCCGATGCGGTGATCTACTTTGGCGGCTTAAGTCATGCTGATGACCGCGAGTCTATCGACAGACCTGACATGGTATTGCCTGGCCAACAAGATGAGGTCATCGCCAAACTGCTCAAAGTGAATCCAAATACTGTGGTGTTTATGATTGGCGGTTCTGCGGTAGAAATGCCGTGGGCAGATAACGCTAAAGCGGTTGTGTGGGGCTGGTATAGCGGTATGGAAGCCGGTAATGCTTACGCGGATATGTTATTGGGCAATCAAAACCCTAGCGGTAAAATGCCAATTACCTTACCGAAAAAGCTCACCGACACTGCGCCAATAGCGTTAAACGATTACAACGCCACTGAATCACTTTATAGCGAAGGGGTATTTATTGGTTATCGCTGGTTTGAACAGCAAAATATTGCACCGTTATTTGCCTTTGGCCATGGCTTGTCTTATAGCCAATTTGATTACAGCAACATCCGTCTTTCAAGCGCTGACATGGCAAATAATGACATGACAAATGATGACATTGCAGGCAATGAAACTATCACCGTTACTGTCGATGTCACTAACACCAGTAAAGTCGATGGTGCCGAGGTAGTGCAATTGTATTTGCACGACGTTAAAGCCAGCGTACCGCGTCCCGCAAAAGAGCTAAAAGGCTTTGATAAGTTATGGTTAAAGGCAGGTGAAACCAAAACAGCTAGCTTTACGCTAACCCAACGCGACTTATCGTTTTGGGACGTTAACACTAATAATTGGTTAGCCGAATCAGGCCAGTTTGAAGTGATGATTGGCGCATCGGTTGCCGACATTCGTTTGCGTAAACGCTTTGACTATCAACATAAAGCCAAACCTTAGCGGTTCAACTTAGTCTCTTATAACCCAACAACTGCCTGCGCCACATTATTCTGTTGGCGCAGGCAGCTCCAAACGTTAACGCTCAATAAATGTCATCAGTTGCTCGGTTAGCCTTGTCGATAATGCGCTTTCACCCGCATGATCAAGCAGTAATGCCACACATTCTGCTGTGCATAAACCACCTTCAATTTGATTGCGCCTAAGTGGGTATATCGACTTAGGTGGATTCACTAAAGACACTTTAGGCAATTCCTTTAGATAAGGGCTCTGATTAAACATTTTGCGCGCTTCTTGCCAAGTGGCATCGATAATCACTAAATATTCAGGCGACGCTAATGACAAACCAGCCTCTTGCGTAGTGTCATCACTTGGAAACACTAAGCCTACTTTACCCGCTTCAATCGCAGCCAATAATTCAGCATCGGGCTGTTTGCGGTGCCACTCAACCACCCGCGCGCTATCGCCTAAAACGTGTTTGACTAATTGGCCGGTATTATTAGCACGATCCATTTCTCGTGAATGCGTTAGTAAAATAATTTTCAACATAATTTTAAAAATAACACCTATAAAATGAACCGCTTAACGCCGTAATGACATACCGCAATACCAAAGTAATAAAAACATAACGTCGATAAACACAATTCAATAACCTGAAACGACTGCTTACGATAGACCAATACATTAACGCTATGAAAATACGATATACTCTCGAAAAATCGATTTAGTGTCGCGACCTAATCGATTATAACCACCGTATTCTACCCATAAACCCAAGTTCAGGTTATTTAATGATACTACAGCAAGTTATTGCATTATTTTTCACTATGTTAATTTTGGCGATACTACCGGGACCGGCAGTGTTTGCCGTGGTATCAAGAGCATTTTCAAATGGGTTCAAGCATGGCGCTTTTATTACCCTTGGCGTACTGATGGGCGACTTTGCTTATATCCTATTAGCCTTGTTCGGTTTGGCCGCCATTGCCAATGCCATGGGTCCTGCTTTCGAGCTGATAAAGTACGCCAGTGCGCTTTATTTATGTTGGCTGGGTTTCAGTATGTTGCGTGCAACCGCCAAAGGTGTTCAATTAGCGACAATACCTAAAGTGAGCCAATTTAAAAATTTAATCACAGGCCTGCTTATTGCCCTTGGCAACCCTAAAGCATTGATATTTTACGTCAGCTTTTTTCCTGCTTTTGTGCCTATGGCCCATGTAGACCTTACCGATGTGATGATTATACTCGCCACTGCAACCTTGGCTTTTGGTTCAGTTAACCTCACTTATGCATATTTGGCATCAAGTGCAAAACAGGTATTTACCTCCCCTAAAGCGGCAACGATAATGAATCGTACTGCAGGCAGTATTATGTTGATTGCTGGCATATTGATAGCCATAAATATATAGGATGTTGCAATGACCGCGTTACGCTTTACCCCACTCACACTCACAAACGGACTGACCTTTAAAAACCGTTTAGTGGTGCCGCCAATGGCGTCACAAACCGCAGACCTAAATGGCTTAGCAACTGAAACGACCATCAATCATTACCATCATTTAGCCCAGTCGGGTGCAGGGTTGGTGATGGTAGAATACAGCCATATCAACTTAGCAGGACGAAGTGAGTCTAATCAGCTTGGGGCGCATGATGATGCTTGCTTACCCGGCTTAAGCCAAATTGCCGCGACGTTACATAATGCAGGGGTAAAAACAGGCTTACAAATTACCCATTGCGGCGGCAAAGACAGTGCAGGTATTAGCGCTGATATTATGGGGCCGTCAGGCATTACCGTGCCAGCATATGATCGTGTATTACCAACCCCTAGAGCCATGACATTGGATGATATCAATCAATGGCAGCAGGATTTTGTTAGTGCTGCCATTCGTGCTGACAAAGCCGGATTTGATTTAGTCGAGCTGCACTGTGCCCACGGTTACGGTATTAATCAATGGTTATCTCCGCTGACGAATCAACGCCAAGACCAATACGGTGGCAGCCTTGAAAATCGCGCCAGAATATTGATCGAAATAGTCAGTAAAATAAAACAAGCAGCGCCAAGATTAGCAGTAATGACCCGCATTCCTGGGCAAGACGGTTACCCTGGTGGTTTGTCTCATGACGATATGGGCCACGTTAGCCAATGGCTAGTTGATGCTGGGGTTGAAATACTTAATGTTTCATCAGGCATTGGGGGCTGGAATCGCCCTAAAGACAAACGCGGCGAGGGCTTTTTAGTTGAAGATGCAGCGCCGCTGACAGGTACAACGAAAGCGGCCGTGATTGGTGTCGGCGGCATTGAAAGTATTGATTACATCGAAACCATTTTAGCCACTGAACAGGTTGATTTAGTGGCTGTGGGCCGGGCTATTTTGGCCGGACCAAGTGAGTTTGCAACCCGAGTGATGGCTCAACATAAATAATGCTCTAACGTCAGCAATGGCTCTGCCTAAATAATGATCTAGAGCCTAAATCTAATCTTAATTGCTGAGTATTAAGTACTAAAAAAGCCGCTTAATAACACATTATTGAGCGGCTTTTTTAGTACTTGTTACAAAGACGAGTGATAGAAATTAGTTACCGATTGTTTTCAATTTATGTAGATAATCCGCATTGCTTAATAATGCTATCACCTCTGCGGGTTCCAACCATGATTCTAATTGCGATAAGCTTTCAGCATGGTTTAATTTCCATTCCGCAATAATTCTCGGGGCATAAAACGTCGGTTTTTGTTCACCTACGTCTGGTAACTGAGCAAGGTGCCATTTGAGTAATAAAGGATTATTAACCAACCGACTGAACGGATGCATGTGTCGTAGATGGGGCAAATTAGCCTCGTTTTCCTTCACTTTAACCAAAATGTTAATTGGTTTTTTTTCTTCAGGCGCTCGCAGTAATCCGACGGTTTTAATCCATTTAGTTCGCCTCGCGCCGCCGCTTAACCACGACAAAGGGATCGATAGCATCAACCCTATTGTAATCGGTAATAACCAGTAAAAGAGTTCTGTACTGAGCGATAGTGCGGTCAAAGCCAGCGCAACCCCAAATACGGTATGACCAAGATGAGCACGCATCACTGACATCCAGCTCAATGCACCATCGTCTCGAGATTGCGGCATCCAACCACTGTCTTTGCCTCGAAATATAGACAACACCACTCCAAACTGCGACACCATCAGAATGGGTGCATACAAAGCAGACATGACCATTTCCAACAAGGTACTCAGAGTTAACAGTATTGGCCCGCCAAATCGTAAACACCGCGGAATATTAATCAAGGCAGCAAACCAGCCAAATGCTTTAGGTGCCAGCACAATGGCCATTGACACCAAAAACAGGCTTAATGCGCGCTCAGAATCAAACACTGGCCAGGTTGGAAACAGCGATGGATTGGCAAAGTACTCTGGACGTATAAATGCCGCCTGAACCGCAATCGCAAGCCCGACCATAATCAGCGCTAACCAAAAAATGGCGCTCAGGTAAGACATCACCCCAGACAAAAGATGCAACCGCGTCGGCAATGAGAAACCGCGAGCAAACATAAATGCTGAATGCTGTAAATTACCCTGACACCAGCGTCGGTCACGGATCATCACATCAATTAACGACGGTGGAGCTTCTTCAAATGAAGCCTCAATATCGGTATCAAAACGTACTCCCCAACCTGCACGACGCAGCAACGCCGCTTCGATAAAGTCATGACTTAATACATGGCCGCCAAAAGGTGCTTTACCGGACAGAATAGGCAGATGACAGGACTCAGCAAATGCTTTAGTGCGAATAATGGCATTGTGGCCCCAAAAATTTGAGGACAAACCATGCCAAGCCGACAAACCCTCGGCATAAATAGGACCGAAGCATTGATTGGCAAACTGTTGCAAACGGCTATAAAGCGTATTGGCAAACACCAGTGTCGGTAAGGTTTGAATAAGACCGACGCCAGGTGCGCCAGCTAAACGACGTGATAATGTCACCATCGACTTTGCACTCATGATACTGTCAGCATCAAGCACTAACATTGCCTCATAATCACCGCCCCAACGCTGAACCCAGTCGCCGATATTACCGGCTTTACGTTCACTGTTTTGGTGACGACGACGGTAATAAACCGGACACTGTGGTTGGCTGTTATTGATAAGATCCACAAAAGTCTGTTCCTCAGCAATCCATGCATCAGCTCGATTAGTGTCACTGAGAATAAAGAAAGCATATTTACCCGGTGCGGTAGCGATTAAATCTGCACTCATCGCCTCTATTGTGGCCCGAATACGCAGCGGATCTTCGTTATAAATAGGCAGCAATACCGCCGTTTTGAACTCTGGTTCTGTCTCATTCTTTTTAATTAGGCGTGGTTTGAGATGCAACAGAAAACCCAATAGTGCCTGTGAAAAAGCAAAAGTAACCCACAGAAAGTTAATGCTAAACAACACCAAAAAAACCATTTGCAAACTGGTAATGGCATTGGTGTTAAGCACCAAATACATTTCTCTTATGCCATAAGTCGATAAGCCTGCTGTAACCATAAACACAAATAACTGTGCAACAAATGTGCGTAGCGTAAACCACACAGTTTGTTGATTCGGAGTTAATCTATGACCTGGTTCAGAAACCTCATGACGAGACATCAGCAGTGGCGATTCCTCTGGCAATGCACGTGCATCATGATAGGTATTGTTAACGTGAGCAGACAGAGGATTATTATTGTCTATCATAAAGGCCAGTCCTCTGCAGTAAAGCGATACAGCCATGTCATACCAAGCGGTTTATCTTTGTTGCTTAGCTGTACACGTAATTCTGCAACCTCAGCATCTTGCGGATCGAACGTGATAAAAACTCTGGCACCATCAACACTGGGATTAGACTCAATACGTGATTCTAAAATAGCGCCGCTGCTGATACTGGCATCGACGCGAATATGGCTGATATCGTTGGCATTAATGTGACTGTAATCGATAACAATCTCATTTTTATCCGTCGATAACTTGCGACCACCAGCAGTTCGAACCACTTTTACTTTGCCTTCGGTTTTAGGGATCTGATCCACCCAGGTCAATTGATATGAATAGGCGAATGGCTGGCCTTTTTTCAAACCTTGTTCTGGCTTCCAATAGGCAACAATATTGTCATTGGCTTCAGAATCAGATGGAATTTCAACCAGTTCAACTCTACCTTTACCCCAATCACCTGTTGGTTCAACCCACGCCGATGGACGAAGATGATAATTTGCTTCAAGGTCCTGATAATAATCTAATTTTCGATGTGGCTGGATCAAACCAAATCCTTTAGGATTCTCATCCATAAAAGAACTCACCTGTAATCCACGAGGATTATTTAGCGGACGCCAGATTTTCTCATTATTACCTTTTTCCATTAGCAGGCCTTCAGAGTCATGCACCGCAGGACGGTAATCAGCAGTATCAGCGCGATCGATGCCACCATGCATAAACATTGACGTTAACGGAGCCAGACCCACATTCTTAACATCCTGCCTTGGGAAAAGCTTAACATCGACACCCATTCGAGTCGGATCGCCAGGGTAAATAGCAAAACGATAGGCTCCTGTTACACTCACACTGTCTAGTAACGCATGGACCACAATCGCCTCTTGATGACTGGATGGACGTTCAATCCAAAACTTTTTAAATAAAGGATATTCTTCACCTTTAGGATCGGCAACATTGATGGCAAGTCCGCGGGTAGATAAGCCATACGCTTGCCCTTTAGAGACCCCACGAAAATAACTGGCGCCCTGAAACACAATAAATTCATCTTTATAATCATCGCGATTGATCGGGTAATGCAAACGAAAACCTGCATATTTACCGACTTGCTCCAGTAATTTGCCAATTGATTCATCTGGCACTCTGAAGGATGATTCAGATACTGCTACCGGAAATGATTTACCATTCTCGACCACGTCGATATCAATCAACTGTTTATAGATATACCCAGGAGCAAATAGTTGTATCGAGAAAGGCGTGGGCGCATTGCCCCAAATAGCAGCATGTTGTTGGAAATTAATTTGACGATAGGTTGAGTAATCTATTTTAGTCAGTGCTTCGGGGGCTTGTTTGGGTTCAACAAAGGGGGTCTGGGACAGTTTTTGAGCAACTTCTAAGACTGTGTCATGGGAGAATGGCTTGCCATCAGTTTTGGATATTGGCGTTTCTGCATAAGCAATACTTACCGATGAAACTAAAAAGAGTGATACCACGAGATGAACCAAAGCTTGCACAGAAAAGCGCTTATCAAGCATATTTTTTAACGGTGAATCGTAAAACATATTAACAGTCCTTAACATATTGAAACTCCTTATTGAACATTCACAAAATAGCTCCACAACATCGTACTCACTAACGGTTCTGCCCCTGTACTGTTAATCGAGGTTGGTATTAATCGAGGCTGGTGTTGACCGAAGATAATTTTAGTCAAAGATCATTTAAACGACCTCGTTTAGATAATATTGATCACTATCAGCATAGCTTCAATTATTTAAAAAAATGAACCCCAATCATCTTGAGCATTACGACTTAACTAGTATTACCATTAAACGTAAACATTTTGAGTATTTTATCCACAATATGAATATTGTTTAACGCTCAATCCTATTTCGCTGAAATATATGGCCAATATCTAACCCAATAATGACTATTAGTAATAAATACGACTAAATAAGGGCAAATAAATAAGGGCGAATAAGCAAGGCGTGCCATTTGGTGAATTAATCTAACGACCATTTGAGATAACCACGGTATTGGAGGGAACCACTACAAGCGGTCAAAGGACTCAAGCTAAAAGATAAATAACAATAAGGTTATGGCCGAATATAGGTAATCGGTTTAGGTATTGAGTGTCAGCAACATGATTGTTGTTTAATTTGGCGCAGTACACAACATCGATATTGATGATGGCAAAGTGAATGGGAATAGCGCAAAAGGTTTGGCATATCCACTTGTGGAACGTCTGACGGTTAGCGTGATTGAACGCCCATAACGATGAGTGCTTATATTTGATAAGGCACTCACTGAATGAAATTACACAGCATCTGAATCTATTGAAATTATGCCTTTAAATATCAGCGGGTAGCGTCTTACCCGTTGGCCAATATCATCACTCATCACTTGCCTATATAGCAGTTCAATGTCGTTATCGTCTTCAAACACCAACAGTAACCGATCAATTGCCGTGTGCAGGCCTTTTTTCAAATAAGGTTGAGCTTGGAACTCAGCAATATTACGTCTAACTATGGCAATTTTCTCAGGATGAAGCCGAAGAATGGTAAACACCTGTTCAAAATAAGCTGTGTGCTCAGCAGGCGTCGCACGAGACGAACGCCGTTGTCTTGGCGCTGATGAACCACGTTTAAAGTACATTGCAACCAAGGTTCATCTCCATTTTCGAGTTAATGTTTATCGAGTCAACGTGTATCGAGCCCATATTTATCGAGCCAAAGCTTATTGAGCCAAAATGTATCGAGTCAAAGTGTATCGAGCCAACGTGTATCGAGCCAACGTGTATCGAGCCAACGTGTATCGAGCCAACGTGTATCGAGCCAACGTGTATCGAGTCAACGTGTATCGAGTCCATATTTATCGAGCCAAAGCTTATTGAGCCAAAATGTATCGAGTCAACGTTTTTAAGCCAATGTTATCGAGTTCATCTAGGGTAATTGATAACCGCTAAATCACTTGAGTTTCGCGAATCTACACGCTAGTTCAAGTGATTTTCGTGTCATTAACGCAACGATTAACTCAACGATTAACTCAACTATTAACTCAACAATGCTAATAAATCGTTCGCACTGCCCTGCCATGGACCTTGAGTACCATCGGATAAAATACTGTCTGCCAAACCTTGTTTGTGCTGCTGCATTTCTTGAATTTTCTCTTCAACGGTGCCCTGGGCAATGAGTTTATAAACAAACACTGGATTTAACTGGCCAATACGATGAGCGCGATCGGTCGCTTGGCGCTCCGCGGCAGGGTTCCACCACGGGTCAAAATGAATAACCGTGTCCGCAGCAGTAAGGTTAAGTCCGGTTCCACCGGCTTTTAAACTGATCAAAAACACCGAGTTATCACCCTCTTGAAACGAATCAATTTGGGTCTGACGGTCACGAGTTTGGCCTGTCAACTTACTATAACTGATAGCTAAGCGTTTCAGTTCATCTTCAATGAGTGCCAGCATGCCGGTGAATTGGCTGAAGATAAGGATCTTACGACCTTCTTCAATCATTTCAGGCAGGTTTTGGATTAACCAAGTCATTTTAGCGTTGTCTTTTACCTGTTGAGCTTGTTCAAGCTTAACTAAACGCGGGTCGCAACAGGCTTGACGCAACTTCAACAATGCATCTAAAAACTCAATATGACTACTCGATACTCCTTTCTTGGCAAACAGTTCACGCAATTTTTTCTCCATCACTAAACGGATAGACTCGTACAAATTACGTTGATCTCTTTCAAGTTCCAGAGTTTGAATAATCACGGTTTTTTCAGGTAATTCTGATACCACTTCTTTTTTAGTGCGGCGCAGCATAAAAGGAGCAATACGCTGACTCAGTAACTGCGACTTTTCAACATCGGCTTGCTTCTCAATCGGACCACGGAACTGTTTATTAAAGTAAGTATGCTGACCTAATAAACCTGGCAAGCAAAAATCCATCAATGATTTTAATTCGCCTAAATGGTTTTCAAGCGGCGTACCCGATAAACATAAGCGAAATCTACCTCTAAGGGTTTTAATCACTTGGGTGACTTTTGCTTGGGCATTTTTAATCTGTTGTGCTTCATCCAAAATAATATGCTCAAACACATATTCACAATAAATGGCTTCATCACGTAACATTAATGGATAGGTTGTTACGACCACATCAAACTGGTTAATTTGATCTAATAACGGCTGGCGTTTATTACCGTGGATCACCACTACATTCAGCGACGGAGCAAACTTATTGGCTTCTTTTAACCAGTTACCCACTAAGCTAGTGGGACAAACAATTAAACTGGTACGACGCTCGGTAGCGTCTTGCTTGGCTTTGAGTAAAAATGCCAATGCTTGAACGGTTTTACCCAGGCCCATGTCATCGGCTAAAATACCACCTAGTTGATATTCTTTAAGAAAACACAACCAGTCAAAACCTTGTTTTTGATAATCACGTAATGTCGCATTTAAGCCATCGGGTAACTCAACCGGAACCACCCCTTTAAACTCTGCGAGTTTGGTGGCTAAATTGCGCACACGTTCGCCATTGAGTAAACGCACGTCACTGGCAGATAAATCATTCAAAATATGCGCACGGTTGCGTGGTATCGAAATGACATCGCCAGAATGACGATTAAATAATTCTTGGATAATACTAATCAGCGGCTTAATGGTTTTGGCTTTGATTTTAATAAAACCACCGTTAGGGCCAGGTAATAGCAATTCATCATCGTCTGCTGGTTCACCATTTTGTTGTAACCAACGGGCAACTAAGGCTAATAACGGTACACTTTGACCATCGATGTCGGCACTGAGCGATAACGAAAACCAGCCAGACTCATCATCGTCAACTAAGTCGACATCTAACTGTGCATCGGTAATTTGTAAGTCGAAGTCATCATCAAAATGAATATCCATACCCAGCGCAGTTAACGCATCAAGACCATTGTCGGTCAATTCAGACCATTCAAAAATCGACTCGGGTAATAAGCCGACACTGACATAGTAGGGTTGTTGTGAACTGGCCAGCGTAGCGTCTGGCTCAAGCGTCACTAAGCCTATATCCGCTAATGACTGTAATGCCGCGAGTTCTTGCTCGACATGTCTATGCACTTGATACTGAACTTGATTTTTTTTGACTAAGCTTATGCGTTCGGGTTTAGTCGATGCATTAAAGGTAATTTCACCGTAACAATGATCAACTCGAATAACCGGTTGCAGAATCGGGTTGTTGGCAATGAGCTCACGCGTAAAAGTTAAGCGTGTTAACAGTGAGTCTGTTATCTCGCAAAAATCAATTTCACTCGGCACAGGCACGGTTTTAGGCGAAAAATGCTGGAGCATTTTATGACTAATGGCATCTACTTGAGCCAAGGGCACTGGCGGCATATGTTGCAATAAACTTAACTTTTTAACTGGCAAGTCAGTATCTATTCTACCTAAATGCAAATAGTCTAATTCAACATACAAAGGTGGCTCGGTAGCAATAAACTCCCAATTATCCAGCCCAGGCATGCGCATTTGCATTTGGGTATGTTTTTTATCAATTTCACACCAGACAAACTCAGGCACAACAGATTTAGCCCATGTTAGTGGGATGCGATTTTCTTCCCAAAAACACACTTCGGCGGTGAGCATTTTAGTCAGCGCTAAAAATGAAATTTCACCTTCGATATAAATTTTAGAGCCATGATTATTTGATGACAATAATAAGCTGATAATCTGTTTATCTTCAGGGTCAATCCACCATGGCATGCTATAGCGAATATCGGCTAATGCTAGCTTGCTGCCTTTATTGTATTGACCTTTTTTATTAAATTTACTGCGTTTAAATTCGACAAAAATGCCATGAGGATCGTTAGATAACACATAAATAATGCGGTCTTTTTCTTCGTCCTCTTCTTCAAACTCGGCAACCGTTTTTTGCTCGTCAAGTTGGCGTAACCATTGGTGGATACGCTGCTCTTCAACCGGCTTTTTATCGACCAGTGCCAGCATTGCTGCGGCAACGTGCTTACAATTTGTTCTAACAGGGCAAGTACAATGTGAACGCATCACAATTTTGTGATTCACATTAACTAGGGTGATTTCTTGACGATAGGGTTCAGCAGCAGATCCTTCAACATAGGCCTCAATATCATGATTATTACTGCTGGCAGTAACTTCTAGAACTCGACCTTGGATCAAATAGTTTTGCGCTTTTTGAATTTGGGTGGCCGAAAACAGTTTCGCAATCATCTCTAATGAAAGCTTAATGGGGAGATTAAACAGTTTCGCCGACATCAATATACCTAATAAAACCGCAGCAAAATAAACAATGGCTGCTGATAAAAAAGTTAACTTGCCATTCTATGGAAGAAAGCAGGCAATATCTAGGCTTTGCTGATCTTTCGAACAAAAAACTCGTTCAAACACGCTATATTATTGCGATTACACATATTGGGTGGTCGCTAAAGCTCAGATACAGCAATAATCTGTATCATCATACGAATTAACATACACAAAAGTTTGCTTACCACTAAAGCCAATTTTAACCTTGAGTCGTTGGGAGATATTACCAAGAGGAATTTAAGGTGGGCGAATGTCTGACTAATGGCTACTGACGTCGGTTATTTGTACACCGTCTCAAACATAAGTCGAACATATGGCAAATGTAAGCCGAGCATAAGTTAGCGACGGTCGAATACAAGGTTACTTAAGCAATACAATCTCAATGAATAACTAGCCACTATCCAAAGCTGACTAGTTATTCATTGGCAAACACTAAAAACGTTCTACAGACCACTGAATCGCCATGAGCCCAATCGCAATTGAACCTAGCTGCATGCCCCAATGTCGATACCAAAGTCTATGGCGTAGAAACATCAATACAGGCAGCACTAGCGCTAAAATCGCCAGCTGGCCGATTTCAACGCCAACATTAAACGCAAGAATCGCTAATAGTTTTTGATTTTCAGGCAAGCCAAGCTCGCCTAATACTCCAGCAAATCCCATGCCGTGTAACAGGCCAAACGCAAACGTAATCCAGCCTAAACGTAATACAATCGGCCAGACATTATTAAGCGCCGCAAACAACACCGACAATGCAATGCCCAGTTCAACCCAGTGACTACTAAAATTAATCAGTCCCAATGCGGTGGCTGTTAACGTTACCGAATGCGCTAATGTAAATGCAGTAATAATCCATGCTGTGTCTTTAAATATTTGCTTAGGCTTATCTATCGGGTGCCATTTTTGTTGTTCACGCACCAACACACAGGTTAATAACAACGCCAATAAAAATAAGATATGATCAGTGCCCTTCCAAATATGAATAATCCCTTGGTAAACATATTCTGTAAATGTATCGCTGAGCTGACTTTCTGCTAAGTTAATCAATATTATCGGGTTATCGTTACTGATCACTCGAGCGTATTGATGATCGGGCGTTGCAATGGTGGTAATCACTTTATGATCAGTGTCTATATTGAAGAAAGCTTGATAATTAATGGTCAACACTCCAGGGCTATCACATTCAGCCTGAAATGAACTGACTAGATAACCTTCACTAAAGTGTTGGTCAACTTGCTGCGTTGGGTTAAAACTCAGTGGGCAATCTTGCTCTCGGCTGATTGCCAAAGATGAACGTAAATAATCTACTATCGCAATTTGATGAGCTTGCAACTCTCCCCAAGTAAGCTCACCATCTTGGTTATCATCAATAGGGACAACTTGGTTTATGTCAAAAAAACGCACTTGCCAATCACCTTGAATTTGCCCGTGCTTATCGAGGTTAACAGACAAATAACTGGTGCTCATTTGATGGGCTAAACTGCCATGACTAAACAGTAACATTAGCAGTAATAATCCACCTTTCATCACCGAAAAAAAACGTGTAAATGCCTTCACTGGTTTATCCTTAACTTGCTACATGATCGACAACGAGGTTCTGACTGACTTGTACTGACTTTTTATCATTTTTAGTCTTCCTCAACAATGCTTTAGCCTGTTCTAAAAGTATCCGATCATTGTCTTGACGTGCTACCTGCCAGTTGATTTTGGCCCAGTAAAGTGCTTTTTGGGGCTGAATATCAATAGTTAAATAATATTTTGCCAGATCGGATGCATGCAAGCTGTCTTGTCTTTGCTCGCGCAGTTTAACTCTTTGGGCAAAAGTCCATTGCCATTTAACAGTATTGCCAAGGGATTTTTCCGCTATCGCTAAGCGCAATAATAGTGCGTCGTCTTGAACAGCGTTATTATTGACGACACTGGAGAGCATATCGTACACCTGTTGATGTTGATTTAATGCCAACTCAATATCAGACCATAGCGCTAATAAACTAACCGGAGCATTGTCCATATCTAATTGATTTAAATAACTCAATGCTTCTTCTGACATACCTTGCTTAAATGCCATGTCAGCAAGAATTTGCACTATCCAACGTTTTTCTGGTTCATTATTAGGTTGATACAACTGGTACAACCGAGCTAACTCTTGATAACTTTCGGCCAGTTTGCCATTTTGACTGGTCACTTCTAAAGCACAGGTAGAAATCAATAAAATATCGGCTTTACCGATTAGGGTTAAACACGCTTGCCTTGCACCGACAATATCCCCCTGTACCAGATGAATATTGGCTTTTAATAACCAACTATTTATCGCAGTCGGTTTTAATTCAATGGAGCGCTCTAACGCCTTTATCGCCCGATCAAATTGGTGTTGATGCTGTAATACTCGAGCATATAAATAATAGGTCTGCGCATCGGGGCTGGCATTGGCCATTTTGGCTTGTAACCAAGCTTTTGCACGACCGTAGCGATAATCAGCTTCACCGGGATATTGTCCTTGTTCAATAAAATCACTGATGTCGTCTAAGCTCATCTGCTTGTCGGTATCATTAAACACTTTCCAGGTCGCAATAACTTCACTGGTGTCTTTTGGTGTATATGGCGCCGCAGTACTGTTGCCTACCATCAACAAACATGCACTGACAACCATTACAATATTGATGTAAAATTGAATGTTGAGGCTAAATTGAGGGTACTTAATCATTGGTGTTAATCGCCCTGATATCGCTTGCATAACGCCTCCTTAATGCCATCCTTGGCTATGAATATCGATCTAATTAATCATTACTTCTCAGCTGAGATAATCATTCATTGGATGAATAAGATAGATATTTGGTCCTGTGTTATAAACTTAAGCTAGCGAATAGAACTCGCACTATTAATCCAGTAATAAGTCGTCGTAAAAATCAGCCGTTGAAACATCGTTCTCAACCATGCGGCCATTAACACGTAAAGGTGCAGCTTGGCTTGGTTGTAAAAATGCCTGACGACTTAAGCTTGAAAACATCACTTGCTCTGCATCAATGGTAATGTTCACCATTGCTGCTACAGGGTCGTTTACGCCATCGGTCACTGCAACGGTAAAACTGTCCATGCCAGTCACTTCATTGGCAGGAGTATAAGTAAACTCGCCGTTTGGCATTAAACTAACCGTACCAAGCGTGGGTTCACTCATAACAGTAAACGTTAGTGCATCACCATCTTTATCGGTGGCTATCACTTGATCTGTCACTGGCGTTTCAGTCACGGTGGATAGCATGACACTGTTCACCATTGGCGCACTGTTTTTAACCATGGTCATCGCATCATCATCTGAGTTACAACCAGCTAAAAAACCGCCACTGAGCACACTGATTAATACCACTGGTTTAGCGAGATTATTAAGCGCTTGACGCGTCGCATATCGAATAGAAGTATTCATCTTATGTTCCTTATTTTGAGCCCGAAAGCGGCGTCGCTAAGTAAGGGAAGTGATCCATCATCATGGTCGCGTCAACAGGGGCACCATCTGTAAATGGCACGTTACCAACGCTGGCATCATCACTAGTACAAAGGCCTAAATCTGTGTCAGTACCATTGACTGGGATGGGGTAACATAAACGTCCCATTACCACGCGCAGTGCAATATCAACCACATCATCACCCGGACGACGACCATTTGGGAAACCGGCTAAATCATCACCAGCCACACCAAAAGCTGACTGCATATCACGTGATTTTGCCGGAATGCCAGTATTAAGACGCAACATTTCTGAAGGCGTCACCATCTCAAGTTGGTTAACACCAGCAAAACCAGTGAGAAATGCAGTAACAAGATCGGTACGAGGGAAGTTAGTTGGCGCTAACGTTTCAATGTTTGTTCCCAACGTTTGATTAACCGCGTCTTTGAACAGAATGTTAAGCAACTCTGGTAAGCTCGGGTGCGTCACATAGTCAGCAAACTGAGTGTCATCTTTAGGATGTGAAGTCGAAAAAGTGTCTTTATCCTTTAAGCCAATCACTAACTCGTTAACCAGTGGATTACCCAGACGAGATACCTGAGTTAATGCGCCGCCGTTGACTTCAGTTTTACCCACTTTGGCATTTGGATTTAAAATACGCGCTTGCGGTAAACTGGCGGTAGTCCATGCACCAATGGTGCCGTTGCCTTGAGTCGTTAAACAAGACTTTGGCACTTCAATTGAAATGGCTGTGACATTTTTATCCATCAAATCATCATTATCAACAGATTGAGTGATGCCACCTGGAAATCCACCTTGGTCGCCAGCGCCCGGTGCACTATCACCTTCTACAGGCACATAGTTGACCAAATCAAAGGTTTTGCCTAAGTTAACCACGAAAGGGTCTTTACGTTGGCCAACAAACACTTTGCCAGGACTTGCACAACCATCGAGATTAAATTCGTAGATGAATTGACCCGCATAACTTGCATACGCGCTGCTATCACCGAAACTCTTATTACCAATGTAATCCAGTGGCTTATGGAACATCGCCCCTGAAGTATTGGTTAACGCTGTTGCGCTACCACTATTTTGTGGTCCTTTAACAAGTGTTAACTCATACGACTCGCTAAAGTTTGCCGCACTTTGATCCGCAGCAGTAATGCCACCAATATTTTTAAGCGGTACTGACACACTACGTTGATTGTCAGCAGGACCAACCGTTAACGCAATACCTTGATTATTATTGGCAAGCTCATTGGTAAAGTTAAATTGGAAGGTTAAATCTTCTATAGCATCACCATCATTATCGATATGAATGCTGTATACCGCAGCAGGATCCATCGCATAATAGTTAGGTCCGCCGTAGGCATCTTGCAGTGGAATATAGTTGGCGATAAGAGTGACGTAATCTTCACGTCCAGCTTCGTAGCTATTAAAAGCGTAGAAGTCGGTAGAGTCTAATGTTGGAAAACGAGTGATATTGGGTGCTTCTCGGTGACTTGACGCAAATGCATTAGCGCCTAATAAAGTGCTGCATACGATACTGGCGATTAGGGATATTTTTAGTACTTTCATGACCATTTCCTTGTTATGTAGTAGAGTCATATCAGTAAACGGCTCAGGTTCCATTTTGGATGCAGGTTTTAGCAATTATTGTTGAAATAAATTAAATAAAAAATTAACACACTGAATTTAAATGAATTTATAAATAAACTATTTTTGCTAATTTAATAAAAATGTTAATTTCTGCATAATGAACTATCAATATGGTCCTTTCAATACAGCCCCTCTATACAATTTCTTCAATACAATCCTTTAGTATGTGAACGCTCAGAAATGAGTCGTTAACAATTTCCCGTTAACCGGTGATTCATCGATCGCCAATAGATAGTTGCAACCATAAAAAAGCGGCCAATAGTCTCACTATTGGCCGCTTAAATGTCAGCGTGGTAACACATCAATGCTTTGAAACATCACCCTATCATTAAGGCTTTATAAAGTTGCTAGCTCTGCGGTATACAATACCTCTGTTGGTGAGCCATTTGGTGAGCCGTTCAAAGGCTCTAAACTTACCGCCAGAGCCACTATATCCATGTCATCAAATTGACTGTTTTTCACCAATGTTAACTTGCCTGACTTAGGCAGTAAGCCTAATGAAATTGGATTTTCGACACCTTTAGCCACCATCCATAACTCATAGTCTTTATTCGCCAGTGGCTTAAGGTTACTGGTAGAGCGCACTTCAATCGTATTGGAGGTGACTTCAATCAGCCATAATGCTTTAGATTGTGCACTTTGCACTACCGCAACTTGCTGCGATGTAGCAACTGGCACAGGCTGATTATTCACAACTAAAACAGCCATAACAATGGCTGCTGCGCTTGCCATTGAAGCCAATCCCTTCCATAAACGGTTACGTGTTGCCATAGGCACCACATTTGAGGTTTTTGGCAATGGTGCTTGGGCCACATTATCAACAAACCCTAGCGACATACTGATTTGTTGCCAAACCCGTTCATCTGGGGTTATCGGCGTTAACAATTGATTCATGCCATGTAAATGTTGCTCCCATAACCAAGTGCTTTCACGCAGACTGGGAATTTGCATCATTAATTTTTGAAACCGACGTCTAGCTTGGCCACGCAATGTACCAAGCACATATTCTGCTGCTAATGCGTCTTTTAATTGAGGATCACGATAATTCATAACGATAAACACCTCTGTAATTGTTGTAAACCACGACGGATCCAACTCTTAATAGTGCCTAATGGTAAATCTAAGTGCCCCACAACTTCGTGATGCGATAAACCATTATAGTAAGCGAGATGAATTGCTTGTTTCTGCTGAGGCTCGAGTTCTCCCATACACTGGTCGAGTTTATTTTTATGAACCTGAGGCCCGTCATCATTGATATGCTCTTCAAAAATGGCTTCTTGGCCATCTTCAAGTGGATCTTCCTTTCTGACCTTTTGATAACGCAACATGTCTAAGGCTCGGTAACGAACAATACTGATCATCCACGTGAGAACCGATCCTTTTCCGTGTTGATATTCTGTCGCGTTATGCCAAATTTTTACGTAGGCTTCTTGTAATACCTCTTCGGCTAACTCACGTCGACCGAGCATTTTTAAGCTAACTGCGAATAACTGGCCACTGGTAGATTGGTATAAATCAGCAAATGCTTGTTTATCTCCATCTGCACTAGCACTTAATAAGTTAAGTAAGGTGTCTTGATCCATAATCTGCCACGTTTCCCTATGATGGTTCGATATAGTTGATACAGGCTAATTGCGCATATATTGATAAAAAAGCCCCAATAGCGTGTATACGAACCAAAGTTAATATTGGATGCAAAATAAATAAAATAAAATAAAATAAAATAAAATAAAATAAAATAAAAAAGCACCATCACTTTTCAGCATGGTGCTTGGTAGCAATAATATGAAGCTATATTTAACCTTGCAGTAAATACTCTTCAGCTTTCTCGATACTGCGCGGTTTACCCACCAGCATTAAAATATCGTTACGCCTTAATATCCACTCAGGGGGTGGTGGATCAATTTCCTCGCCCTTACGCCGCACCGCTCTAAGCTCAACATCCAAAGCTTGCCATGGAATATCTGCAACGGTTTTACCCACCGCACTAGCACCTGAAGCCAGTGACACTGCATGGAGTAAATCTAAGGTAAAGTCAGTTTCGGTGCCGGAAAAGAAACCGTGTAAATATTGATAATGATTACGACGTTCAGATTCCAAGCGTTTAATAATCCGCGCTAAGGGGACGCCACATTTAAACAACACTTGCGACACCAGCATTAAGCTGCCCTCAAGTGATTCAGGGATAACTTGGGTCGCCCCCGCTTCTTTAAGCTCATGTAAGTTGGCATCATCGCGAGTGCGCACCAATATTTTTACATCGGGAGCCAGTTTACGCGCCACGGCTAAACACTCTTCAGATTGCCTTGGTTCGCAAAATGTCACCACCACTAAGCTCGCTTGACGAATGCCCATCTTCTTCAATAGCGCCATTTTGCAAGCATCACCAAAATGAATATTTTCGCCTGCGGCTCTCGCTTCTGTCACTCTGGTGGGATCTAAATCAAGCACCATATAAGGCACCGCTTCTGTTTTCAAAAAGCGTGCAATCGTTTGCCCTACGCGGCCGTAACCTAAAATCAGTACCACATCACTTTCGTCAGAATGAGGCAATACAATTTCTATCGGTTCATTTTTAGGTGGCAGCTTATTGCCGCTAACCTTTTTGGCAATATCAACACTGTGACGGATCAACCAAGGCGCCATTGACATAGATATCACCGCCACGGCGACTAACACAGTGCTTACTTCGGTATCGAGTAATTGATAATTTACTGCTAATGCCAGTAACACAAAACTAAACTCACCGACTTGACCTAAACTGATTGCGGTACTGAGTGATACCTTAGTATTTTCACCCACAAGTTTGAGTAAACCGTGCACGATTAATATTTTGGCGAGCACCACACCTGCCAAAATCAATAACACTTGCCACCAATATTGCATCACTAAATCGAAATTCAGTAGCATGCCGATGGAAATAAAAAACAAACCCATTAATAAATCACGAAATGGCCTTATGTCAGCCTCTAACTGGCGTCGATACTGGCTTTCGCCAAGTAACATCCCAGCAATAAATGCCCCTAACGCCATCGATAATCCAAGCCATTGAGTAAACGCGCCCGTCACTAAAGCGACAACTAAGGTAGATAATACAAATAACTCATTTGAACGTGAGCGAGCTACTTCGTCAAAAATACGTGGCAATATCCATTTACCAAATGACATTAATCCTAAAAAGGCCAAAATACCGGTGAGTAATCCCCACGCGATACTATTGAAGCTCATTTCAGCACCGCCTTTGGCTAATAGCGGCATTAAAATCAATAGCGGCACCACCGCTAAATCTTGAAATAATAATACACTGACCGACAGCTCGCCGTGTCTGCGCCTTAACCAGTTTTGTTCATTAAGCAGCTTTAACACTATGGCCGTTGACGACAGCGCAATAGCCGAACCGATCACCACCGCAGCCACTAAGTTTTGCCCAACCAACATAGCAATGCCGCCAGCCACAAAGGCTGTTACCAGCATTTGGGCGCTACCTAGGCCAAAAACCGTTCGGCGCATTGCCCACAACCTCGGTACCGAAAACTCAAGTCCTAGGGTAAACATCAGTAGCACTACGCCTAACTCAGCCACAGATTGCATTTGTAATTGGGTAAACCAATGAAAACCGCTGGGGCCGCTAACAACCCCGGTGAGTAAATAAGCTAAAATGGCCGGTAAGCCGAGTCGACGTAACAATGCAATAGCCACAATAGCAATCACAAGCATCAACAAAATATGGATAAAAATACTGTGTTCCATTGTGGCTTTGGCTCCTTGTCAAAAAACTGTCGAAAGGGAAATAAAACGTTTTGTTAGCACTACAGTAAAACAACAACCAATTAATAACTATAGAAAATTTTTCATAGGCACGATTATTGCTAACAATATGGTAATTAGTTGTAACGTACTGGAACCAATATTATGGATTTTTCAATAGCGACAGAATTATATCCTGAAGATTACTGGTACCGTTCAGACGCTTACTTGAATATGGAACCCGAACTGGACCTTATTCAAGTGATTCAACAACTACATGGAAGTTTAGATCCTCGGACAGTTTTTGCCTGCTTCGGCAAGATCCTAGGACAACATTTGCCGATTAAAGGACTACAATTGAACCTAGACAAACAAAAGTTTGTTTGGGGACGTCACTACGGTATTGAACTGCAACGTACTATTAACGATAACCAAGATACGTTTATCATAACCTATCAGTTGTCTGTAGCACTTAGTTCGGCGCAAAAACACACTTTAGAGCAACTTGAAGGCATATTAATTCAACCGTTGAATAATGCGTTGAAGTATCAAAATATGTCTAATCAAGCCATGTTTGATGCACTAACCCAATTAGGTAATCGTTATTATTACCGCCAGGCAATCGACATCGCATTAGCACGAGCTAATCGCCAGCAAGGCCAAGTGTCTTTAATTGTATTAGATTTAGATAAATTTAAACAACTTAACGATGCGCATGGCCATAAAGTCGGTGATTTTGTATTAGTAGGCTTTGCCGCATTAATTAATGAAGCCATTCGTAATACAGACCAAGCCTTTAGAATTGGCGGTGATGAGTTTGTGATCGTTACCCAAGGGGATGCCCAGGCCGCTGCAATAGTATGCCAACGTATCATTGATATGATGCCAAAACATTCTGAGCTCACCGAATATAACATTCAGTGCAGTTTAGGTATTGCGGAGTCCAAACCGCAGCAACAAGCAGAAAATATATATGAGCGTGCCGATAAAGCCATGTATTCCGCGAAAGCTGCCGGACGTAACTGCTACCGAATTTGCGCTAATTAGCACAACCTTATACTTATGTAGTAACAACTAATTAATAAAAAAGACCTTAACAGGTCTTTTTTTATTGGTTGATTATTGTATGGTAATTACATACCGCGAAGCTGAATACGCCTTAAAAACTCAGTCATCACTCGGTCATAGACTAAATCACCTAAAAACAAATCCTCAACGCCATGGTCGATACTCGGATTGTCATTGACTTCAATCACATAAGCCTTACCGTCGATTTCTTTTAAGTCGACGCCATACAAGCCAGCACCAATTAAATTAGACGCTTTAACCGCTGCATCGACAATATTTTGTGGCACCATCTTCAAATCGATACAGTCAAAATCACCACTGCTAACACGACCACTTTGATGATGTTGGTAAATCTGCCAATGACCACGACTCATAAAGTAACGACAGGCATAAATAGGTTGGCGATTTAGCACGCCGATACGCCAGTCATAATCGGTTGGCATAAACGCCTGCGCTAAAATTAGCGCACTGTGCTCAAAGATTATCGCTGCTTGTTCAAGTAAAGTTTCACGGTCTTTAACTTTAACCACCCCGAGCGAAAATGCGCCGTCGGGTACTTTAAGTACAATTGGTAACCCTATGGTGTTAATAACATTATCGGCCCAGTTTTTATCTGAGGCTTTAAAGATTAAACTCTTGGGTACGGGCACTTTATGCTTGTTTAATAGTTCGGTTAAAAACACCTTATTAGTGCACTTCATAATGGATTCAGGATCATCCATTACCACTAGCCCAAGTTGCTCAGCCGCTTTAGCAAACCGATAAGTAAAGTTGCTGATATTAGTGGTTGAGCGAATAAACAAACCATCAAATTCACTTAACCGAGCCAGATCATGAGAACCAATTTGGACTAAATCCATGCCAATACGATTAGCCGACTTAGTAAATAACTTTAACGCGGCTTTATCTGATGGCGGCATTTTCTCATGCTCATCCACCAGCATGGCAATTTCGTAACGATAACGTTTCGACGGTTTCGGTAAACGCCATACTTTTTGTGAAAACACTTCAAGATACTTGGCAAATAAATCTTGTTCAGGCTCGGTTAAATCTTGAAACGCAGCAGGCTCAATGGTGTTAACTTGCCATTTACCTGACATTTTTAACAAATTCACCTGCAATACAGGCACAGTAAAGCGTTCAAATATTTTACGCGCAAGCTTGTCTAGCAACGGATTATCACAATAGCCAAAATACAGCTTCATGCTGATTTCATTCACCGTCTCTGGCAGCTTATCTAAGCCTGATTGCGGCAAACTAAAAAAACGGTCCTGAGATAAATCATTAATGGTCATTACCCGAGGGATCACGCGATGCCCACGGGCTTCCGCCATTAACGAGCAGTAATAACCTGTGCTTAAATAGTCATAACTACGACACAAGTTAATCACTTGCATGGCGCTTTGATCTGCAAATGCACCCATTTCTAAATAATCATGAACCGTGACCATATGGTCACTGGGCAAATAGGGACGCCAATCATTAACATCGTCGGTGACAATTAAAAAATGAGCCATAAATATCTGTTGCCTCTTGTGCGGTTTAGCGCGTAAATTAAGCCACTATCATGTTTTGCCAACTCGAGCCGACTCATGCTTATTCGTCAAGCGACCCCCAGCGATTTACCGCAACTAAACCACATCGAAAACAATGCATTTAGTGGCGATAAAATCAGTTCTCGGCAGATGAAACGCTTTCTCAATTCACCTCTGGACAGCTTATTAGTGGCCGAAATAGACGGCACACTTGCAGGCTATGCTCTGGTGCTGTTTCATCGAGGCACTCGGCTAGCCAGGCTGTACTCTATTGCCGTTGCAAGCGAATTTAGAGGTCGCAACATTGCCTTCGAACTGGTCACACAATGTGAGCACACAGTAGTCGAGCGTGGTTTCATTACATTACGCCTAGAAGTGCGAAACGACAATATCGCTGCCAAAAATCTTTATTTAAAAATGGGTTATAAAGTCCTAAAAACCTTAGTGCATTATTATGACGACTTGGCTGATGGCGTGCGCATGCACAAACGCCTAGACCCACCAGGGCCAAGCAAAGTCATCAAGATGCCTTTGTATGTACAAACCACCCCATTTACCTGTGGCGCGGCCTGCTTAATGATGGCCATGAGTGCGGTAAAGCCGCAATATAATCCAAGTCGAGTTGATGAGCTGAGCATCTGGCGCGAAGCCACCACTATTTTTATGACCAGCGGCCACGGCGGTTGCAGTGTTCATGGCTTAGCCTTAGCAGCGATTAAGCGTGGCTTACAAATTGAAATGTACAGCCAATCAACCTCGGTTCCTTTTATTGATAGCGTCCGTGATAGCAATAAAAAAGCCGTCATTACGATTGTGCATGACGATTTTTGCCAACAGCTGATTTCGCAAGGTATTGAGACACACAACGCGGCACCTACACTGGTTCAAATTAAACATTGGATTGACAGCGGTTATGCCGTTTTGCTGATGATAAGTACTTATCGCTTTAATGGCGAGAAAGGCCCACATTGGGTGGTATTAAGCGGTTACAACGAGCAGTTCATGTTTATTCACGACCCATTTGTTGAAGCACAAAAAGATGCGATTAATGCAGCGTATGTACCGATTAGTCAGTCAGAGCTGGCGCAAGTGATGCAGTATGGGAAGCAGAAACAGGTGTCTTGTCTAGTGGTTAAATCATCTTTGGCTTAAGATGGTTAAGCTTTTTATGGCCTGCAACCACAACTGGCTTTGCAAACTGCGTTTGAATTGAGATCGCAAGGTTCCACCTTGATCAGGTCAAATTTACTGTCGTTCTGGTAGTGCTGTTGAACTGGAATCCAGCTTTGTTCTTATGGCCTGCGGCCACCAACGTCGTGGCGCTTCGCCCATACCAGATTAACATCGCAAGGTTCCACCCTGCACGGGCCAAAAGGGGATCAACAGCAATCCCCTCTTGGATCACCCCTGCCGTTCCGGCAACATTTTCGCTTTTTAACCAAACAACAGCAGCGAAAAAATTGCGACGGAAATTGATCTAGCGTTTAACTGCATTTATAGCCTGCTTCGGCCTTATTCGAAAATGCTAACGCTTCCGATGGGGCGTCCCTTCCCCTCGAAAGCTAGCTCGCCATCCTTGGCTAGCTCACGTAATTTTCTTCAACGACCTCAAGTCCAGAGTTGAATTTAACCATTTGAAAGCTGAGACTAACTCGTTTTTGGACAGAAATGAGTTTACCGCATATTACATATCGTTTACGTTCATTTACAATACATCGACTAATATATGCACCTTATTAAGAGACTAATTCAACTTATTGCTCTACCTAAATTAAAAATTACACTTAATATTCCTACTTATTACTGGATTTTTATCAATGATTACTACAAACAATCAAGTTATTGCCCTTTCATCAATCGCCTTATTGTTGGCTGGTTGCTCTCCAACATCCGACCTAACAATAAGCGGAAGCACTAGTGACTACAAAGGTTCAGCTAGCATTACCCAAGGTCTTGCAAAAACAGTAGAAGCAAATCTTTTTGAATGTGTAAACGGTCGAAGCCGTGTTGCAGGTATTGGTGAAATCGCTGACGCTGACGGAAAAGTATGGACAGTTCCTGCTCAAAACCATTTCACAACAGCGTCAAAAGCTGTAGACCTTTATGAAGAGTGCGCCAACATCACACCCGAAAGCATAACAAATGTGGATGAAGACTCTGTCCCTGTGGCTATTATTGATTCAGATGGTGAAGAGATCACTGGTTACATCTTTGCTGACAACTATTTTGAGTTATATATTAATGGTCAGCTCGTTGCAGTAGACACAGTACCTTTTACACCGTTTAACTCTAGTATCGTAAAGTTTAAGGTAAATAAGCCATACACTATTGCCGTAAAAGTAATTGATTGGGAAGAAAACTTAGGTTTAGGTACAGAAGATAACCGAGGCAAGGCATACCACCCAGGTGATGGTGGCTTTATCGCAAGCTTTAGTGACGGCACTGTGACGGGTTCCGATTGGCAAGCTCAGACATTTTATACTGCACCAATCTATGATTTAAGTTGCCTGAGTGAAGTTGATGGGAAGCGATTATCGGAGAACTGCACAACACAAGGCACAGATAACGGTGCAAATGCTTATGCAGCTCACTGGGAAACCCCAAGTAACTGGATGGCAAAAGATTTTGATGCAGTTTCATGGCCTCAAGCGACTGAGTACTCAGAAGATGAAATTGGTGTGAATAACAAGAAATCTTACATGAACTTTATTGAGAAATTCAGCGGTGCTGGAGCAAGCTTTATTTGGTCAACAAATGTTGTATTAGATAATGAAGTTCTACTTAGGTACGAAGTGAAATAGCGTTACCCTCTCACCCTCAAAAAGCAGTTATGTCTAAACTGAACAGATATAGCTGCTTATCTTTCTTTGTTACTTCTACAACCTATTACCCTAACAAGCTTTGGGGCGTGCGACGTGAGGTCGTATGAAGCGCTGTTCACCACTTTTGAGTGAACCATCTGTATCACCAGATGAACCTAGGAGCCTGAATAAAGTAGCGGCTCTGACAATGTAATGAAGATTGGTTATAGACCAATCGGGATCTAAATCGTGAGAGAACGATCCTCCTGATAACCACAAATTGGGTGAGTGCTAGGTAGTCAGTATGATGAACATAAGTGAATCCGCGCAAGGTGCGTTATGTGATGAAACAGCGGAAGTGGTTAATACGCTGTAGCCAAAAGGCATGAGAGTTGGAAAGAGATTGCCCCATGCTCTTTCGTGATCGTTAAGCTCTTCGCACTATAGCGGGCATCTAACCTGACATTGCGCGACATACGGAACACGGTAAGCCTATATCGCTCCCTTTGGGAAAGCTGATTTGGCCGATAGCGATGTGGGTATAGGAGGTTGGAAAAAGCAAAGGCTGCATTGTAACGATGCAGATACAGACTTGTGTCTGGTCACGAAAGTGAGCCCACTTCCGACTGGTCTCCCGTTGCAAGATAATTTGAAGAACTTTATTCAAGGAGAAACGCAAATGATGATTTCAACAGAAATTAGTGCCTCTCCTGACAGCGCTCAATGGCAGTCAATAGACTGGAAATCCGTTGAACCGCCTGTATTAAAGCTTCAGATGCGTATTGCAAAGGCAACACGAGAAGGGAAACACGGTAAAGCGAAAGCGTTGCAGTGGATACTGACTCACTCGCGTTCAGCAAAACTTCTTGCTGTTAAGCGTGTATCACAAAATAAAGGCAGTAAAACGCCTGGAATAGACGGTGTTATCTGGAATACAGATACCCGCCGCATGAAAGCAGTAAATCAATTGAGCAGGAAGGCATATCAAGCCAAACCACTCAAGCGTATCTATATCCCCAAAAAGAATGGCAAACTTAGACCTCTTGGTATCCCATGCATGATAGACAGAGCACAACAAGCGCTCCACCTTCTTGCATTAGAGCCTATATCGGAGACGCTTGCCGACCCTAACAGCTATGGATTTAGACCCAATCGTAGCACTGCTGACGCAGTCGATCAGTGCTTCAAATGCTTGGTTCAAAAGAAATCAGCGCAATGGGTTCTTGAGGGAGACATCAAATCCTGCTTCGACAAAATCGGGCATCAATGGCTAATTGATAACATCGCCATCGATAAACGTATGTTGGAACAATGGTTAAAGTCTGGTTTTATGGACAAAGGGCTGTTTTATCGTACTGATGAGGGCACGCCACAAGGAGGAGTTATATCCCCCACCTTGAAGCTAATGACTCTTGCTGGACTTGAGCAGCGCATAAAGTCTACAGCACTCAAAAAGGGTGCCAGAGCCAACTTTATTGGATACGCCGACGATTTCGTCGTCACCTGCGCTTCAAAGGAAGTGCTCGAGAACGATATCAAACCGTTGATCGCTGATTTCTTAGCGGAAAGAGGCTTAACACTCTCCGAAGAGAAAACGCATATTACCCACATCAGCAATGGTTTTGACTTCTTAGGGTTCAATCATAGGAAGTACAAAGGAAAATTACTCATTAAACCGAGTAAATCCAACACGCTGTTGTTCTTGAGTAACCTGCGCGAACTCATCAAAAAGCACGCAACCATCCCTGTTAACGACCTTATCAAACTGATAAATCCGAAACTAAGGGGGTGGGCGAATTATTATCGTCATTGTGTTGCTAAACAAGTATTCGGGTATGTTGGGCACAAACTATTCTATTCGTTATGGCACTGGGCAGTAAGGCGTCACCCAACAAAGTCTAAGACTTGGGTAGCCCTTAAATACTTCATCAACCGAAAAGGCCAATGGCAATTTCACGGTTGGCAGAAGGTCAAGGATATGGATTGCCAATTCAATCTATTCCAAATAGCCAAAGTGCCTATTGAGAGACATGTGAAAATTCGAAGTGCGGCTATACCATTCGATCCTCAATACCAAGAATACTTGGCTAGGAGAAAATCGAAAAGGCAAGCTCGTAACGCTTGGAATGAACCTGCTCTCACTGCTTTATAAGTTGCTGGGTATCAAACGATACTTTTGTGGAGGCTTGAGCCTAGTGCAGTGAAAGTTGCACGCTGGGTTCTTAGGGGGGCGGCACTTGGCAACAAGTGTCGTCTACCCGACATAAATGATTTGTATACCTTACTTTCAATAGGTGTGATTCAACTTTGAACTTGAGGACGTTGATGAAAATAGCGTGAGCATGACATGGATGTCAGGCTAGCTTTCGCGGTACAGGATGTACCATCGGAAGCGTTAGCATTTTCGAATAAGGCCGAAGAACATTAAGACGAAGTTAAAAGCTGGATCAATTTCCGTCGCGACCTTTTCGCTGTTTGAAAATGTTGCCGGTACGGCAGAGGTGATCCAAGAGGGGATTGCTGTTGATCCCCTCTTGGCCAGTGCAGGGTGGAACCTTGCGATCTTACTTCAAACGAAGTTTGAAAAAGTCTGGTGTGGGTGAAGCGCCACGACGTTGGTGACCGTAGGTCATATCTAATAAAAAAGGAGGCTTTCGCCTCCTCTCTTTATCCAACTAGCTAACACTACTTACCGTCTTCCGCTCTGCGTTTTTTAAAGTCTGAATCTTCAATCCATTTTGGCCAGTCTTTGTTGTTGGCAAGCTTTTCAATGATGTCGCTGATTAAAGCTAAGTCTTGCTCTACCCCGCCTAAATTCCAGCTGGCATCGTAGTCGTCTGCACCTTGATGGTACTTATGGGCAATGTAGTCTGGATCAGTGTCGCCTAAGCTCATGAACATTAACCCGGGGACGCCTTGTTGGGCTAAGGCAAAGTGGTCTGAACGGAACATTAAGCCATTTTGTGGACGAGGATCAGCTTTTACAGTGCGGCCTTGTGCTTTGGCGGCATCGTCTAAATAGGTTTCAAGTTCTGATACGCCTTGGCCATAACGCAGGATGTAATTAACACCTTTGCCTACATTCATGCCATCTATATTTAAAAACGATACCAGTTGTTTAGTCGGTACGGGTGGGTTGGCAGCAAAGTATTGCGCACCAATGAGTCCGGTTTCTTCTGCGGTAAATGCAGTAAACAGAATAGAGCGTTTGGGTGCTTTGTTTTGCGCTTTAAAATGACGAGCAAGCTGTAACACACCTGCCACGCCAGAGGCATTGTCGACGGCACCGTTTAAAATAACGGTTTTACCATCTTGTACGGTTTTACCTAAATGGTCCCAGTGAGCATGCATGACCAACCATTCGTCGGCTTGGCTGGTACCTGGTATCAACCCTGCTACGTTATATGATGTGGCTAATTCAATGGTATTTTTTACTACTAAATTGGCTTTGAGTTTAAGTGGTATAGACTTAAAACCCGCTTTTGCTGCGGTGAGTTTGACTTTATCAAAGTCTAGCCCTGCTGCTTGAAACACTTTTTGCGCGGTTTGATGTTGGATCCAACCCATGACGCCAATGTGTGATTGGTTTTTGTGGTCATCAACTAAAGTGTATTTAGTATTAGTGTTGCTGTTTTCAACGACGTTCCAACCGTAGGCTGCGGGTGCAGTTTCGTGGACAATAAACACCGCTTTGGCGCCCTGCCTTGCAGCTTCTTCATACTTATAAGTCCAACGGCCATAATAGGTCATGGCATTGCCTTTGAAGATGGCAGGATCTTGAGTCGCAAAGCCTGGGTCATTGACCAGCATAATCACGGTTTTGCCTTTAACGTCAATGTTGGCGTAATCATTCCATTGATATTCTGGCGCATTAATACCATAGCCAACAAACACTACATCGCTGTTATCTACATTCACTTGAGGCTGAACTTGTTCAGTACGTGCGGTGAAGTCAGTGCCGTTGTTAAACACTAAATCCCCCATACTCAGCTGCATTGTTTGATCGGCAGTAATTTTAGCCATTGGCACAGCTTGACGATAACTGTCACCAAAACCTGGAGCGAGTCCAATTGCTTTGTAGGCGTTCTCTAAATACTCAACCGTCAGTTTTTCACCGTGAGATAACGGCCCACGGCCTTCAAATTCATCACTGGCTAAGGTTTGCACATCTTGACGATAGGTTTTTTGATCAAATTGAAATGGCGTAGCGTTTACGCTTGGCAGAAGTAACACACCAAACACGGCTAATAAACGAAAGGTATTCACAGACAACATCCTCTGTTGAGTATTAAGAAAAACCATTGTAGCAACAAGATCGCCACATTGAAAAAAGGATTAGAGTAAACATTATTATTCGTAAAAGTTGGAAATAAAACTCTGCTCTGTTTCACATAATAATATTGAGTTAATTTTGCCTATATCAAAAATAAGTTGACATAATATGTCTTGGCAAACATAGTGAGACATATTATGTCAAAGGCTGTATATCAAAGATAATATGTCTCTGGGTAAGTTTGATATGGAATATGCGTACCGTTGTTATTTCGCACTACTCACTCTATCTCTTAACGCTAATTAATGTGAAAAGGAAAATACATGAAATTTATTATGGTGGCTTTAATCAGCTTTACACTTGGTGCTGTAGGTGCAGGTTTTGTTGCATTGAAGTTTTTCGCTTATGGCGGGCAAAGTGTTGCCGCGGCAGAGATCCAAATGTCGACAACGACATTACAATTGATTGAGTCAAACAAAATAGACTTAGCGGTTAAAAAACTTTGCTCTGTATTACCGATAGCATTAAAAAATAAAACAGAAATGGATGCTTCATTTTTTGCAACTGAATTTAATTACGGTCAAACAGGATCTGGAGAACATATTGAAAGTCAGGCGGAGAAATTGCTCCAGCCAGAAAGGATCTGTCAAGCCGTCAATTAACAGGAAAGCTAAACATCTGTGGCCTAACTGAAACAATTTAATACTACCTATTTTAGATAGTAACTTAGTGCAGTGTTAGGCTTTACTGCTATGCCTTCATCACCCTAAACCTAACGCTTTTATCGCATATAGCAGTGAAGCTTTCTAGCACTTAGTCATGGGCATTATCGGCTGTAGCTTGTTATCGCTTTAAGCTGTTTTTATCACTTGTTACCATTTTGACAGACTGTTACCGCTTTTGCCTGTTTCTATCGCTTGTTATCGTCTTAACCTGCTGTTATCACTCTTCATCGTGCGTCAAAAAGCGGTATACAAATCCCTTGCTCACCCGTTTGGGCAAGGTAGCGTTTGTCGACCCATAAACCAACGGCGGCGACTAAGGTGTCACCATAAAAAACTAACGGGATTTGTGGTCTACGCCATGGCGGGATATTGCATTCTTGCCACAGTTTCTTTAATTCGCGCGGTTTTTGCCGTTGTGATGTGGCAAATTGTGGCTGACATTTAATTGAACCTGCCGCGCCAAAGCGTATGCTCACGGCGGTATTATTGGGTAAAGCAAGTAGCGGCGTATTGTCCGCAGCAATTTGCAGACCCAGCGGGTATTGCTTGTGAGCAACGCGGCACACTATCTGTTGCAGCTCGCCTTTAAGCAGTTGCTCAAATGGTTGTTGCACTGTACTTGCATCAATAACCTCTAACTCTTTATGACTAACCACATAAGCGATGCCAGCAAAACGTTTAACCTGATAATCGCCCCACTGAATCGACATATTCGCGTCGTCTTTAGCCGCTAACAGTTGTGACAGGATCTGCTGTAATTGCGCTTGCGAAGGTAAACTAACGCCACAATGAATTAAATAACCGCGAAACAGTAATGCTTGCCAAGCGGCACTCAATTGACCAAACCCGGTGAGTTTAAACCCGGTTGATTCGGTCATTAATGCATTTGTATCGCCGGGCACTATTAACCACTCGGGTAAGCGATGACTCACTTCGTCGTCAATAACCTGTTGTTGCTCGGCACATAATGCGGCGCTACGCCCTGCGGTAATCGCAATACTTGGCCAGCGCTGTTTTAATCTTGGAATGATATCGAGGCGTAAAAAATTTCTATCAAAGCTGTCGTCTTGGTTACTTTCATCTTCGATATGGGATAGTTGTTTTTGCGCCGCAAATTGCTCAATTTGATCGCGACTGATATCTAATAATGGTCTAACTAACCAAGCTTGTTTGTAAGCTTGTACCGCCCCCATTGCCGCTAAGCCTTTTGGGCCTTGGCCACGTTTTAACGCGAGTAATAAGGTTTCAAGTTGATCATCTTGATGATGTGCGGTCAATAAAATATCACCGGGATTAAGATAACGGTCAAATGCTTGGTAACGAGCATCACGGGCTTGCGCCTCTAAACTCTGCCGAGGACCCTTTTCAACCTTAACTCGTTCAATCTGCACTGGAAGCTGATAATGATTAGCTCGAGTGATACAGTGCTGTACCCAAGTGTTAGCATTGACACTAAGTCCATGATGAACATGAATAAGTAGGCAAGCAATATGCGGATGCTTGTGTGCCAAGGCACTTAATCCACATGCGAGCACTTCTGAGTCAACGCCGCCACTGTAAGCCAGTACTAACTTAGGCGATGATTCACCTTTAACTACATTCATTTGATAAAGGGGTAATATCGCTTGTTCGAGCAAACTTAGCAGTTGTGGTGCACTTATTTGCTCTGATAACAAAGACTTTTCAATCATGATGCGCGCCTAATTAAACACAATTTTGACGTTAGTTGAACCAAGCATGCTTTCGAGGGCTAACATTAACTCATCACTAGGATTAACTCGCCACTCTTCACCTAACACGATTTTGCCGCTGGCTTGTTGTTTGGTGTAGTTAATCACCACAGGCACAGCGCCCTTACGCCACGGTGTTAATGTTTGCTCAAAGGTTTGTAACCACTCTGGCGTGACATCATCGCCATGAACATTGATTTCAACCGCTTTGGCAAAGTGACTGCGCGCTTCGCCAATTTCAATGATATTACGGGCGTTCATGCGATTGCCGCCAGAGAAATCATCAAAGCTGACATCACCTTCACAAATAAGAATGCGATCTTTTTCAAGCATATGACCAAACTTCTCAAACGGCTCGGTAAATAGCATGACTTCTAAACGGGCACTTTTATCATCTAATGTGACTAAGCCCATTTTAGAGCCACGCTTAGTGATCATCACCCGTGTTGCCACCACTAGACCAGCTGCTTTTACGGTTTTACCGCGCTCGGTTGGGTGAATGTCTTTTAAGCGGCCATTAGTGTATTGCTTAAGTTCTTTTAAATACTGATTAATAGGGTGACCAGTAAGGTAAAGTCCTAATGTTTCGCGCTCACCTTCCAACCAGATTTTGTCTGGCCACGGAGTACAATGGACAAAGTTTTGCTTACTGTCTTCAGGTTCACTATTGAGTAAACCAAACATGTCATTTTGACCAGTCGCTTCTGCTTTAGCATGTTGCGCCGCAGCACTAATCGCTTGAGGCAAGGTCGCCATCATTGATGCTCGATGCGGGCCTAATGTGTCTAAGGCGCCTGCAAGGATAAGCTTTTCAATTACTCGCTTATTGAGTTTTTTCAAATCAATTCGAGCACAAAAATCGAACAGATCGGTAAACGGTCCATTTTTACGGGCTGTTAAAATAGAATCTACCGGGCCTTCACCGACGCCTTTAATCGCGCCGATACCATAAACAATATTAAGGTCGTCATCGACAGTAAACTTAAATAAGCCTTTGTTGACATCGGGCGGAATTAGCGGCAAGCCCATGCGTTCACATTCGTCAACCAAGGTGACGATTTTGTCGGTGTTGTCCATGTCGGCAGACATTACCGCGGCCATAAATTGCGATGGGAAATGGGTTTTTAACCACAAGGTTTGATACGACACCAGTGCATAAGCGGCAGAATGCGATTTGTTAAAACCGTAACCGGCGAACTTTTCCACTAAGTCGAAGATCTTCATCGACAAGTCGCCGTCGACGCCGTTATTAATCGCCCCTTCTTTAAACGTGCCGCGCTGCTTGGCCATTTCTTCAGGTTTTTTCTTACCCATTGCACGACGGAGCATATCCGCACCGCCGAGGGTGTAACCCGACAATACCTGAGCAATCTGCATCACCTGCTCTTGGTACAAAATAATGCCGTAGGTCGGTGACAATAACTCTCTTAGTGACTCATGCTGATATTCAGCATCTGGATATGACACTTCCTCACGGCCGTGCTTACGTTCAATAAAGTTGTCAACCATGCCTGACTGCAAAGGACCTGGGCGGAAAAGTGCCACGAGTGCAATCATGTCTTCAAAACAGTCGGGCTGCAGACGTTTAATCAGGTCTTTCATACCGCGAGATTCCAGCTGGAATACCGCGGTTGTTTCGTAGCGTTGCAGTAATCTAAAACAGGCAGGATCGGCAAGCGGAATGGCTTCGATACTAACGGGTTCTTTACCTTCTTTAATCAGGCGCGGATTAATCATCTGCAATGCCCAATCAATAATGGTTAAGGTACGTAAGCCCAAGAAATCGAACTTAACCAGACCAGCAGTTTCAACGTCATTTTTATCAAATTGTGTTACTGGGTTTAAGCCTTCGGCATCGCAATATAGCGGTGCAAAATCGGTAATTCGAGTCGGTGCGATAACCACACCACCGGCATGCTTACCCGCGTTACGTGTTACGCCTTCTAAGCGGCGACACATATCGATAAGCTCTTTAACGTCTTCATCGCCGTCATAGGCTTCAGGAAGCGCGGGTTCAACTTCAAAGGCTTTCGCCAATGTCATCCCTGGTTCTGCGGGGATTAATTTAGTTAACCGTTCAACAAAGCCGTAAGGATGACCTAATACGCGGCCTACATCGCGCACAACGGCTTTGGCCGCCATAGTACCAAAGGTAATAATCTGTGATACCGCTTCTCGGCCGTATAACTCGGCAACGTGATCAATGACTTCGTCGCGTCGGTCCATACAAAAGTCGACGTCGAAATCGGGCATGGATACACGTTCAGGGTTCAAGAATCGTTCGAACAGTAAATCGTATTCTAGTGGATCTAAGTCGGTAATTTTAAGCGCGTATGCGACTAATGAACCCGCACCCGAACCACGGCCGGGACCAACTGGAATGCCGTTGTCTTTGCCCCACTGAATAAACTCCATGACGATAAGGAAGTAACCAGGGAAACCCATCTGGTTAATGACTTTCAGTTCAATCTCGAGGCGTTCGTCATATTCGACACGTTTTTCGGCGCGAACTTGTGGATCTGGAAATAAAAATTCGAGACGTTCTTCTAAGCCTTTAACGGACACATTAACCAAGAAATCTTCAATGGATAAGTCGCCAGTAGGGAAATTAGGCAAAAAGTATTCATTTAGGCGAATGGTGACATTACAGCGTTTCGCGATTTCAACACTGTTTTGAATTGCCGACGGAATATCGGCAAACAATGCGATCATTTCATCTTCGGTGCGCAGGTATTGTTGATCGCTGTATGTTTTAGGGCGACGAGGATCGACTAAGGTAAAACCATCATGAATTGCCACCCGGATTTCATGTGCTTCAAAGTCATCTTGCTTTAAAAACACCACTTGGTTAGTGGCAACTACAGGTAAACCTTTGGTTGATGCTAGCTCAACCGCCATGTGTAAATAGCGTTCTTCATGGGCACGACCAGTGCGGATAAGCTCGAGGTAATAGCGATCTTCAAAGTGTTGTTGATAAAAGGCAATCAGCGACTCTACTTGGTTTTGATTACCTTTTAATAATGCCTTACCGACATCGCCATCTTTGGCACCTGAGATAATGATCAAGCCACTGTTATATTTGACTAACCAATCTTGGTCGATCACCACTCGGTTATCGACATGACCACGAAGATAAGCTTCACTGATCAACTGAGTCAGATTTTGGTAACCTTCATTGTTCATCGCAATAATGGTTAAGGCGCAAAATTCTTTTTCAAAACCAGGTGTTTGCACCCAAAAATCTGCGCCAATGATCGGTTTTATCCCCGCACCATTACAAGCACCATAAAACTTAACCAAACCACAAAAGTTGTTTTGATCAGTTAACGCTATTGCTGCCATCCCCTGATTCTCAGCAGCAGCAATAATAGGTTTAACTTTAGCAACGCCATCTGACATTGAATAATCACTGTGGACGCGCAAATGAACAAAACGAGGATCGGACATAGAATATTTTTTCTTCGAAAAAGATGAATGAAACAACACGAAAATGCGGGATTTAGACTACCAAACTACGCGATGTTATCCAACGATAAACTCGCTTAATTTGGCTATTATCAAAATGTATCCTGAAGCAATATACGCTCCGCAACAGGTTTAAAACTTCTACGATGCTCAGGCAACACACCATACAAGGCTAGCGCTTCAAAGTGCGCTTTGGTTGGGTACCCTTTATGCTTAGCAAAGCCATACTGCGGGTGCAGATTGTCTAACGCGTCCATCTCGGCATCACGAGTGACTTTGGCAATAATGGATGCCGCACTAATAGCAGCCACTAAGCCGTCGCCTTTAATTATCGCATGACTGGCAATACCAAAATCCGGTACCCGATTACCATCAACCAGCACTCGTTCTGGTAAAATGGATAACCCGGCTACTGCGCGCTGCATGGCCAACATGGTGGCATGCAAAATATTCAGCTCATCGATTTCAGCAGGGCTGGCACGGCCAATACTGACACTTAGCGCATTATCCATAATCTGTTGATATAAGGAATTACGACGTTTCTCGCTAAGCTTCTTAGAATCATTAAGGCCAACAATCGGTTTATTTGGGTCTAATATCACCGCGGCAGTGACCACATCGCCAACCAATGGACCACGTCCGACTTCGTCAACACCAGCAACAAGCCCTTGTGAAATAATGGCTACTTGTTCAGGGGTAATATCTTTTATCACAACCGATAATGTCGACATATTAGCTTATCCTAGTCAGGTTACGGCGCTGGTAATAATGCTACTACAGCATCTGCAGCTCGCTCGCTGGCATTACACTTTAGCAATTGATGTAATTCTTCAAAGCGGGTATTTAGCGGTGCAAAATCTTGATTAAGCTGGTTGATTATCGCATCGGCAATTAACTGTGGTTGGCAATTAGCTTGCATCAGTTCTGGCACGATGGTGTCGTTTGCGAGTAAATTAGGCAACGAATAATTTTTGATTTTCATCATTTTAATCGCGATGGCGTATGTAATTGGGCTAACCCGATACGACACAACCATAGGACGTTTAACCAGCATGGCCTCTAATGTCGCGGTGCCAGATGCTAATAAAATACAATCTGCAGCAGCCATGACTTCGCGAGATTGACCTTCAACAATAGTGACTTCTAGATCGGGAGCAAACTCCTCCAGTGCAGCAAGAAACTGTTGTCGACGAGCATCATTAACCACTGGGGTGACAAATTTGATGTCTGGAAAGGTTTGCTTAACTAACTGAGCAGCTTTTATAAATGGTTCAGCTAATTGCTTTAGCTCTCCGCCTCTGGACCCTGGCAATACTGCCAAGTATTCAGCATTAGGATCTAATCCTAATAACTGCCGAGCAGCCAGCTTATCACTGTGCATCGGAATATCGTCCGCAAGTGTGTGCCCCACAAAGGTACAAGGTACTTGATGTTGGTCGTAAAACGCTTTCTCAAACGGCAATAACGACAACACCATATTAGTGGCTTTAGCAATTTTAAATATACGTTTTGGACGCCAAGCCCATACTGACGGGCTGACATAATGGACTGTTTTAATCCCTTTGGCTTTTAATTTAAGCTCTACGCCAATATTAAAATCGGGCGCATCAATACCAATAAAACAGTCTGGCGCTAATTCAGTAATTTGTTTCACGAGACTTGAACGAATATGAAGCAGTCTAGGTAAATGTGATAACACTTCGACTAAGCCCATGATCGACAGTTCTTCCATTGGGAATAAACTCTCAAACCCTAGAGCTTGCATTCGAGGGCCACCAATGCCAATAAAGCGTGCATCAGGGTAGCGTTTTTTGAGTGAATTAACTAAACCGGCACCTAAAATATCGCCGGAGATTTCTCCGGCGACAATGGCGAATACTTTTGAAGGAGAGTTGGTCATCGTTTCCGTCTATCGAATAATGCCACGAGCAGAGTGGTTGATAAATTCCATAAATGCTTTCACATTGATGTCTTTTTCAGCGGCCTCGATTAATTCAGCGTTAGCTTCTTCAATGGTTAAACTCTTACGGAAAACCGCTTTATACGCACTCAAGATTGCTCGTTGGTTTTCTTTGGTAAAACCACGGCGTTTTAAGCCTTCTAAGTTTAATCCACGCGGTACTGCAGGAGAACCAGCAGCCATCACAAATGGGGGAACATCTTGCAAAATAAGTGAAGCACCCGCGGTAAAGGCATGCGCGCCAATGTGTACAAACTGATGCACACCAGTCATGCCGCCCAAAATAACCCAATCGCCAACATGTACATGACCCGCAATTGAAGCATTATTGGCCATAATAACGTTATCACCGACAAAACAGTCGTGGGCAATATGAACATACGCCATAAACAGACAGTTAGAACCGATGCGAGTTTCACCTTTATCTTGGGTCGTACCACGGTGAATGGTAACCGACTCACGAATGATGTTATTGTCGCCGATAATTAAGCGAGTTTGTTCGCCTGCGTACTTTTTATCTTGACACTCTTCACCAACTGAAGAGAATTGAAAAATACGATTACCTTTACCGATAACCGTTGGACCTTTAACCACAACATGAGAACTTATCCATGTGTCGTCGCCGATTTCAACGTTTTCACCAATGTAGGTCCAAGGACCAATAGTGACGTTATTACCAATTTTGGCTGTTGGGTGAACAAACGCTAATTTATCTATCACTTCTTAATCTCTCTACGTGCACACATGATTTCAGCAGAACAAACCAGTTCACCATCAACCAAGGCTTCACCAACAAACACACCAATACCGCGACGCTCTTTAATCATTTTAACGTGAAAATGTATTTGGTCGCCTGGCTCAACAACACGTTTGAAACGCGCTTTATCAATACCAGCAAAATAATACAGTACCTCTGGAGACGGCTCTGTACTCATGGTTTTAAATGCAAGTAAACCCGTTGCTTGTGCCATGGCTTCTAAAATGAGCACGCCAGGCATAACAGGCTGTATCGGAAAATGTCCCTGAAAAAAAGGCTCATTAATGGTGACATTTTTAATCGCATGTAAGTGCTCACCTACAGTAAAGTCCAATACACGATCGATCAACAAAAATGGATATCTATGAGGTAGATATTTAAGTATCTCTTTAATATCCATGGTGTTTAATTGGTTTGACACACTACATTCCTTAAATAAGGCAGAATTACAATTATTCTGTGCCCTTAGCACTTTTCTCGAGGGTTTTCACTCGGCTAAATAATTCATCTAATTGACGGAAACGAACAGTGTTTCGACGCCATAATTTATTTTCCATTGCGATGGTAGCAGACGAATACACACCTTTTTCACGGATAATGCTGGTCACGTTTGTTCCGCCTGATATGTGTACACCATCAGCGACACTCAGGTGTCCAGCAACAGCACTACCGCCACCGAGGATACAATATTTACCAATGGTAGAACTGCCGGCAATAATAGAGCCGCCAGCCATTGCAGTATTTTGGCCGATAATGACATTATGAGCAATTTGAACTTGGTTGTCGATAATCACGCCATCGTGGATCTCGGTATGCGACAACGCACCACGGTCAATGGAAGTACATGCGCCAATTTCGACATGATTGCCAATCCGAACGCCGCCGGTTTGTGGAATTTTAATCCAGTTACCGCGCTCATTGGCATAACCAAAACCATCAGAGCCAATAACAGTCCCTGAATGGACGATGCAATGATGGCCAATATGGACATTATGATAAACGCTCACGTTCGCCCAAAGACGCGTGTTTGAACCAATAATACTGGTTTCACCCACCACACAACCTGGACCAATCTGAACATTTTCACCCAAAATAACATTGGCACCTATCACTGCATTTGCACCAATAGCCACACCGTCACCTAAAATGGCTGATGCATCTATTTGAGCCGAAGGATGAATACCAGGCGTTTCTTTTGGGGTGGTATCAAGTAATTGCGCTACTCGAGCAAACCCTACGTAAGGATCACTAACAATCAGGGCGTTACCATGATAACCACTTGCTTCTTTTTCGCTCAGCAATACCGCACTAGCTTGAGTTGCCTCAAGCTGAGCACGGTACTTACTATTGGCTAAAAAAGAGAGTTGGCCTTTAGTTGCACTTTCAAGGGTAGCGACACTGGTTATTTCCAGCGTGGCGTCGCCTTTAATCGTTGCCCCTAATAGTTGGCTAAGCTCTTTTAAAGTCACTTTTTGCATACTTATTATTTGCCTTTGCTTAAGGCTTCTACCACTTTGCTGCTGATGTCAGCTTCTGGCTTAACAAAAATAACTGCGCCACGTTGTAGCACCATGTCGTATTTTTCTTTACCAGCGATGGTATTAATCGCTTTTTGAACTTGAACTAATAGTTTGTTTTGCTCTTCACCTTGACGACGACGCATGTCTTCATCTAATGCTTTGCCTTTCAACTGGAATTCAGACTTTAATGATTCCATTTTACGTACTAATTCAGTCTTTTGTGAATCGCTCATTAAGGCGCCGTCACGTTGTTGTTTCTCAACCAAAGAACGCATTTCTTCTTGCATTTTTTGGACTTCAGCAACACGGTCACCAAACTCAGCTTTTAATGATTTAGAAATTTGTTCGCGCTGTGGCAACTGCTCGAACACTTCACCCATATCAACCACAGCGAGTTTTTCCGCTTGGGCTAGCATAGGGGTAGCAAACAATGCCAATGTAATTAATGCGCGATTTACCATCTTTTTCAAAGTAGACTCCTTGTTAAACTTGTTGTTATCAGCAAAACCTGCCGAGTGTATTTGTTTTAGAACGTTTTGCCAATATTGAATGAGAAAATCTCTGTCTCGTCATCTTCATATTCTTTCAGTGGCCAAGCTAAACTGAATACCATAGGTCCCATTGGCGATAACCACTGCACGCTCATACCCCATGAGGCACGTAAGCGTTCTGGATCGCTATAGTCTTCTAACTTAGAGAACTGATCCGCTGGTAAAGTCCGATATGAGTCATAATCAAACTCAGTATCCCATACGTTACCCGCATCAACGAAGAAACTGGTTCGCACTGAGTTAGTGTAAGCTTCATCAAGGAATGGTGTCGGAACAATCATTTCAAAGCTTGCTGTTGCAATGGCGTTACCACCAATTGAACGGCCAGAACTCACCTGAATGGTATTTGGGTCACCAGGTAAACTACAACCATCACCAGAAACATCAGGCGCACATTGCTCACTACCACGGTATAAATAGAACGAACGTGGGCCTACTGAGTTAGACTTAAAGCCACGTAACGAACTGCTACCACCAGAATAATAGTTTTCCCAGAACGGTAAGATTTGATCGTTGTCGTTAAACTGACCATAACCGTTTGAATAACCTAAACGGGCGCGAGCCAATAATACAAACCCATGCTGAGGTGTCAGAGGGAAGTAGAAGTTAGTATCGAAATCCGTTTTAAAGTACTGTAAGTCAGAACCTGGCACGGTCATTTTACCGCTTAAACGTTGCGACGAACCATCTGTCGGGAACGTACCACGGTTAAGTGTGCTGCGGTACCAACCGGCATTCAATTCAAAGTTATCAAAACTTAAGTCTGAATTAGGATCATCCGTTTCACGATACACATTATAGAAACGCAACGCTTGTTCATAAGCAGAGATTTCTGAAATAGTATTATGACGATAACCAATACCACCGTTCAAACGGTTAGATTCGTTAATCGGGAATCCAGAGTTTAACGCTACACCATAAGATTTATTCTTATAGCGCTCAAGGTTAGCCTCGTTGGCATCAAACTCGTTCCAGTAAACGCTACCACCTAAACTGACACCATCCTTAGTAAAGTATGGGTCGGTATAAGACAAGTTGGCACTTTTAGAATATTTGTTAGTGTTGACGCTAAAACCAGCTTGGTTACCAGTACCAAGGAAGTTATTTTGCTCAACGCCAAACTGCAAACTCACACCTGATTCAGTACCATAACCGACACCTGCGTTGAACGAACCTGACGGTTGCTCTTTCACAGTCACTGCGACATCAACTAAATCGTCACTGCCCGGTACTTGAATGGTTTCTGCATCAACAGTTTCGAAATAACCTAAACGGTTAAGACGTAGTTTAGACTGTTCAATTTGAGCAGAATTTAACCACGCACCTTCCATTTGGCGTAATTCGCGGCGCATTACCTCATCTTTGGTAACCGTGTTACCAGTGAAGTTAATTGAGCGAACATACACGCGCTTACCCGGCTTAACATTGATATTGAGTACCACTTCTTTGGTTTCATCATCAATTTCAGGATAGGTTTTAACTTCAGGATAAGCATAACCAAAGCGGCCAAGGTATTTGCTGTACATTTCTTCGGTGAATGTCACATCCGCGCCGTTGTACATATTGCCCGCTTTAATTGGCAAAATAGATCTCATTAACTCTTCGCGACCCATTAGGTCACCAATTAAGTTAACTTCTTTCACCTTGTACTTTTCACCTTCACTCACGTTAATAGTGATGTACAAACCTTTACGGTCTGGTGTCATCGCCACTTGCGTTGAAGTCACTTCAAAGCGAATATAGCCTTGATTATGGTAATAAGTTTTAATAGTTTCTAAGTCAGCTTGTAGCTTTTGCTTTTGGTAGCGACGTTCACCAAATAAATCCCACCATGCCACATAGTCTTTAAGCTCAAGCATACTGATGAGCTCAGAGTCTGAGAACACAGTATTACCTACTACGTTGATTTGACGGATTTCAGCCGCTAAACCTTCGGTAAATTTAAATTTAAGCTCAACACGGTTACGCGGCAAGTTGATGATTTGCGCTTCAACTTTGGCACCGTATTTACCCACACCGTAATAGAAATCTTGCAGGCCTTTTTCAATACCAGACAACATGGTTCTATCAAGTGATTCGCCAGCTTTAACACCAGAACCGTCAAGGCTTTCTTGTAACTGCTCGTCTTTGATATCTTTATTACCGTCAAACGAGATAATACTGATAGTTGGACGTTCTTTAACCGTTACATAGAGTATACCGTCTTCATGACTGACACTGATATTTTCAAAATTGGTTGAACCGTAAAGGCTCTTAATCGCTTGCTGTAATTTAACTTCATCTACCGTGTCACCTACTTTCACAGGTAAACTCAATAGTGCTGCACCGAGAGCAACTCGTTGCAAACCTTCTACTTGGATGTCGGTCACTTCAAAAGGTTGGAAAGACTCTGCCCAACCATTCCCTGAAAAAGACGCGCCGACGAATAACATCGAGGCAAAAATTTTATTAAATCTCATAGAGCACTTCTAATTATTAGTCTGTCCTTGCTCAGAGTCGGGCAAAATCGTTGAATAAGGCTACGCCCATCAACATTAGCAGCAAAGCTGCGCCAAACCTGAATCCTATTTCCTGTACCTTTTCGGGTACAGGCTTACCAGTAATCACTTCTATAAAGTAATACAGCAAGTGTCCCCCATCGAGCACTGGCAGAGGCATTAAATTAATAATACCTAAGTTAACGCTGATGAGCGCGATAAACCCTAGAAAGTACACTAAACCGTAACTTGCACTGGCGCCTGCGCCTTGTGCAATCGAAATAGGACCACTAAGGTTTTTCACCGACACATCGCCGGTAAATAATTTTCCAATCATCTTAAAGCTGACGACAACGAGTTGCCATGTTTTATCAGCTGCAGCGATAACAGAATCTACTATGCCATACTCAAGCTCAAAGCGCATATTATCAGGCCACTGTGCTTGGGTTGGGCTAATTCCGACAATTCCGATAGTTTTACCATCAGAATTTTGTTGTGCTTTTGGCACAACATCAACATTGATTTGTTCGCCTTGACGTATCAATGTCATATTAATATTTTTGTTAGCAGAGCTTTGTACCACATCAACAAACGCATTCCAATCGCTGTATTGAGTGCCATTGATGTTGACGAGTTTATCGCCAATCTTAATGCCCGCTTGCTCTGCCGCACTGTCTTTACTCACTGCCGCAATCGTTGGATCTATCCCTGGGCGAAATATCCCTAAACCGAGTGCGGTAATCGGCGACTCTTTTTCTGGATCGAAAACCCAATTTCGCGTATCGAGTTTGACGGTGCGAACGGGCATATCCATGCCCGACAACGCTGGTAATGGTGCTAGGGATAACTCAATACTGTCATCACCAATATGACCCACTAAGGCTAAATTAACTTCTTCCCAAGTACGTACTGGCTGTCCTGATACCGCTATAATTTGTTGTGGTTCAACCAACTGAATAACACTGGCAGGGCTATTTAACTTAGTACTGTCTATTACCGGCTTAATCGACGGAGTACCAATAAGGTACATGACATATAACGCTACAATTGCAAAAATAAAGTTAGCTATCGGGCCGGCTGATACAATCGCAATACGTTGCCATACCGTTTTACGGTTAAAGGCCTGGCCAAGTAAATGCTCCGGCACGTCTTCAACGCGCTCATCAAGCATTTTGACATAGCCACCTAGTGGGAGCATAGCGACGACATATTCAGTGCCATCTTTACCCACTTTACGCCAAATCGCTTTGCCAAATCCGATAGAGAAACGCTCGACTTTAACACCACAACGACGGGCAACCCAAAAGTGGCCATACTCATGAGCGGTAATTAAAATACCCAACGCGACGATAAAAGAACCTAAGCTCCAAAAAAAATCTATCATTATTTCCCTGAATTAATTTAGTGTGCTGATAACGGACACTGCCGTGGCACGTGCTTGCTCATCAAGCTGTATTATATCTTCAATACTGTCTAAACGTGTTTGTTGCACCGAGTCTAAACAGCGATAATTAACGTTAGCAATATCAGTAAAACGAATGTGACCTTTTAAAAATGAATCGACAGCAATTTCATTGGCCGCATTCAACACTGTGGTCGCTTCCTGACCTTGCTCACAGGCTTGCATCGCTAAGCGTAAACATGGAAAACGGTCAAAGTCAGGTTCACAAAAGCTTAACTGTCCGACTTTGAAAAAATCTAAAGGTTCAACGCCAGCGCCAATTCTTTGCGGATAGCTCATACAATGAGCAATCGGTGTACGCATATCGGGGTTGCCCATTTGTGCAATAACAGAACCATCGCGGTATTGCACCATTGAGTGAATCACGCTTTGAGGATGTATCACTACTTTGAGCTGTTCAGCTTGCGTATTAAACAACCAGCGAGCTTCGATAAACTCTAAGCCTTTATTCATCATGGTGGCTGAATCGACAGAGATTTTAGGCCCCATGGACCAATTAGGGTGATTGCAAGCTTGAACAGGTGTCATCGCACTCAGAGTGGCTAAATCAGTGTTTAAAAACGGTCCACCTGAACCGGTTAATAAAATATGTGATATGCCATTGGCACTTAAGTCACAATAACCGAGTTGCGCTTGGACATTGGTTGGTAAACATTGAAATATGGCATTGTGCTCGCTGTCGACAGGTAGCACTGTCGCACCCGACTGTCTAGCAGTGTGCATAAATAACTCACCCGACATAACCAGAGCTTCTTTGTTGGCTAACAACACCCGCTTACCTGCTTTAACAGCGTCAAATGTCGGTACTAAACCCGCTGCACCAACAATAGCGGCCATAACGGTATCAGTGCGACTGTCGGTCACTAACGCATTTAACGCCTCAGCACCTGTCGTCACTTGAGTGATACATCCACTAGGCAATAACGATTTAAGCTCCATGGCGGCGCTCTCATCCACCATATGAGCATACTCAGGCTGATGAGTGATACACAAAGCCAGCATTTTTTGAACACTGGCATTGGCCACTAATCCATAGACATGAAAATCGGCAGGGTTATTTACCATCACACTTAAGGTGCTAGCGCCAATTGAGCCAGTAGCCCCTAAAATCACCATATTTTGCATTGGCATCACATCCACATGGCTATGTAGATAAAGGTAAACACTGGCAATGCAGCCGTTAGACTGTCGATACGGTCTAAAATACCACCATGACCAGGTAAAATAGTGCCAGAGTCTTTAATATTTGCAGCACGTTTGAACATACTTTCAGACAAGTCACCAAAAGCAGAGGCCAGAGCAGTAACGAGTGTCACCACAATGAGTAAGACTAACTCTTGTTCTGGCGCAACATACATAATGCCCGCAACTACGACCATAGTAGTAATTAAACCACCGGCTAAACCCTCAAGCGTTTTAGCAGGACTCACACTCGGCATCAATTTATGCTTGCCTAACTTACGTCCAGCAAAATAAGCACCGGTGTCAGTCGCCCAAACCACTAACATAACGATAAACACTAATGCACCACCATAATAGGGATGAACGTTACTGCTTAACGATTTGAGAGCGATTAAAGAAGCAAAACACGGGATGAGTGTTAACTGACCAAACATGGATTTCAGCATAGGGCTGTCTTTCCATATTTTGGCACTTTTAGGAAAACTGAACACCAATGCGCTACTGACTATCCACCAAAATACACCAATAGTGATGATGGCCAAATAAATAGGGTGTAATTGGCCTTTAAACCACAACACATCTAAGGGTACTGATAAGTTAAGCGCTATCATTAACAGACCCAGGGTAGCAGTAAAAGACCACTGGGTGACATTACAGCTTGGGTCAATGAAACTGCCCCACTCTTTTGCTGCAATTAAAAACACTGGCACTAACACCCAAGCAAACCAGTTTGCTGGAAGTAAAAATATTGCCCCGAGTACAATTGGGATTAACCACAATGCTGTTATTATTCGTTGTTTTAGCAAAAACTAATCCTCTTAATATTTATATTGCGCGTATCTCTTCAATTTGACTACCCGTCAAACCAAAACGGCGCTGCCGACTGGCAAAAATGGCAATAGCATCACGGAATGCTAGCTCATCAAAGTCAGGCCATAGGGTGTCAGTAAACACCAACTCGGCATAAGCGGCCTGCCATAAAACAAAATTACTAATGCGGTAGTCACCGCCAGTACGGATCATTAAATCAACTTCGCTCTGGTTTTGCATGCACAAATGTTCATTTAATGCTTCTTCGGTCATCTGACTGCTGGTGATTTCGCCACTTTCTACTTTTTCGGCTAATTTTTGTGCAGCCTGTAAGATATCCCAACGTCCGCCATAGTTCGCCGCCACATTTAATATCAGACCAGTATTGCTTGCTGTTTTCTCTTGAGCACCGGCAATTTGTTTCTGTAAACGATTAGAAAACCTGCTGGTATCACCAATAATATTGAGCTTAACTTGGTTTTTATCGAGCAATTTCAATTCACGTTGTAACACCGTAAAAAACAATTCCATCAACAAACTGACTTCTTTATCTGGTCGGCGCCAATTTTCGCTCGAAAATGCAAATAGGGTTAATGATTCAATACCAAGTTGACTTGCAGTACTTACCGCACGGCGCACAGCTTTAACACCGGCTTTATGACCGAAAACCCGGGCTTTACCCTGCAGTTGTGCCCAACGGCCATTACCATCCATAATAATCGCAACATGTTTGGGCAGAGATTGTTTTACTACATCAGATAATTGTCCCGGCAACAATTGCGAAGTCATTTGCTCCGAATCGGCTTTAGGGTCTGATTCAAACTCAACTGTAGACGACATCTACGACAATCCTTTATAAAAACAAACGCCGTGTAGTATACCCTTACACGGCGTGTTAACTCTAGCGTCTAAATTGACAGATTATACTTCCATCAACTCTTTTTCTTTCGCTGCTAGTATTTGATCAATGTTTTTGATTGATGAATCAGTGTGCTTCTGCACTTCATCTTCACTACGGCGAACATCATCTTCAGTACATGCTTTTGCTTTTTCAAGCTTCTTGACTTCACTGATTGCGTCGCGACGAACGTTACGAATGGCAATACGACCATTTTCCGCTTCGTTACGTACCACTTTGATAAAGTCTTTACGACGTTCTTCAGTTAACGAAGGCAACGGAATACGCAAAGTTGCACCTGCAGACATAGGGTTTAAGCCTAAATCTGAACTCATAATCGCCTTTTCTACCGCTTGAACTATCGATCTATCAAATACGTTCACTGTTAGTGTACGAGAGTCTTCAACTCCGACATTAGCCACTTGATTAAGCGGTGACATAGAACCGTAGCAAGACACTTGAATAGAATCTAATAAACTTGGGTGTGCACGACCAGTACGAACTTTCGCCATTTGGTTTTTAGTTGCATCTACGCATTTACCCATGCGCTCTTGCGCATCTAACATAATAGTATCAATCACAATAATTTCCTTTTTGTCACAAATTCATGTGTGTTTGAGCATTAGCCTAAGAATGACACATGCAATAAAACCGCTCAAACAGTTAAATTATATAATATAAATATTTTCTGTGTCTGTGATTAAGCAGGTTGTTTACTGCTAATAATCGTACCTTCTTTCTCACCCATAATAACGCGGCGAAGTGCACCTGGCTTGTTCATATTGAATACAAGAATCGGCATATTATGATCACGTGCCATAGTAAATGCAGCGAGATCCATTACTTTTAATTCTGATTCAAGGACTTCGGCAAAACTAAGCGTGTCATATTTAACCGCTTCAGGGTTTTTCATTGGGTCTGCTGAGTATACACCATCTACTTTTGTGCCTTTGAGTACCACTTCAGCTTCAATCTCAATACCACGTAAACATGCTGCTGAGTCGGTTGTACAAAAAGGATTGCCCGTACCCGCAGCAAAAATAACCACACGACCAGACTTTAATAGGCTAATTGCTTCTGTCCAAGTGTAATCATCGCACACACCTTTAAGTGGGATAGCAGACATAAGGCGGGCATTAACATATGCACGGTGCAAGGCATCACGCATGGCTAAGCCATTCATTACGGTTGCTAACATACCCATGTGATCGCCCACCACGCGGTTCATACCAGCTTTTGCTAAGCCTTCACCACGAAATAGATTACCACCACCAATAACCACGCCAACTTGAATACCAAGTTCAACAAGCTCTTTCACTTCTTGTGCCATACGATCAAGTACTTTAGGGTCAATGCCGAAGCCTTCTTCACCCATTAATGCTTCACCGCTTAATTTAAGCAGAATACGTCTAAACGCTGGTTTTGGATTGGTGCTCATAATTTTCATCCTGATCATAACAAAACCGCAGCGGTTGCTGCGGTCTTAGGGTATTTAGATTAAAGCGATTACGCTTTTTTAGTAGCAGCGATTTGCGCAGCTACTTCAGCAGCGAAATCTTCTGCTTTCTTCTCGATACCTTCACCAACTTCTAAACGAATAAAGCTGGTTACTGTAGCGCCTTTCGATTTAAGCACTTCGCCAACAGTTTTCTTTGGTTCCATGATGAAAGCTTGACCAGTAAGAGAGATCTCACCAGTGAACTTCTTCATACGACCAACAACCATCTTCTCAGCGATTTCAGCAGGCTTGCCTTCATTCATCGCGATTTCGATTTGAAGCGTTTGCTCTCTTTCTACAAGTTCAGCAGGCACATCTTCAGGGTTTACGAAATCTGGCTTAGAAGCAGCTACGTGCATTGCGATATGCTTTAGTGTTTCTTCATCAGCTTCACCCGCAACCACAACACCAATACGATCACCGTGACGGTAAGACGCAAGGTTTGCACCATCGATATACTCAACGCGACGAACGTTGATGTTTTCACCGATTTTAGTTACAAGCGCAACACGAGTTTCTTCAAACTGTGCTTTTAAGTCTTCGATAGACACTTTAGATGCAGCAGCAACATCAAGCACTGCGTTAGCAAATGCTAGGAAGTTTGAGTCTTTTGCAACGAAATCAGTTTGACAGTTAACTTCTAAAAGTGCAGCGAAACCTTCGCCATTCTTGATTAGAATTGTACCGTCAGCAGCGATGTTACCTGCTTTTTTAGCAGCCTTCGCGGCGCCGCTTTTACGCATGTTATCAATCGCTAGTTCGATGTCACCGTCAGTTTCAGTCAGTGCATTCTTACAGTCCATCATGCCAGCGCCAGTGCGGTCACGAAGTTCTTTAACTTGGGCAGCAGTAATTGCCATTGTTAAATCCTCTAATTTAATTCGTCTAATATTGCATTTATAAAACAGGGGCCAAAAGGCCCCTGTTCACCAATTATCTTATTGGCAAATAAGGGGGATGTTAATCATCACGCCTTATTAAACAGCTTCTACGAAACCGTCTTGCTCAGCTTGAACAGCTAAATCTTGACCACGGCCAGCGTTAGCAGCTGCAGCAACAGAAGAAGTGTACAAACGGATAGCACGCATCGCGTCGTCGTTACCAGGAACGATGTAGTTAACACCGTCTGGTGCAGAGTTGGTATCAACAACTGCAACAACTGGAATACCTAGGTTGTTTGCTTCTTTAATAGCGATATGCTCATGGTCAGCACCGATAACGAATAATACGTCAGGTAAACCGCCCATGTTCTTGATTCCGCCTAAAGACTTTTCTAACTTGTCTAATTCGCGTGAACGCATTAACGCTTCTTTCTTAGTTAACTTGTCGAAAGTACCGTCTACAGACTGGCTTTCTAGCTCTTTAAGACGCTTGATTGACTGACGAACAGTTTTCCAGTTAGTTAACATGCCGCCTAACCAACGATGATCAACATAATACTGATCACAAGAAAGTGCAGATGCTTTGATAGCTTCGCCAGCAGCGCGCTTAGTACCTACGAATAATACTTTACCTTTCTTAGAAGCGATGTTGCTAATGAAAGCTAAAGCTTCGTTGAACATTGGTACTGTATGCTCAAGGTTGATGATGTGTACACCATTACGAGCGCCGAAGATGAAAGGCTTCATCTTAGGGTTCCAGTAACGAGTTTGGTGACCGAAGTGAACACCAGCTTGTAGCATGTCGCGCATTGAAACAGTAGTCATTGTATTTACCTTAATGTAAGGGGTTAGACCTCCACGCATCCCATGTTTCGACTTTCTAACTTCCGTTAAGAATGAGAAAGCACCCCGAAAAATGTGTCGATACGTGTGTGATTTAGTATTTAAGTTAATTGCCATGTATAATGACCACCATATTTTACGATTTGCCGAACACAATGTATACCTTGCTAAAAAAAGCAGCGATTGACATTGTATTAACTCGAACCGTACAACAACGATCTTACACATAACGGCGCGCTTTATACCATAAACGGCATGTAAATACAAATTTTTGCCGTAAAATCCTTGGATAAAACAAGCCTATTTTGACCGTCAAAAAGATAGAGAGTTTTTCATGAGTATTGTGATCAAAAATGCAGACGAGATAGAAAAAATGCGTGCAGCGGGTAAATTAGCGGCGCAAGTATTAGAAATGGTAGCTCCACACATTAAGGCTGGAGTGACCACAAATGAATTAGATGAAATCTGTGCTAAATACACCGAAGAGCAAGGTGCTATTTCAGCCCCGTTAAATTATCACGGATTTCCGAAGTCTATTTGTACGTCGGTTAATGAAGTCGTGTGCCACGGTATTCCTTCAGAGTACGTGTTAAAAGAAGGCGATATGATTAACCTTGATATTACTGTCATCAAAGACGGTTATCATGGTGATACCTCGAAAATGTTTTTAATTGGCGAAGTATCAGCAAAAGACAAACGTTTAAGCCGCATTGCCCAAGAAAGCTTGTATTTAGCCATTCGTAAAGTGCGTCCTGGTTTAAAATTAGGCGAAATTGGCACAACCATCGAAAAATTCATCAAAACAAGTAAAACAGGGCTTGATAAGTACTCCATCGTACAAGATTATTGTGGTCATGGTATTGGCACTGGCTTCCACGAAGAACCACAAGTTGTTCATTATAAAAATAATGATAAAACCGTGTTAAGACCCGGTATGTGCTTTACGATAGAACCAATGATCAATGCAGGTCGTCATACTACTGTGTTGGATAAAAGTGATAATTGGACAGTGACAACTTCTGATAGTAAAAACTCAGCACAATGGGAACATACACTTTTAGTGACCCAAACCGGTGTAGAAGTGTTAACTTTGCGTGAAGAAGAAGACTTTCCCCGTATCATTAACCACTAAAGACTCAAATTAGTAAGGACATCAATGAATACTGCGCTGGCCGCCAAAAACGCATTAATTGACTTAAACCAGCGCTTAGTTGAGCAGTACACTGCAAAACACCCTATTGCTGATATTGTTAAACACCGTAGTCAATTTGTTGATGCTTTACTAATACAAACTTGGCGGGATTTTGGCTTACATAATAGCCAGCTTGCCCTAGTTGCCGTTGGCGGCTACGGTCGTGGTGAACTGCATCCCTATTCAGACATTGACTTACTTTTTTTGGTTAACGATGAACAATTATCGCCCGAAACTGAAATTCAGTTAGGGCAATTCATTACCTACCTTTGGGATACTGGGCTTGAAATAGGCCACAGTGTACGCACAGTTGTGCAAACCATTGAACAAGGTAAATCAGACATCACCATTGCCACAAATCTCATTGAAGCCAGATTGCTCACTGGTAATGAATATCTATTTGACGTGTTATACGATGCTATTCGTCAACAAGACTTTTGGCCCTCTTATGACTTTTATAATGCCAAGAAAGATGAACAAACGACTCGTCATAGTAAAGCCAGTGCCTTTGATTTAGAACCTAACATCAAAACCTGCCCCGGCGGATTGCGTGATATTCAAACCATCGCTTGGGTTGCAATGCGCCACTTTGATGCTGCTAAATTAGAAGATTTAGTCGAGCACGATTTTCTTGCGCCAGCCGAATTAGCAGAATTAATTGAATGCCAAAATTTTCTGTGGGAAATCCGTTTTGCACTTCACACCACCGCTAATCGCAACGAAAACCGCTTGTTGTTTGACTTACAGAGACAAGTCGCCAGTTTATTAGGTTACGAGGATGCTACCCAATTAGCCGTCGAACAAATGATGAAGCGCTATTATCGCACGGTACGCCGAGTGATGGAGCTTAATCAAATGCTGTTGCAATTGTTTAAGCGCGCGACATTAGGTCACACTCAAGCACTGGAAATTCAGCCGATAAGCGATGTTTATCAACGGCGTGGACGTTACATTGAAGTATTAGATGACGATTTATTTAGCCGCCAAAACGAAGAAATATTACGCTTATTTCTACTGGTGGCTAAAAACTCAAACATTCAAGAAATTTACGCGCCAACGTTACGATTACTGCGCAATGCTCGTAGAGCATTAACATCACCCTTACAAGAAAACCCCGCATGTCGTAAAGTGTTTATGGAGATCTTAAAACATCCACGGGGTATTACCGCATTTTCATTAATGCACCAGCACGGTATTTTGTCGTCTTACTTACCGGCTTGGCGCAAGATTGAAGGCCAAATGCAGTTTGATTTATTTCATGCTTATACCGTTGACGAACACACCCATAGATTACTGCTCAATATTGATCGTTTTTCACAAGCTGAACAAAAAGATGAATTTCCACTCGGTGCCATCTTAATTAATCAGTTACCGAAAAAAGGTTTGTTAGTTCTCGGGGCCATTTTTCATGATATCGCTAAAGGCCGTGGCGGCGATCACAGCAAATTAGGTTCAAAAGACGCTATCGACTTTTGTAAATTGCATGGCATGAATGATCATGACGGTCGCTTAGTGGCTTGGTTAGTTGAAAATCACTTAGTGATGTCAATCACCGCTCAGCGCAGAGATATTTCAGACCCGGAAGTGATTGCACTATTTGCTGAAAAAGTACGCGATGCTGCACACTTAAGTTATTTGTATTGCCTCACTGTCGCAGATATTTGTGCCACCAATGAGAAAACATGGAATAACTGGAAAGGCTCGTTATTACGTGATTTGTATTTTTCAACTCAACGAGTATTAGCTCGGGGTAAAGAAAAACCTATTGATGCTAAAGCGCGGGTTAAAGAGGTCCAAGCCAAAGCTAAAAAAGAACTTATTCGTCGTGGCCTGAAAGAAAAAGACATGGATGAACTCTGGTCTCGGTTCAAATCTGACTATTTTTTACGTCATCAGCCAACCCAAGTGGCCTGGCATGCTGAGGCCATTCTAAAACATCATCACGACGAACCATTAGTATTAATGTCTAAGCATACAACACGTGGTGGTACGGAGCTGTTTGTCTATAGCAAAGATAAACCAAAACTGTTCGCCACCGTTATGACCGTTTTAGATAACAAAAATATCAATGTGCATGACGCTAACATCATGACATCAAAAGATAACTATGCACTCGACACCTTTGTGATTTTAGAACAAGATGGCGAACCGATTATCCAATTATCACGCATTCAAAGTATCCGCAAAGCACTTGAAAAAGCCTTGGCAAGTGAAAATCCAAAACTGCCGAAGTTTAGAAAACTAGCCCGGATCATGAAACCTTTTAATGTTGCGACTCATGTGAGTTTCTTACCCAGTGCTCGCCATGGTACAAGTATGATGGAATTAATCACTCTCGACACCCCAGGCTTATTAGCCAAAGTAGGTGATACCTTCTACCGTTGTAATGTGACATTATTAGCAGCTAAAATTACCACTATTGGTGAACGTGCAGAAGACTTTTTCATATTAAAAAACCAAAGTGGAACGGCCCTAGATGAGCCACAACAGCAACAATTATCTGATGCGCTAACACTGGCGCTAAAATCATCTAACTAATTTAAACCATAAATTTGTGCAACTAATCATTTAATACCGGGAGAAAACAATGGAGGCTTTACGCCAACGCATTGAAGCAGCATTCGAAACACGTCAAGACATCTCACCTGCAACCGTAGAACCGAGTGTTCGCGCTGATGTTGAAACCGTGATCAATATGCTCGATAAAGGCCAAGTACGCGTTGCTGAAAAAATTGACGGTGAATGGCATGTTCACCAATGGCTTAAAAAGGCGGTACTACTGTCTTTTCGCATTTTTGATAACGGCGTGATTGAAGGTGGCGACACCAAGTATTTCGACAAAGTCCCACAAAAATTTGCCGATTATGACGAAGCTCGTTTTAAAGCAGAAGGTATTCGTGTTGTGCCACCCGCAACGGTTCGCAAAGGCTCATTTATCGGTAAAAATACCGTATTGATGCCATCTTACGTTAACCTTGGTGCCTATGTTGATGAAGGTACTATGGTTGATACATGGGCTACTGTTGGTTCGTGTGCGCAGATTGGTAAAAACGTACACTTATCTGGCGGTGTTGGTATTGGCGGTGTTTTAGAGCCATTACAAGCAGGTCCAACCATTATTGAAGACAACTGTTTTATTGGTGCTCGCAGCGAAATCGTTGAAGGTGTTGTGGTTGAAGAAGGCAGCGTCATTTCAATGGGCGTTTACATTGGCCAAAGCACGCGAATTTTTGATCGTGAAACCGGTGAAGTACATTACGGTCGTGTTCCTGCTGGATCGGTTGTCGTATCAGGTAACCTACCATCGGCTTGTGGCACATACAGCTTGTATGCAGCGATTATTGTCAAAAAAGTTGATGCTAAAACCCGCGGTAAAGTGGGTATCAATGAACTATTACGTATCGTTGATTAATTTTATTATCCAACGATAATCTACAAAAGGCTCCTAGGAGCCTTTTTTGTTACTGTTAAATCATCCATTAAATAAAAAATATAAGTTCCAAAAAATAACATTAACTCATCAAATCAATAGTATAACTAATTAGATCTTGCTTGTGCATTCACCAATAATGCATTGGCTAATATTCGCCAGGTTAACATTCCAATCACCAACTGCTTGTCATTTTGAACAATCAAATAATTAACATTACTTTTTTCCATCGTCCGTTGAGCATCGTTCAAAATGGTACGATCGTTAATCATATTTATTTTATGTTCCATCACTTGATGTACACGTTTATTCAGCAAGCTTCTATCCGCTGCACGTTCTGCTGCTGTATTTAAAAATGGGCTGTGCCAAAATGCTAAAACGTTATTATCAACCACGCCGATTGGGCTACGATTTTTTTCTGACAGTACCACGGCCACATCCATTTTAGCTTTTTTCATCATAGACTCAGCATGTTCAAGAGTATGATACTCCTCTAAAAAAACAACTGGGGCTAATGACAAAGTGCTAACATATTCTTCTTGTTTAAAGTCTTCGACAGCCAAAATATCAATACAGGTATCAACAACGACCTCATCGAATATTATGCCTCTGCCTTTTAATAACTCTTGGGTTAACACCTCCATTCCGAGCGATGGCCGATAAGGTCGATGGCTAAGAATCGAATCAGCAACGTCGGCTACAGCAATGATCTTGGCTTCAAGTATAATGTCATCCGCTTTCAACCCTTTGGGATAACCTGAACCGTCTAAGCGTTCATGATGTTGAAGGATCATTTGCTTAATAGGCCAAGGAAACTCCACTTCATCAACAATTAAAGCGCCTTGCTCAGGGTGTTGTTTAACCAAGCCAAACTCAGCATCACTTAACCGTGAGGGTTTAGATAGAATCTGGCTTGGAATGGCCAACTTACCGATATCGTGGATCAATGATCCCAGTTTTAATCCTTCCAATACTTCATGTGTTAAGCCCATTTTCTCGCCAATAAGATAGCTTAACTGCGCAACCGACTTTTGATGCCCCGCGGTGTAAGCATCTTTTAACTCTAGCGCTTCTGAAATGGCACCAATCAACTGCACCAAAATAAGGGTCATCTTTTCTTTTTGCATTTTAATAATGCTAGATTGTCTCGATACCGCTTTCATGGTGCGAGGTAATTCGACGCTGTGCCACAAAATAGTCGCAAAAATACTTAACGATTTGGCATCTACTTGGGTATAAGGTTTATCTCGATTGCCAACGCCGATAATGCCAACGAGTTTTTTGCGATAATGAATCGGCACACAAAGATGATTACTAAAGGCAAAAAAACCTTGTTGTTGCGAGCGATTCTCAGAAATACTGGCTAATTCATTATGCACCATCGATTTACGGGTTTGGATGGTTTCGGCCCAAATACCAGAATCTGCTTTATAGGTTTGTTGTTTTGTAATCGTAAAGTATTTACTGACGTTTTCACTCCATGTGGTTCGCACTATTTGATTGTTTTTCTCATCAAACATATGCAGATAACCCACATTAGATTGAGTCAGTGAAAGTGCCTGTTTTAATGACGTAGCAAACACCATATCACCGCTGGCATTAATCACTTCTTCGATTTGATTTAGCCAATCATCACTAGACTGGATCGCTTGATGATAATCAGGATGTAAATCAGATAACCAAGCTTTATCGAGTTCGATTTCTATGAAGGTAACACACCAATGCTCACTGCTTTCTTCTATCGGGGTGACAGTCGCTTGTAATGCATGCCCTTTATCATCAACAAAATTGATCAGTTGTGAAGAAAGATGATTGGTAAGATCTATTTGCTCATGAGTAAGCATTGAAAAAGCATTCGATAATGGTTGTTTTAGAATAGCCGAGATGGGTTTATTGACTAATTTGTATAGCGGTTCACTTAGCTTAATTAATTCAAGCCTATCATTAAGAATGCCCCAACAGAGCCCAACTGTTTTAGGTAATTCTGAAGGTTTTAAGAAAAAATTAGCTTTTTGTAACATCCAGTTTCCCGTTTCTTACTTATACAGACTAAAAATATCAATTCCAATAGAATACAGCATAGCAAATTTCTAATAGATAAGTTGATACAGTAACTTACAGGAACCACTCATCTTTATTTATCTTTAAAGATAACACCATTTGATTTAACGTCAAATGATGTATATCTACAAACTTTAAAACACGACCGTTTTATTACCGTACACCACAACTTGTTCATTTAATACCAATTGCAGTGCTTTACTTAATACGCTTTTTTCAACGTCACGGCCATTATGGGCTAATTCTTCTGCGCTATAACTGTGATCAACTGAAATGACATCTTGTTTAATAATCGGCCCTTCGTCCAAGTGGTTGTTCACAAAGTGTGCTGTTGCACCAATAATTTTAACACCACGATCCCACGCTTGTTTATAAGGTGATGCGCCAATGAATGCGGGTAAAAAAGAATGATGAATATTAATAATTTTATCTGCAAATGCTGTTACAAACTCGGGTGTTAATACTCGCATATATTTAGCGAGTACAACAAAGTCAGGATCATAGGGTTTTATCACTTTAAGCATGGCTTGTTCATGCTCCTGACGGTTTAAACCTTCATGACTAACATAATGAAATGGAATATCAAACTTTTCAGTTAATGGCTGCAACACATCATAATTGCCTACCACAGCGGCAATCTCAACATCTAAACCGCCATAATAAGACTTCATCAAAATATCGCCTAAACAATGGGCTTCTTTTGTCACCATGATCACGATACGTTTTTTACCCATATCCACTAATTTCATGTGATTTTTAGCTGGCAATACTTCACGTAATTCATTCAGTAGGCGTTCATCATCAAACACCCCTTCAAGCTCCGCACGCATAAAAAAGCGGCCTTGAGTGTGGTCAACAAATTCGGTGTTTTTAATAATGTTTAATTGATGAGCAAAACATACGTTGGTGATTTTAGCTATCAACCCCTGAGCATCAGCACAATCGGTTATTAGCACTTTACGTTGTAAATTAGCTGGGGTAAAAATAGTTTTATCTTGATGACTCACGCGTACAACTCCTCTTAAAATACTGTTTTACAGTGTGCCATTTAAAAAGATTTTTGGGTGATGTTTTTAATGATAAATGCTCATAAAAGAGAAATATTCTTGCTTTAGATACAAAACTCTCAAATATGTATGACAAGTTAAGCAACAACTATTATGGCTTAATGAAACAACCGTCCGTACTAACGCCGAGAATCTAAATATTTTTGCAGCAATTTACGTAATGTTTCAGCCTTAGTGCCATAAACAACTTGTACACCTTTGCCCATAACAACCACGCCTTTAGCTCCTAAACGCATTAGTCTAGCTTTATCGATTAAATTGGCTTGATTAACACTTATACGTAAGCGGGTTAAACAGGCATTAATCTCAACAATATTCTCGCGTCCGCCCAATGCAGAAATCATAGCCCGCAAGCTCTCTTTAGGCTCTGCAGGTAAATCACTTTGCTCGATTCGGCCAGGTGTTTTTAAATTGAACGCTAAAATACTGGCCCTAAAAATGGCATAATAGATTACTGTGGTAAGCGGGCCCAATATCCAAATCCAATGAGTATTAGCAGAGCGAGAAAACAATAAGGTGAAATCTACCAGCCCATGAGAGAACACGATGCTGTGATGAACTTCTAGTAAAATACACACGCTGTAAGCTATGCCCGTGAGTAATGCATGCACAATAAACAAAATTGGCGCGACAAACATAAAGGCAAATTCTATCGGCTCTGTCACCCCGGTTAACCAACTAGCTGTCGCCGCTGATAACATAATCCCCGCAACTCTGTTACGCTCAGACTTATCTGCACAACGCCAAATCGCTAATGCTGCCGCGGGTAAGCCCCACATTTTAATCAAATAGCCACCAGCAAGATTTCCCGCCAATGGATCGCCGGCCAAATAACGCGCCACCTCACCCCGAACGACTGTACCTTGATTAATGTACTGCCCTACTTCAAGATAAAATGGTGCATTCCAAATATGATGCAACCCTAGTGGAATTAATAAGCGTTCAACCGTTCCGTAAACCCCAAAAGCAATAGCGGGGTCTTGATATACAGCCCAATCAGAAAGGAGTTCAATAATATGCGACAAGGGTGGCCAAACATGCACAAGTAAATAAGCCAGTGCCATAGACAGGGGTATAGTAATTATTGGTGCACTGCGACGACCTTCGAAAAATGAAAAAATAGCAGGAAATTTAACATGTTGACTAAGATTGACAGCTAAACATGTCATCGCACCGACTAACATTCCGCCAGCGATACCAGTGTCAATCGTTTGCATGCCCCAGAGCGGTCGCGATACCAGGCCATAAATATCTGTTAGGGCACCCATCGTGGACAAAAACACCCCGAAACCAAAAACAGCTGAAAATGCTGCAATGCCTTGATCTCGACAAAAACCAATCGCTACAGCAACACTAAACAGCAAAGGCATCATGGTAAAAACCAGATTGCCTACAGCAGAAAATACTGTATTTAATTCTGCAGGGATAAATGGCAACGGGTTAACCGTCAACCCTAACATCACCCCCGCAGCAGGTAAAATAGCAATAGGTATGAGCAGTGCTTGACTCAGGCGCTGTGCGAATTTAAACCATTGTTGCGTAAAAAAACTTACGCTACGTTTACCGATATGACGGCGTTGTGCCAAGTGGCTATCCATGTTTTAGCTTCTATTTCTGGTTCCATTGTTTCACAGGCATCAATTTCTAATCGTTCAGTCAGCGGTTTGGCACCCAACTCGGTTAACAACTCATCAAATTGTTTTATCGCCCCACAAAAAGTGTCATAGCTCGAATCGCCTAACCCAATTAGGCTGTATTGCAATAATGGTAAATACGGTGCACTGGATTTAAGTTCATTAAACCAAGAAGACATATCCTCGGGTATATCACCTTGCCCTGTGGTTGATGACACTACTATGAGTAGTTCATCTTGAGGTGGTATAAAACCAGATAATTCATTGGGTTGCCAAAGCTTAGTTGTAAACCCTAATTTTGCAATCGCTTTAGTCACTGTTTCGGCTGTAAATTGTGCGCTACCATAAACGGTACCAAAAACAACATTGACCTTTTTCATGGTATACTTTCCCCTTAAATGTAATACGATATAAAAGACCTTGAGTCTTAGTGACTTACCTTACTGTATTGTTTGAGTCTCTCGCAAGTGTCTTTATAAAGTAATTTAAATCGATATGGTCAACATCAGTTGCCCCAAATGAAATAGCGCAATAACGGAATCAACACGATGCGACAAGTGAGCAGAAAGCGAAGACTAAAACTACAACATAAATTCGCCCACATTCGTCGTAACTATTATTTCCACATCGAACAAAAGCAGCACGAACCCATACCGCATATCCCCGAATTTGAAAAGCTTAAAGCCTTGCTTGCAGACCGAATGAATTAACTTAATAATATACTTGGCATTGAGGATAATTGATCATCATCCCAGCCAAATGCGTTAAAAACATTCAACCATTCAGCTTCTAACTCTGTTTCAATATGCATTGATTGCTGGGTTACCGGATGCACAAACTGCAGGCTTTTTGCAATCAACCACAAACGGTTAATACCGAAGTGTTCGCGAAAGAACTTATTTTGTTTACCATCACCATGGGTTGTATCACCAACAATTGGATGACGTAAATGTGCCATATGACGACGTAATTGATGCTTGCGGCCTGTATGAGGGCTTAATCTTACCAAACCGTAACGGCTGGAAGGATAACGACCAGAACTAAACGGTATTTCGGTATTCAATAATGGTTGATAATCCGTCACGGCTTCTTGTGCGGCTTTGTTGGGATCAACATGCTTATCGCCTAAATCATCAAATTCCTGTTTTAGGGCATAATCTAGCGTGCCAGACTCATGCATATTGCCACGGACTATGGCTAAGTAGTGTTTTTTGATACTGTGATCAGCAAATTGCTCACATAATGCCCGAGCCACCTCACTAGACTTGGCAAACAGCAATACTCCGGATGTTGGTCTATCTAGGCGGTGCACCGGAAAAACATGGCAGCCCACTAAATCACGAGTCATCTGCATCGCAAAAAAACGCTCTCTACGGGCTAAATAACTACGATGAACCAACAAACCAGCAGGCTTATGGATAGCAACTAGGTGCTCGTCTTCAAATAGAATGTCGATATGGGGAGGTTGTAAATCACTGTCTAATTCAGTATCTGCAGTAGAGGTCTCATCCATGTATTCTGAGCCTATTGGTTCACATAAGTCATCGTTATCTAATGAGTATTCAGCATCGTTATCTTTTAAGATCATTTGTTATCACTTTACTTATTTTGTATTGGCCAACTCAGTATTGGCTTAATTTTTTTGTTGGAATGTGGTGGTGTTTGTCATTCGCTTAACGCTGACTGAGCAAAGTATCAAATTGTTGTAATTGAGCAATCAGAACATCACCATAGTGCATACCTTGCCACACATGCTCGGCCATAGGCGCTAATGCCATATTGGTCGGTAAAGGTTGTCGTTGCGCAATAAGCTCGGTCATCTTTGGAATAAAAATAAACTGCAACCATTGCTCGAATGCCATTACATCACAGCAAAAAGGTGCAGTACTCGCCATAACAGATGCAGGAGGTGAGATATCAGACCATAGCTGAAATTCCTTAAGCAATTGTTCTAATTTAACTAAATAATTTTGACTGGCTAAATAAAGCATAAAAATGAACGACAACATAAAGGCTAAGTCGGAGTATGATATCATTTAGCCCATTGAATACCCATCCAACTTCTTTGATTTAGTGACGACCCCATGACCGAGATAACCACCTTAAGCCAGTTTCTGACGACCGCAAATACACAATTCCAAATATACGATTTAGGTCGCCGAGTGCAACATATCGATATGTTAGCTTTTCAGCAAATTGATTCTTTACTGGCACCGTATCCTTATCCTATTCAAGGCCATGCACAGTTTGCGATCGTATTTTGGCAACAAGAACAATTACCTTATATTTGGTTTGTAAAGTTACCTCTAGATGAGCAAGGTTTATTATCACCTGCGCCTCGAACTCAGTTTATTAAAATGATTTTAGAAGCCCTAGGTCGTAATCCAACCCAAGCATTAACCGATGTACAGCAAGAACAATTAGCCAATCATCCTTTCAGCTTTAAGCCTAATCAGCACAAACTGGCGTTATTTAATGCATTGGTCAGACTTCAGCTTGGTCAACCCGCATCGAGCCAATATGAATTTGCGGCACAGTATTTGTCTGGCCAAGCAGCGCAAAACACATGGCCACTACTGGGTTTACAAGGTTTAGCCGATATTTGCGTTCGCGCACATCAATTCAACCATCTTGATGACATTATAAATGCACTTGATAATGCACCTATTGAAGTGCAAGCCGCCCTTTGCCAATGCTTAGAACACATTAATATTGATAAACGCCTTGCCGAGTACTTATTTAATCAATTAGAACAAGCTGAAGACCATATAAAAGTAATGTATTTAGCGGCATTAGCATCTGATGTTCAATACAGTACGACAGCCATTAACCAGCTCAATGAACAACAACATTTAGACGACAACACGCTAATAACAATTGCAGCACGTAACTGGTTAGCGTTAAAAGATGATGCCACTCGTAAACACTATTTAGAAGCGCTAGCAAAACAGCCTCAGCACTTCTTTAATCAAGTATTTGCTGATATCGTGGCAATACCCAGCTTACGTTCTGGATTATTAGCCGACTTAAGGCATCCAGACAGAAGCGTTCAATTAGCAACCGCAATTGGCGGATTATTTAGAGCTACCAGCCTATGATGACTGATTTTTTATTAATTGTTGCTTTAGTTGTCGTTGCTGCTTTTTTTTGGCAACTTCGACAAATGGCAGAATTAAGCCGAACGATTACAGAGCAAGCCTGTAAAAAGCAAAACGTACAACTACTGGCTATTGCAATGGAATCAGCCCGTCCGAGTATTGGTGGCAGTACTGGCATTTGTTGGAAAGCAACATTCATGTTCGAGTTTAGCACCGATGGTATTAACCAATATCGCGGCCATATTTTAATGCATGGTAATCGAGCCAAAAAAATTGAATGGCCAATTTTCCCTGAACCAGAATGGATGGATGCACCAATGGCGAGCGGTAAATTTGGCAGTTGTGGCAGCAGTAAAAGCTGTGATTCTGGTAAATGCCACTAATATCATTATTTATTAGTCGATGTTGAATCAAAAAAAACGCTATTTTTCAAAAAAATAGCGTTTTTTATTGCCATAAAATGCAATTAAGTTTGTGGATTGTTGAGGATTTTATAATCGCTGTAGGTAACAGTTTGAACACTGTCGAGTGACTTAAAAATTGCCGCTGTACCCATTATAGTGGTTGATGTATGAGCTGGCATCACTAATCCCTCAAACACATCAAAACTTAACTCTAATTCAAATTTAGTTAACGTAACTGAAAACGCAGGATTTAACTCGTCAGTATTTTTGATGAGAATTTTACGTAAATGCTTGGATGTTTTATCCAAATAAAGCACGCCTGCTAATACGTTATTGTCTAGCTCATCAATATTGGGTGTAAACGTAAATGACATATTATTGTCATCCTCACCGACAAAAACCAATGTCGACAAATCAATTAAATCAGAAAACGCTAATTCATAGCTAGTTTCGTCTTTATCTTCATGCAGATCTTGTTGACGTTCTCGGTATTCAGTTAAGCGCTTTTTACCAGGAGTATCACCATTTTCAGACACCAAACTCCAACGTTCAGTTTCAGTTAAAGATGCATTGAATTGTTCAATACGTGTCATGTCTGGCATCACTGTTTGCTGTGAATACTGCCAAAGCACCTTGGTACCGTCATTATTACTATTAAGATCGCTGAACGCTTGCTCAACCCATTGTTGTTGTTCTTCGCTCACGGCTGCATTGGCGTTATAGCAAACGAATGAAAAACCTACCAATAGTGCAACTTTAAACCCTTTCATGCTATCTCCTTATACAATGGTGAGTTAGATGTTGTGTACTTAAATGAGGTACTCAAACCCTACACATAGGCACTTTACAATTGGACAACATATCACTACAAAGTTCCATTGCTCTGAAAAAAACCAAAAGAAAGGCCGCGACAGTAACTGTCGCGGCCTCTTGATCTCTTGTTAAGCTTTCCAGCTATAAATGTGCTCCCTGCACCATCCATGCGTATCACTTGCTTCCTGCTCTATCCTTGTTCAATCCTTGATGTTCCTTGTACAATTAAGTACTTTCCATCTTACTCGATTATCCTTTTACCGAGCCTGCTCCATCCTGAGCGTGTCCTTATATCATCCATGAAATTCTTAACGTATCCTGTCGCAAATCATTTGCGTAGAATCTTGCATCCATTGCACACTATCATCCTGATAATGTTATAAAACTCGCTTAATCCGCTATTGCGTCCATTGAGCAAGTTTAACGTTTCATCCTGAAACTCAATACCGTCCGTTATTTCCATATACTCATGGTCTTCCAAGACCTCTTTACTACCTTGTAATGTTCCCGTCCTAGGAACGAGATAAATAATAATTCATTTACCTCTACGTAAACAGGTACCTCTAAATGATTAAAATACCTCACAGATAACACAAAATTAAATAAACTTTACAATCAATAACTTAAATATTCAGGAGAAATATTAACCCGTAATAAGGTGATTCGGCTCACACACTTTGTGAGATATATCTCACAAAGTGTGTAGCAGAAAAGGTAAACAACAAGTTAACGATTTTTATATCCACTACACAACATAAGTTAATTTATAATCGAGCAAGTATTCTTGCTCGAAAATAATATAAAAATTTAGTGCGTATACTCAGAGATCAAACACTTTCAACTTACGACCTTCTTCAGCACTGGCAATGCCGAGTCCAATAAGTCTCATGACCAAAAGGGCCTGCTCTGCCGTTACTGGATTTGGGCTGCGAAGACAAATCGCATCGCGAATGCCTTCATAATATGCTTGGTAATTGCCTGGTGTCGTTATGATGTCTTGCTCGATAATCGCGTCTTTGTGTTTCAGCGATAATTTGCAAGAAAGTGGATCGTTTCCCCACCCCTGAGTTCCAGGCTGCTGACCTGACTTAAGCGCATTCTCCTGCGTATCAAGACCAAACTTAGTAAAGCTGCCACTAGTGCCATGCACTGTCATACGTGGGCCAGGGTTAGCAACCAATGCACTACCATGAAGAATTACCCGCATTTCGTCATATCCCAGCACGGCATGAAACCAGTCATCTGCGACTGCTCCATCACGTTGTTGAGCCAGGTCTAACCACATTGTATTTGGTGTACCAAACAACTGCAGTGCCTGATCGAGTAAATGCGATCCCAAGTCAAACCACAAACCTCCGCCTAGAGCAGCCGACTCACGCCAGCGCGTTTGAACTTCAGGCCTATAGCGGTCAAAGTGTGATTCAAAATGTGTCACACGGCCTAGTGAACCTTCGCGCAACACCTTCTGTAACGTCAAAAAATCGGAATCCCAACGGCGATTATGAAATACTGATAGCAGCCGATCATATTGATGAGCGAGTTTAATAAGCTCCTTACCTTCACTAGTAGTGAGAGTGAATGGCTTATCCAAAACTACGTGCTTACCGGCTGCTAGAGCCGCTGCCGCAAGAGGAAAATGCGTATCATTGGGAGTTGGAATAACCACCAAATCTATATCAGCGCAGGAAAATAACTCTTCGGGGGATGAGAACACAGCCAAATCAGGTTGGTCTATATGCACCTTTGCCGGATTGCTGGAGGATATTGCGGCGAGTTGTAGGCCCGATACAGCCTTAATCAATGGTGCATGAAACGTTTTTGCGGCATAGCCGTAACCAACGATGCCTATTTTGAGTATCTTTGTCATAAATTAATTCCTAGCATGAGCAACCAAAAATTTGATCATCGTCACTACCTATAAAAATTGCTCTATTTTGTAAATTCCGTTACATAACAATTTGCTGACCGAAGTGTTAATATTATAAAAATGAATCTGCCTTATTTATGTAAATGCATTTTTAACCTGTCGGAGTCACAATACCACTGCATAAATATTGTAGTTTGTAAAACTTCAGACTGGGGGGGTCTAGTGGTGTGAGGTATCGATAATTTAATGTTAGAACGTTGTCTTTATTACTGACACCCGGCAACTTACCAACAAGCTTACAAAGTCTTCAAACCATTTAAATCAATTTTTCAATAACTTACCCTCACCCGCTTCGGTGGGTTCATCGACATATTACTCATATAAACCTTGAGTATAAAATTATTAAAAAGCCCCATCATTTCTGATGAGGCTTATTCTGCTCTACGCTAATCGAACACTTTCCTAAAAAGCCTTTTCAAATTCAATTGTTGGCTATTCAACATGTGGTCAATACTGTCATCATATTTTAATACTCATACATCTGACTGCATCACCTCTCCTTAACAGCTTCAGTCGGCAAAAGTCTCATTTAACACGCTGGCTAGTCCTGTTGTATTCATACTAAAAATTAAATGAACCAAGTTCGGATTTAAAACCAACACAGCTTCAATGCCATGGGCTTGAAGGGCGGTACTGTCTAATAGACTGGCATCTTTCACTTCTAAGCGTAAACGATTATCAGCAATAGCACGACATGAACTCACGTCACCCAATAGTGGCAGGATGGCTTGAGCTTGCTCGCGATCCTTTGCTGAAATGTTAACCGTTGCTGTTGCTATTACAGGCGTGGGAGTCGCAGCAAGATAGCCACCTGACGCGAGCATTTCATCAATTTCGGTACGTGACACTTCGGCGATAGTCCCCACAATAGCTTGTACCGCACTTCCCGAAATCAACACGCCACTGGCGCCTAACTGCTTCAATCTAGCTTGATCCACTTTACTTGTATCGCGCACATCCATCCGTAAGCGGGTAATACAAGAATCCACATTGACTAGGTTCTCTGGTCCGCCGAAGGCTTCGATAAAGTTACGCGCTCTTTCTGTCCCTTCTGATGAGACTAGCTCTAATTCGACATCCATTCGGCCTGGCGTTTTCAAGTCGAACTTCAAAATTAAGAATCTAAACACCACGTAATACAGCGCCGCATAAATGAGACCTAACACCACCAGCAACCAGATTTTTTGCGAATGACCTGAAAGAACAAGAAAGTCGATCAAACCGTGTGAGAAAGAGGTTCCATGAACAACACCAAACATATTTACTAGCACATAAGCAAGACCAGCCATTAACGCATGTACTACATAAAGTAATGGTGCGGCAAATAAGAATGCAAACTCAATGGGTTCAGTAATTCCGGTTAAAAATGCGGTTAACGCTGCCGAAATCATGATACTACCGACCATGACACGATTTTCTGGGCGGGCAGTATGCCAAATCGCCATTGCAGCAGCAGGTAAACCAAACATTTTAAACAAATAGCCTCCCGCAAGTTGACCGAAGCCATTACCAGCAGCTCGACTCGCATCGTCTGCTTGCAAATAACACGTCAGTACGCCAGTTGCAGGTTTACCTAAACTGTCAACACAATTGCCCGCTTCGAAGAAGAAAGGTACGTTCCATACATGGTGTAAACCGGCTGGAATTAACGAACGCTCAACCACACCATAAATACCAAAAGCTAATGTTGGATTTTGATATGCCGCCCAATGGGAAAATGCAGCAATAGCATTACCTATCGGAGGCCAAATGAACGATAAGATAACTCCCGCAAAGATCGCTCCAAAACCAGTAATAATAGGCACACTTCGTTTACCTGAGAAGAATCCAAGATATGAAGGTAATTGAATTTTAAAAAAACGGTTAAAGGTCGCTGCAGCAATAGCACCGGCAATCATACCGCCAAACACGCCCACATCAGTACCAGGTTCAAGTACGCCGATGGTTTTAACCATGATGGCATATCCCACTAAGGCCGCCATAGCAGCCACACCATCATTTTTAGCAAATCCTAACGCGATACCTATCGCGAATAGCAATCCCATATTGCTAAAAATGGCTTCGCCCGCTTGTACCATTAACACATTGACGATATCGGGGAGCACACTAAAACCTGCGCTCCCAACGCCTAATAAGATACCCGCCACGGGTAATACGGAAACCGGCAACATGACCGATTTGCCCACTTTTTGTAAAACCGAAAATGCGCCACTCATCATAGCCTTCTTCGGTTTAGCTGCTGTTATTGTTTTAGATGTCATAATACAACCTTAGAAATTTTAATAGATTACCAAGTGATCAACGTTTTTCAATATCGCCTTTAACGGCAAGTAACGTATTAGGATCTCGCATTAATGCTCGAACATCTTTGGCATCTGCACAGCTCATCGCTTTAGCAGCTATAAGCTGACACGCTTGCTGATTTAAATGACGCACTTGATGCTTCACTTCTGGAATTGAAGGCACACTCACAGACAGTTCATCAATACCTAAGCCGACCAAAATAGGCACAGCATCTTTTTCGCCGGCCAATCCACCACAAATGCCAGCCCATTTACCTTTGGCATGCGCGGCCTTAACCGTCATATCGATCAGGCGTAATACTGCAGGATGCAATCCATCAGCAATGGCGGCTAACTTAGGGTGTCCACGATCAATCGCTAAGGTATATTGAGTCAAATCATTAGTACCAATAGAGAAAAAGTCGACATGTTCAGCCAACACATCTGCCATCACGGCAGCCGATGGCACTTCAATCATGATGCCAATTTGGATCCCACTAATATCGATAGCCAATTTTTCGGCTTCTTCTTTTACAACTTGTTTGGCTAACTTAAGCTCAAACAAAGACGCTACCATCGGGAACATAATGCGTAAGTTTCCTGCATCAGCCGCTTTTAATAGCGCACGAACTTGTTGTCGTAATACTGCGGGCTTATCTAAACCGACACGGATACCACGCTCACCGAGGAATGGATTGTCTTCTTTCGGCAAAGGTAAATAGGCCAACGGCTTATCTCCTCCTACATCTAGCGTACGCACAACTAGAGGACGCGGTCCTAACGTTTGCAGTACCGCACGATAGACTTGTTCCTGATCATCCTCTGAAGGTGCAACTGATTGGTCTTGATAAAGGAATTCAGAACGCAATAAACCAACCGCTTCGCCTCCCATTTCAACTAATTTTTGGGCATCACTGACTTTAGCGATATTGCCGGCAATTTCAAATCGCACTCCATCTAAGGTAACGGCTGTCTCATCTTTGTGCGCTAAAGCCAAGGCTTTCTGCTGCTCAGCGGCATTTTTAATCACATCAAGTTGCGCCATTTCAGCTTCTGTTGGCGACAATAATAGATAACCTTTTGCTGTATCGAGTAACACCTCAGTACCGTGCAAGGTCATGATCTTAGCTTCAACACCAGCCATAGCAGCAATACCCATTGCTCTAGCTAAAATAGCACTGTGGCTCGATGCCCCTCCTAAAGTGGTGCAAATTCCTTTAACAAATGCGGGGTTTAGTTTGGCAGTATCTGAAGGGGTTAAATCTTTGGCGACTAAAATGGTATTTTCAGGGAGTTCAGCCGGAATAGTATCCTGAGACAATCCCGCCATAATGCGTGAAACCCGATTACCAACGTCGATAAGGTCTGTGGCACGTCCTGCGAGTAATGGGTTTTCCATTCCAGCAAGTTTGTCCGCTTGGCGACAAATACTCTTACTCCAAGCATAAGGGGCCGACTTACCTTGCTGTAATTCAATAATACAGTCATCGTACAAATCAGGATCTGACATTAGCTCTTGGTGGGCCACAAAAATATCGGCTTTTTGCCCCATATCCTTGTTATGCAGCTCTTCAACCAGTTCGACTAAGGTTTGATTAGCCACCTTCATTGCATCGTCTAAAGTTTGCTGTTCAACCTGTGCATCGTCGGCAAAAGTGTCAAACTTAGGCACTTCAGCTTTAATCACGTATAAACGCCCTTTAACTTGACCGGGAGATGCCTCCACACCAATCAGCTGACGTGGATCTTGGCTCGTTTGTAGTAGTAGTGATGGTTCGGAAAAAGGATCGAAGTCGCTTTTAACGTTCTTAGTCACAAGTGAAGCATCGGCGCCCTCTTCACCTAAACCAGTGCTTATCGCCTCAGATAATGCTGCTATTGCCGCTTGCTGATCTTTACCTTTAGCGAGAATAACAATCTGCTCACCAAAAGCGATGTCTAACCCCATAAGACCAACCACACTTCGAGCATTTGCTTGCTTGCCTGCTTTATCAATCATCACGTCACAGTCAAATGCTTTAATCGCAGTGACAATGGCAGCAGCAGGCCGAGCATGAATACCGGTTGGATTAATAACCACTATTGGCGCAGAACTGACCATGTCATCTGACTTTGTTACAGCACGAACTGCCGCTGATACCTCTGCACTAAATAACAGATCGCCCGCGTTGACAAATTGTTCAGTCGTTGGTGTTAATGTAATAATTCTGGTCATATCCGTGAGCAGTATGACGGTACGCAAACTTTTTACACCGCAACCCACTTTATCTAAATCCAGCTCAATCAGTGGCGTTTTAGCTTTTACAGCATCACCCACTTTCACTAATGCCGTAAATCCTTCGCCTTTCAATTTAACGGTATCGACACCTATATGAAGCAGAATTTCGATGCCAGTCGCCGTTAATAAAGTCACGGCATGCTTAGAAGGATGTATTTGAGTAACGGTGGCGTCACATGGGGCGTGAAGAATGTTTTCTGTAGGGTCTATCGCTAATCCATCACCCACCATCTTTTGGGAAAATGCGGCATCAGGAACCTGACTCAGTGGACAGCACACCCCCGTAAAAGGGGCCAGCAACTGAATTGTGGTTGAAGTTTTTTTATTCATTGGAACTCCGAATTAAACACTTAACTGCATAATATTAATGTTTTTTATTTTTTGCAGTGAAAATAGTAAAAATGAAAAGCTGCTGCTTACATGATTACTCACTACTCCCTTATCAATCTGACTATTAGCACAACTAAATGAACGTTTTTAAGGAGACCAACGATTGCCACTCCTTAATGTGTAGGGACGACGATATTCTTTAGGTAAATATCACGGATAATCGCAGTGAATACCTTAGTGATCTGGCACTAATTTACCAAAGGTAAGATGTGATGTCCCAACCAGATCTCCGAGATATGACATCGGTAACAAAATTACTTAATTGTTACCAACATCCCAAAACGTTAACAACCCCCAGCGCAGATTGAAAACGTTACCTCTGTATTTAGCCTTGCGTTTATTCATCTATAATCGAATCTAAAACATCTACAATAACGGTTACTTATATTAGCGTTAATTTAAGCTGTTTTAGAGTGCATGTTGTATTTCAGCTTTAGTTAAAATGCAATATCACCTTTGAGAGTGACAACCCAAGCATCATTATTCTCACTGATAGCACCTGGATTATGTATGTACTGAATTTCAGGACGAATAGCAGAATACTTAGTCACTTGAAATTTGTAATAGCTAGCAATGACCGTCTCTGTTTCCTGGATAGGCATATAAAGTGCGTGATTGTCATTATAAAGCTGAGCGCTATCAGCTATGCTATCGTTCACATGTAGGTATTTAGCGGCTAAGCCCCATTTATCTGTCGGACGAGCAGCAAATGGACCTTGATAATTCACCCCTAATGCCAATGATTTATCCACAGTAGTGATATCTTGATCGTTCAACGTCCCCATAAGGAACACACTAAGACCGCGGACAGAATCACCATCTACAGCAGTAACCTGTTGCTCTGCGACAAAATAAGCACCATCTTTACTGTCATGTTGACGTGCTTTGCCACCATCAATAATCAAGGGATTACCATCTTGATTGTAGTAAAGATCTTCACCTCCAACGGTATCATGCCAATAACCCAGTTTATAAGTACCTGGTAAGTCATTGAGGTTGGGCATCCAAGCAAGTTCTACAGGAATCGTCACTCCCAAAGTGCCATGAGGACTGCCTAAATTAAGATTTTGACTATTTTTAAGCCAGCTTGGGTTCATTTGGTAAACCCCGGTCTTTAAATACCATTCTGGCGCTAGCTGATACTTGACGACACCCGCCCATTGGCTTATAGGCCAGTTGTAAACCGTGGAATTAACATTACCGAATTGGGATCCACAGAATCCAAGATAGGCAAATTCACATTGGAAAGCACCAAATTCAGCGCCAACATTCATACGGCCTAACTTAATATTGAGGTCGCCACTAAGTAGTTTTTGCTCATAATAAAACTCAGAAATACGGGTCACTCTGCCGCGGCCAAACACTTCTATAGATTGCATTAACTGGCCGATTTCAGCTTTATCATTAATATTCTGGCTCTGCCCACCTCTATTGGTCAGTGACAAATGGAAGTTGGCATCGGACAAGTCTAATAATTTTTCGAGGTCGAAGTTAACACCAAGAACGGTTTGATCTGCATAACTAGTGGCATGATGTTGGCCACCTGTTAAGTTGCCTCCGGTTTCGAAGGTATAACCTAAGCTAACGTCGATACCGGCATTATGCATCTGGCTTCGGATACCACCAATATCACCGAACAAATAGTTATCCGCGGAGAAATTTTCGGCTTGTACTGAACTACTGCAAATAAGTAACAGTACTGAGGCTGTTATGAGAGAATTTATACTTTTCATTGAATACTTCTTTTAGTCAATTGGAAAGCGCAATGCATCGTCAAAAATAAATGCACTATTTGATGTAGCAAAATCGTTATTTTGTTTAAAAAAATAGTAATTACAAAACGAGAATACAGTAATTAATTTACATACCAATCTGAATGTGTTGATTATGAGCGCGTGATCTCATGCTGAAAATTGCCACGGTTCTTTCAGACACTCTTGAATTTAGTTGGCTTTTAGTTTGCATAACAAACAATGTTTCTAACGCAATATAGATTCTAGTGGGAGCGCATAGATGAACAGGATTGCCAACGGATACGTTGGCAGAAAAACTCACTTGGAAGGAGTTACAGGTGCCAGTGAGGCTATACAAGCCGATGTGAGATGGAGTGATGGAGAGTTTGCGGTTATGAGTACCACTTACAAAGAATAAAGCGCAACCTTACATCTGAGGCCATATCATCATGCCAAATATGTGGGTTTTATTGCTCTTATTGCGGACGATATTGATTGACTGATTAACCTGGGCAGTTAACTCACCAACATAGGTGATGAAAGCATCAATCCGAGTAGGTTTATCTATCGATTTGATTCGATTTTAAAGATGCTAATAACATCAACATTGCGCCATAATGTACATAAAATTGCATTCTAGCGCGGTGACGAGTGAGCAAGAACTCTATATTTCCATCGTAGCGAAAGTTTTTATCGCGTAACGATTTGTCGAAACAGATATGAGATTAATTAAACAGTAACGCAAATAAAGGCGCGGTTATCACCATGGCTATGCCAGTAAAAATCATGGTTAAACTTGCGACGACGCCTTCTTCTCGGCCAATTTGATTCGCTTTAGCGGCTCCTGCACCATGGGCTGATGCGCCTAATGATATTCCTCGTGCCAAGCTGCTTTTTATGTTGGCAGCTTTAAAAAGAGGATCGCAAATGAGCATACCCATAATACCTGTCACTAACACTAACATTGCGGTTAATTCAGGGACGCCACCAAATGCGCTTGTTGCTTCAATAGCAAAGGGAGTTGAAACCGATCTTACAATGAGGCTTTTAGATAGTTCTGCCGGCATATGAGTGAAATGGAGAATCAACCATGATGACCCAACGCCTAAACATAACCCCACTAATACGCCAACACTTATGGTTAACGGATAACGTTTAATCAGAGCCCTTTCTCTATAAATTGGCACTGCAAAGGCAATAGTCGCAGGCGCTAATAACGCGGGTAGCCAATGGGTAAATTGAAAATAATCGACCAATGGAATTTGAAATATCACTACAGTCAACAAAATAATAGTAGGGGCTAAAATAATGGGGGCGAACCAAATGCGTTGCTGGCGTAAATACAAGCGCTTACTAAAATAATAACCGACTAACGTGAGTAATAAACACAATACACCTAATAACGAACTATTCATTGTTACACCCCATTATATTCAATTTTAAACAGCACGTAAGCGCTGAGATGTAATGCTGTTTAAACGTTGCTGACGTTCAAATTTAAATAGCTTATCGACAATAAACGCAGTACCCAATAACACACTCGTACTCGCCAATAACATACATACAATCAACTCTGCACCATAGCTTTCGAGTATTGACTGATATTTGGTAATAGCGACAACAGGAGGAATGAAAAATAATAGCAAGTCACCGATTAACCATGCTGAACCTTGGTTAACAATTTTTTCAGGCACCCAATGGCAAGACAATAAGATGAATAGAACACCTAACCCAATAACACTTCCTGGAATAATCGAATGAACACAGAGAGCTGCCCACTGGCATAACCATGCAAAAAAACATAGACCACCCACTTGGATGACTAAGGTTGTTTTACACTTTAAATAGGTACGATGAGTATTCAGTAGAGATAACATTTGATTTCACACAATGGTTATTTAGTTGATATGCGGAGTTTACCCTTGCTTAATTGATAAAAAAAATGAATATTAATGATTGACTACATCACTTTTGGTTATGTTAATGGATCTTAAAACACTGCACTATTTCATAGAGGTTGTTAATGCTGGCGGTTTCGCTAAAGCATGTCACACAGCATTTGTGACTCAACCTGCCCTCTCAAAAGCAATACGCTTACTGGAAGAAGAGCTTGATATGATATTGCTAGAACGCGGAAAGCGTGGCTCGCAAATCAGGCTAACTGAAGCAGGGAAAGTAGTTTATCGCCATGCCTCAAAGTTAATGGAAGCCCGTCAACTGATGATGGCTGAACTGGATTGTTTACGTAATTTAAGTGGTGGTTCACTAAAATTAGGGCTAGCTCCATTAGGCAGTGCAGAGTTATTTGCCCCTGTGATAGCTCAATTTAGACAACAATATCCGAGTATTGATCTGCAATTATTGGTGCGCGGCGGTATAGAGCAAACGGCAGCCTTACACAAAGATGAAATAGAACTTGCGACAGGGATTATTGATTTCGATGATGAGTTTTGTGGTATTCGTATTCGCAATGAGTCAATGGTGGTTGTATTACCCGCAGGCCATAAACTTGCGAGTAAAGAAACGTTACAGTTAAGTGAGCTTGATCAATTGGCCCAAGTGATGTTTGAGCCAGAATACGCCTTATATGAGCTAGTGCTTGAAGCTTGTGCCAAAGCGGGATTTAAACCCCAAAATATCACTCGAGTCAGTCATGCTGATTTTGGCATTGCACTAGTCGCGGCAGGCTCTGGAGTAATGATACTGCCAAAAATTATTGCTGAACGATACCGGGTCGAAGCGGTTGTGAATGTCCCCTTAGCCAGTGAAGATTTACGCTGGGAGTTATCATTGTTTTGGCGTAAACAGAAACATCTATCATTTGCGGCTCAAGCAATGATAAAGCTTATTAAGCAGCATTTAAGTCAGCTAGAAAATAAACCTAAAAACGAGTAAAGCAGCAGCGTTACGCATAATGTTTATCGAAAGCAACTAGCCAAGATTTTATCAACCGAAGAGTCAAAATAATTTAGATACAATTGCACCTAAGCCGGTAGCAGAGGTTGATGTTGCTTTAGATGGGCTGTTATCTACCGTTAACGTATAGGTCCCCACAAAGTCATCAATGTAGCCAGGGGGCATTTATGCGTAAGAAGTAACAGTAGGTTCAACATGCAGCTCATTACTAGCAGACCAATAAGGCAATGTATGGTTAGGCATACCATTGGTTTCAATAACAACGTTCGTGCCACTGAGCAACACATTGACGTTGTTATCATCAAACTCATAGTACGCAGTATGTAAAATGCCACTGCCTAAATCTTCTGTTCCCGTATCAGTGTCAGTATCAGTTGAAGTATCGGTTGAACTGGTTGCATCTGTTACATCGGTGCTGTCTTCAGAACCGCCACAGCCAGTTAACCCCAAGGTTAATGCTAAGGTGATGGCAAGAGTAAGCAAACTTAAAGGTGAAGAATTCATGTCATATCTCATAGGCGTAAATATAAGATAAAGCTTAACAATGAAATGTGTAGCAACTACGCAGAAATTATGAATAACCAGCAGTTTTGTATATACCAATGTAAATGAGGTTAAAAAGCCCTCCAATCGCCAAATTCGATAAAAATAGCATTATCGGTGTAATCATATATTGTTTTTCTAGCCAATTAGTCACGTCAATCAACACAGCCAGCGAGTCAATAAACAATTGAATAGAAAACTAAATATGACACATATCAACAATGAGAATAACTTCACAAATTTAAATATCACAAAGACTTAGTATCGAGTTACTGCTCCGATCCGCTTTAACAATTGACCAAATGATAACGACATTTATTGTCATTGCTAAAGGTGTATTCTCAAACCTAAGGATACTGCAATGAAAACTACCGACATCCGAATTGTTCCAGGTCTGATTTCAATTGCGATAATTATATTTCTTTGGTTCATCGTCCCCTCACCGGAAGGTGTGTCGGCCAATGCCTGGCATTTATTGGCTTTGTTTATTGGTACTATTGTCGCAATTATTGGTAAAGCGATGCCTATTGGGGCTATTGCCATATTAGCCATTACACTCGTTGCATTAACAGGCGTAACCAATGACAAGCCAGCTGATGCCATTAAGGATGCCTTAAGTGGATTTTCAAACTCACTGATTTGGTTAATTGGTATTGCGATTATCATCTCACGCGGATTAGCTAAAACAGGTTTAGGGAACCGTATTGGCTATTACTTTATTGCTTTGTTTGGGCGAAAAACCATTGGTATTGGCTATGCGTTAGCGTTATCAGAGCTGGTCATTGCACCTGTCACACCCAGTAATACGGCACGAGGCGGCGGAATTATTCACCCTATAATGAAGTCAATTGCAGCGAGTTTGGGCTCGTCTCCAGAAGAAGGAACATCACGCAAAATAGGCCATTATCTTGCCTTAGTGAATTATCATACCAACCCCATTACCTCGGCAATGTTCATTACCGCGACTGCACCTAACCCATTAATAGTCAAATTGATTGCTGATGCCACAGGTGCAGATATCAGTATTACTTGGGGCACATGGGCACTGGCAGCATTATTGCCAGGTTTGCTTTGTATTGCGCTAATGCCACTGGTTATCTATGCGGTTTATCCCCCAGAAATAAAGCGCACGCCAGACGCAACAGCTTATGCTAAGTCAAAGTTGGCTGAGATGGGCCCTATGACTTTTGCTGAAAAAATCATGGTGAGTGTGTTCTCGCTATTACTGATCTTATGGGCAGGAGTACCTGCCATGATATTAGGGGCGGATTTTGCGGTTGATACCACTGCAGTCGCATTTTTAGGCTTATCCATTTTGTTAATTAGCGGGGTACTGAGTTGGGAAGATGTGCTTAAAGAAAAAGCCGCTTGGGATACCGTGGTGTGGTTTTCAGCATTAGTCATGATGGCAACGTTCTTAAATAAGCTGGGATTAGTCGATTGGTTTTCTGGTGTGGTTGAAACCAATATCGCCCAAATTGGTGTCAGCTGGATGATTTCAGTGATCATATTGGTGGTGGTTTACTTTTATGCACACTACTTTTTTGCCAGCACCACTGCGCACATTACCGCCATGTTTGCAGCATTCTTCGCCGCTGGCATCGCATTAGGTGCCCCACCTTTATACCTAGGTTTACTCCTTGCAGGCGCATCATCTTTAATGATGTCGCTCACGCATTATGCCACTGGCACCTCACCGATTATCTTTGGCTCCGGTTACGTATCAATGGAAGACTGGTGGGTAATGGGCTTTATTATGAGTGTTGTCAATTTAACCATTTGGGGTGTTGTCGGCGGACTGTGGTGGAAAGTACTTGGTTATTGGTAAGGTTGAGATAGAAATAAAATCAGCCTGTGCTTAAGCCATATTGATAAAGCCAAAAGTTGATTAAACCTAAAATTGATTAAGCCTAAAGTTAATTAAGCTCAACATTGATTAAATTAACGCTGACAAATAACATGAGTGATTTGTCAGCGTTAATCTGTAACCCTTTCACAGAACGAATAACTATATTTCGGTCTTAAACTGCTTTACATTTAACTCTAAGCTTTTAGCAAGCTCTTCAAGTTGATAACTGGCCGCGGTAATTTTACCGGCTTCTTGCTGAGCCAATAATGCTGAATGAGTAATTTGAATAAAGTTTTGATTTATATCCGCAGCAACCACAGACTGCTGCTCTGCTGCTGTGGCAATTTGGATATTCATATCGCTTATTTTAATTACCGATATATTGATAGCCTGTAATGATTCTCCAGCGTTTTTAGCTTGTTGAACACTACTATTGGCCTGCTCTTGACCTTCGTTCATAACAGTCACAGCTTTAACAGAACTGGCGCGCATGCTTTCAATTACAGCTTGGATTTGTCTTGTTGATTCTTGTGTACGCTGAGCAAGATTACGCACTTCATCAGCAACAACGGCAAAACCTCGGCCTTGTTCACCTGCACGTGCAGCTTCAATGGCCGCATTTAAGGCCAACAAATTAGTTTGTTCAGCAATACCTTGAATCACATCTAACACAGATCCAATTTCTTTACTGTCTTGTGACAGTAAATCAATGATCTGTGCCGCTTCACTTACTTTAACGGCTAACGCATCAATATCAGTCTGTGTTTTAGTCACTTCAATCTGACCTGCATTAAACTCATTTGTGGCCGTTTGTGATAGTAGCGCAGCTTCGCTGGTATGGTTTGCGACTTCTGAAACGGTACTCGACATCTGGGTGATCGCTGCAGCACCATTATCGGTCGCTAATTTTTGATTATTAATGAGGTGTTCGTTTTGCTTTGCCGTTTGGTATAAATCTTTAGACGCCGCAAGTAACTTATTTGCGGCCAACATGGAATTTTGGGTTATGTCGGTCAGGTTAACGGTTAAATCCTGCACTGCACTTAATATACTCTGAGAAGAATTAACGGTTAATTTTACCGTGAGATCACCTGAAGCGATTTGTTGGATCACACTGGCTGCATATTCCGGCTCGCCGCCAATAATATTTTTTAAGCGCTTAACAGAAGTTAACGCCACCATACACCCAATAAATAGTGCAATGGCGGTTACAACGAGCATCACCGACTGAAAACTGGTTGTTTGCTCACGCGCTGCTGAAACTTGTTGTTGAATCTGCGCTTCTTGATAATCAATTAACTTATTAATTCTTTTTAGCCATTCGCTATATAAAGGTGAAACTACCACTAATAGGTGCTCTGTCGCAGCATCATTACGGCTCGAATTAACCATCTGCAACAAGGTTTCAGTAGCCGCTAGCGTGGTCACTTCAATGTCTTTAATCGCTTGCAGTAAGCTTAACTCTTTATTGCTGTGCTGCACGTTGGCATACATAGTATTAAGTGTTTTTGCAGCTGTGAGATAAAACTGTTTAAGACGATTAATATCATTTTGATGCTGTTGTGACAGTGAAGCATTATTGACTAATACGGCATCTCGAATTGAAATGGCTCGATCATGCACACTGCCTCTGAAATTAATCGCTTGGCGCTGTTCAACTGCTGTCTGCTCTGACAATTTGGTTAAATTATTGTCTGCGATACTTATTTTGAGTAAACCAAACAAGGTTATACCAACCATAATGACCAGTAAACTTGCAAAGCCAAAGTAAAGACGGCTTATTATTCTCATTGTTAAGACCTTTTGTGTAATTAAGTGTATTGGTACTTTTCGGTAAAATTTGAAGCGTAAAATTGAGTCAGTAAAATTAAAAACATGAATAACAAGCGCTAAAGACAACGGCTTTCGACAATTGACACTTTGATTTTTAAGGTGATAACTAAAAATCAACTTCAATCATTAATGGTAATAGTATAGTTGATGCTCAACAGTTTTCTGACTCCATGATGAATAAAGACCGGAGCATCGTTTCAATAATTTCAGCAAACCTTTTTTACGGCCTAATCTAAAGAGTGAGCGTATAAAAACCGCGAGCTCGATTGAATAAAGCTCTGAAGTCTGCGAACTCAATACGCTTAGCGATGCTCTGCAGCTCATTTTTATCAAGACATTTCTGCTGATGTAATCAACGTGAGTAGATTCAAATTAATCAATGAGATGTCGTAAATAGAAATACCTGTTGTCAAAATGGCAACTCGTACCTACAAACCTTTCAATCTATTATCCTTGCAACATTAAGTGAGGGTTTTATGACTAGATTTATACTGTGTAGCTTCGCGCTGGTTCTGCTTTATCCCACTGCAATTGACCTTTATTTAGTTGGTTTACCACAAATCGCCAAAGACTTAGGTGCAAGTGAGTCACAACTCCATATCGCTTTTTCTGTGTATTTAGCGGGTATGGCCACAACGATGGTATTTGCCGGTAAATTATCAGACGTTATCGGCAGACGACCCATAGCAATTACTGGCGCTATTATTTTTACATTAGCTTCGTTCATGGGCAGTACAGTAGAAAACAGCCAATCTTTTTTAATCGTCCGCTTTATTCAAGGTATTGGCGCTGGCAGTTGTTACGTGGTCGCGTTTGCTATTTTACGTGACAAGCTGGACGATAAACGCAGAGCAAAAGTATTATCTATGGTCAATGGAATTACCTGCATCATGCCCGTTATCGCCCCGGTGATTGGTCATTTGATCATGCTTAGCCTTCCATGGCCAAGTCTGTTTATTACTATGGCAGCCATGGGTGGAGTGGTGTGTTTAATGTCAGTATTTGTTTTAAAAGAAACCAATACTACACGCCAATCATCACGAGCTAATGTAACAACAGTCGAAACAACTGATCCATCGATAGCCCACCCCTTCACTCAATCAACAACTCAATCAACAACCCAATCCACAACTGCGGCAGAATCCTTTTACCAACGATTCTTTTTAAGCCGACTACTCATTAGTGCCATTGCCGTTACAGCAATTCTTACGTTTGTAAATGTATCGCCAATGTTGATCATGAATATCATGGGCTTTAGTCGCGGCGAGTATTCAATTGCGATGGCATTAACGGCACTTGTTAGTATGCTCACCTCATTTGCTATGCCATTGGCGTTGACATATATCAAGCAACGTAGCTTGATGCTGGTATCTCAATTATTATTTGTGTCTGCCGCAATCATCCTCGGGCAGACTCAACTCAGTGCCGATAGCCAATTTATCAGTCTATTTGGTCTTAGTCTTATCTGTGCAGGATTTTCAATTGGGTTTGGTGTGGTAATGAGCCAAGCGCTTAGCCCCTATCGTTATCGAGCGGGTGTCGCCAGTTCTATGCTCGGAGTGGCTCAAATTTGCAGTTCAGCTTTGTATATTTGGCTATTAGGCTTGCTTGGTATAAGTGCATTGAATATGCTGATATTAATATTGTTAATGGGTGGCGTTATCAGCGCTGTTTTAATAGTATTCATTCCCTCACCACTGCCGAGTATTTCCAATGAAGAAATCATTAGCACGCCTTGATCTAAACTTGCTGATCACTCTGCAATTGTTACTACAAGAATTAAGCGTCACTAAAACAGCAAAAAAACTGAACGTGACGCCGTCAACGGTGAGCAAATCTCTCAGCAAGTTACGAGAATGGTTTGACGACCCTTTGTTTATAAAAACACCTCATGGATTTAGCCCAACGTCACTCGCCATCAGTATGGAACAAGAGCTTGCTGACTGGTTACAAGTCAGCAGTCAAATACTCGCCAAACGCGGCGATGAGATCCCTAACGGTGTGCGCTTTAATCTTGCGATGGAATCGCCATTGCTGCTGACGATGTTTAATCAGCTTACACAGCAAATATTTCAGCAGTATCCAGACGCTAAAGTCAAAGTTCATAACTGGGACTATGATTCAATTGAAGCTATTATTCGAGGAGAAGTTGACATTGGTTTTACTGGCCGAGAGAGCCACCCAAGATCAAAAGAATCGATTAAACTTTTACCTTACTTTATCAATTACGAAGTATTATTTACCGACCTCCCCTTAGTGTATTTACATAAAGATCACCCAGCCTTAAAAGAAGATTGGAATATTGATACTTTTGTAAAATATCCACAAATTAACATCACATGGGAAAAGTCTGAAACCTGGGCATTAGATGAAGTATTAATAGAAATGGGCTTAAGCCGTAATATTGAATTAACCATGGCCACGTTCGAACAATCTTTGTTTATGACAGCTCAGTCTGGTCACAACATGATTACCACTGCACCACAATATTGTCAGCACTACTGTCGTAATATACACACAGATTTAGTGTGTTTACCTATTCCGGTAGATAAAGCATTACAAGATAAATTGATGATTCCCTTCACCATGATTTGGCATAAACGAAACAATCAAAATCCAAAAATAAAATGGTTAAGATATGCGATAAAAGCCTTATATCGAGACCTTAATAATACCTACTTGCGTTAGTGTAGAGATACAAGTGACATAGTTATTTTGGCCACCTAAATAGAGGTGATATTATTATCTCGTACATGACTTTAGGTGAACACATGAGATCGATAACCTACTGCTTTATAAGCGCTGATAACGGTTACAGTTGTTGAAAAATAGCTTTCATATGCTTTCACACAAAGATCTACACACACTAAAGACTAACTCATAACCCTCATTTACAAATCCAAGGAGGAGACGTATTCCATAAATTAATCCACTCAGGGATTGAGCTTGCTGGCATTGGCCTTGCTATACCGAAACCTTGTGCTAATTGACATCCCATTTTAAGTAATTGCCGACCATGCTCTTGGGTTTCAACCCCCTCTGCTATCACAGAACGACCGAAGGTCTTCGATAATTCAATGACACTTTTTACAATGGCTTGATCATCCATATCATCTAACATGTCAATGACAAAAGATTGATCTATTTTTATAACATCAGTCTTTAACTTTCTCAAATAGCTTAAAGATGAATACCCCGTACCAAAATCATCTAACGAAAAACGTATCCCTAACTGTTTACATTGACTAATAACCTCAGCGATGTGCTGAGTATCTTTAATAATACTGGATTCTAAAATTTCAAATTCAAGCTGACCCGCTTGAAAACTCGTGTTGAGAAATAAGATTTCATTTAATTGTTTAATGAAATCTTCATGCTGAAGTTGTAATGGACTGACATTGACACTGATAGGTATAACTATTCCTAAGCGTCGCCATTCATTATGCTGCTTTATTGCCTGGTCAATTACCCATTTACCTAACTCAATTGCTAGAGGCTCTTCTTCAATGTAGGGCAAAAAGCGAAAGGGTGACAAAAGACCTTCTGTCGGATGTTGCCAACGAATAAGGGCCTCTAAACCTATAATATCATTAGTTTCCATATTAATTTTGGGTTGGTAGAATAACAAAAACTCATTGTTATTAAATCCATTGCTTATGTATTCTAACTCTCGATACTGGAGTTTTATCGCTACATCATTTTCAAAGTCAAATTCATGAATGCAATTCTTTCCCTGCTCTTTAGCCCGATACATAGCCTGATCAGCATGACGAATAAGTATGTCTGGGTAACTATTATCCTGTGGGAAAAATGTCACGCCAATACTCACAGTTATAGAAAGGCGCTTATTTTCAATAATAAATATTTCTGTAATTGAAGAAAGTATTCGCTGTAATATTTCTGTTGCTTGATGATGACAGTCTAAATCATCAAGAATCAAAACAAACTCATCGCCACCAAACCTGGCAAGAGTATCATCCTCTCGTATTGCAGTTTTAAACCTATTTGCAACAAGGCAAAGAAACTCATCTCCTATATCATGACCGTAAGCATCATTTACCTCTTTAAAGCCATCCAAGTCTAGGAAGGCTATAGCTATTTGTTTGCTATTACGCTGCGCTTTGATAAGCGCTTGCTGCATTCGATCAGCTAACAAATTTCTGTTTGGCAAATGTGTTAGTGGATCATAGTTGGCTGCAAACTTTAACTTCTCATTTACTTCTTTTAATACCTGATTACTTTTTTCAAGTTTGCGTTGATTATTTTTCTCGTCGGTAATATCTTGAAATATACCACTTAATTTTTCAGCAACACCATCGACATACGTGATATGACAAGTCGTTCTAACGTCAATCTTTCGTCCTTTGGTGGTATAAGTTTCAAGCTCTAAGTCGTACTCTTCGCCAAGTTGAATCGCAGCATCAAGCGCTTCTTGGAATAATTTTTTGGAATCGGGTAATAAATAACTTACCCCCATTTCAACGGTAGGAATATATTCTTGCGGAGTTGTTTCATAAATTCTGTAAGTTTCATCTGTCCAAATCAAGTCACCGTTATGCAAGTTGAGTTGCCAGCCACCTAGCTTGCCTATCTCTTGAGATTCTCTCAATAACTCGGTTGTGGTTGCAAGTAGTTCTTCCTGCCGCTTACGAAAGGTTATTTCTTGGTGCATGCCAATCATTCGTGTCGGCTTGCCTTCAACATCCCATGCAATAGCTTTGCCTGTAGACAATACCCAAACATAATGACCGCTTTTGTGTTTCATACGAACTTCTAACTCACAAAGTTCGCTTTGGCCTTGACAATGATAGTCATAATTTTTAATTGCCCTAGGCAAATCATCTGGGTGCAATACATCTAGCCAAGTTTGGTAATCAACAGGCATTAACTCCGATAAGGTATACCCTATAATCTCAGCCCAACGTTCATTACAAACAAGACCATCATTTTCAACACGCCAATCCCAGACGCCAACATTAGTCGCATCTAAAACTAACTCATTAACCTCTTGGCTTATCGTATTCTTGTGCATGGCCTTTATACTGTTTGGGATAAAAAGTTATGGATTAATCAGCTTTTGTAAATAAGAACTTTTTGCCTTTTAATCAATCACAAAAGTCTACTTATTACTGTTTTTTAACTTCAATACTAAAACAGTTTTAACGAACAGATATTCTTTAATATAAGGTAAGCTTGATTAAGTATCAAAGCAAATCACTTAGTTAATGAGCGAAAAAAATATTAATAAAACGAAAAACAAAATGAGATTAGAGCTTCAATTTTTTACACTATATCCAAGACCTAAACGGTAGAAAAAACTGTGCCACCCATCATCTGAACAAGTAACATAGCTCATTTCCATTGCTTTGGCGACAGCTCTGCTCGATGTACTCAATTCATCAACCTCAATCGACACATAAAAAAACTAGTTTTGAATTAGTGACTTATCGGTCGCCTACGGAATTCAACACAGCTGAGAAACTTGATAGCAATCAAATATGAGGATGTGTTGTGTTTTTTGGAGGGGATACTTAAGCGCACAGCCTGCGCTGACAATTTGTGGTGCCTTGTCGTCGTTTCCGGTATCAATGCTCACAATATTCACTTAATGCAGGTAAAGCTCAAAATTGTTAATGAGGATGGATAGCTTGCTTTTCATAAAGAGGAGCCTTTGGGCTCAAAATCCTATCTTGCGCCCCAATAAATAAGCCTTATATTTGTCGGTTTGGCATTTGGTCTTAAATCTTGAGGAGGGATAGCTTGCTTTTAATAAAGAGGAGCCTTGGGGGCTCAAAATCCTATCTTGCGCCCCAATACATAGGCCTTATATTTGTCGGTTTGGCATTTGGTCTTGAATCTAGAAGAGGGATAGCTTGCTTTTAATAAAGAGGAACCCGGGGTTCAGAGCCCTATCTTACGCCCAAATAAAAAGGCCTTATATTTGTCGGTTTGGCATTTGGTCTTGAATCTAGAAGAGGGATAGCTTGCTTTTAATAAAGAGGAACCC